>JBKDZP010000001.1:0-1805 GCA_047971315.1 Bacilli bacterium
GAAACTTTATTTCAGATAATTATTGATAAAGATGAAATGGTAGAGTATGTAAATATCTTTGATAGTATCAAGAATTATGGTGATTTAAATGATAGTCAGAAGAAACGATTAATCAAATACATTGATTTAAATTATGTCAATGATCGTTTGATTAATTATTATAGTAGTGATATTCAAACTTATTTAAAACCATATATAAAAGCTAGTCCAGAAGAAAAAGAACAAGAACTACAAGCAATGCGTAAACAAGTAATTGATAAATACAATTATTACAAACAACTTGCAGATTTAATCAATATAGACTTTGATGAGTTAATTAAGAACTCAATTGCAATTAATGATAGTTACTATACACTTACAGCAATTCAAAAGTCAATTGATTATGTAAACGAACAAATGAAAGAACAGATAAGTAAACTAGAAGTACAAGCAGTTGATAGTGGTATTAACTTAACTGATTACAACGATCAAAAGAGTAATTATCCACTTAAAGAACAGTATGAATATCTACAAAAGCAAATAAAAAATGTAACTCCATAATAGAGTTACATTAATAAATAAATAATTAATTAAGCGATATTTTTTCGATGTTTCCAACACGTTGAAAAAAGTCAAATTCGTGATGTCCAGTGTATATAGGATCAGATGAATTTATCATTCTTCGTTCTAAGCATTCAAAGTAAAGTGATGATTTTGTGTTAACAATAGAATTTAAATATTTAGTATAAAATTTATTTAAATTGCTATTTCTGGAAATCAGATCCCAATTATCGTCAGTTGGATTATAGAAGTATTTTAAGTTCCAAAAAATAAACTTATGTGAATAAAATGTTTCGTATACCCATTTGAATATACCAAAATCGTTTGAATCAAAGGAATGTCCCAAAATAAGTAAATCAAATGAATCACCAAGCTCAAATTTTTCTTTAGAAAAAGCCTTTTCTAACAAGTGCTTGTAATTCGTTTCCGAGATTTGAGTTTGAACATGTTTATTAAACATTGAAAATTCTAGATCCGTTATTTCATTATGACCAAAAATAATTTCATCATCAACAGAACCATGGACATAAACATTTATAATATTTGAGTTGTAGAAAGAAAGTGTATTGGTATAGTTAAAATTTATTACTATAAGGTTATCATAGTCATTTAATGTTTTGTATACAGAATTTTCATCTGAATACTTTTCATTTATTTTAACGACAGATTTAATATAATTTTGAAGTAAAGTTTTTAGTTCTCTAAAATCTTGAATAATTTTTTTATCAATTTTAGGATAAAGCAAAAATCCTTGTTCATCCAAAAAATTATTTGAATCACTTTTAATTCTAAGTAAAGTAAAATTTAATTTATTTCTATTATGATATTTAGTTACTCCCTTACTCTCGTAAGGCTCTTGGTATCTTTCGCTGCTTGGTCCATAAGAAAATCCTAAAAATGAAGCCAGGCTAATAAAATTAACATCAAAACCAGTACGATGATTATACAGTGGATGAATATTTTTAAAGGATGAATAACTAGTTATTATCTTATAAAATTCATTTTCGATATCGACGGAAGATTAAAGTGTGAAGCCCGACAAAACACGAAATTTATCAAATTCGTGCCAATATAGAAAAATAGCTATAATATTAGTGTCAACTTGGCGGTAGACGAATACTATAGCTATCTGCTTCTATTATAAGTGATAGTCATATTAATTTGGAGAAAATTTATGAATACTTATACACACTTACAATTGGAAGATAGAATTGCAATACAGTTCGGGCTATCCGAAAAGAAATCACACAGGACAATAGCTAAGA
>JBKDZP010000002.1:0-105097 GCA_047971315.1 Bacilli bacterium
ATTTAATAATAACATAAAATATTTAGTTTTCAAATGACTTAAATTCTTCCTGGAAATAAAATTTTAAATTAATTTTAAATGATATCTCAATTTTTATATCTTTAAGTCCATTATTATTTATTTATTGTTATTATTTATTGTTATTATTTATTTTAAATAAAATATTATCGTAAAATTGTTGTTTTTTATCTATATATTTTATACTGTCTTTAATTTCATTTAATTTTTCATATAATTAAACTTGTTTTTTTCTTAAAATTTTCTTTCTTTCTAATATTGTATCATCGCCTATAAAACAAAGATTAAGATATTCTTTCATTTTTGATATGCTCAACTCACATTTTTTTGAACAAGACAAACTTTTAATTCAAGAAATGTTTCATCATCAAATATTCTGAAATTATTTTTATCTCTTTTTAGATTAAATACTAATCCTTCATTACAATAATATTTTAAAGTGTCATAACTAAAATTAGCTAATCTAAAAAAATTTCATTTTTAATAAAATATAATTAATATTTGACAAAAAAGCTATGCATGATATAATACACTTTAATAAAAAAGGGGAATAATTTATGAATATAGGTTTTGACATTGATGTTGTATTTATAAATCAAGAAAAGTTTCAATTAAAAAATGGTATTAAATTTTTAATAAAAAGATATATTGATAAATATTATAAAGAAAATAATATTAAATTAAAAGAAAAAGATGTTTGCGTATTTGATATTACAAAAAAAGTAAATTATTCAAATATATATGAAAAACATTATATAAAAATTCTAAATATAAAGTTGTAAATTTTGGTAATCAAATTCATGTAGGAATAGATGACATGCTTGATGAAAAAAATGAATTATTATATAAACCAACAATTGATTTATTAGAAGAGTATAAAGAATATTATAACAATAAAGAACAAATTCAAAATTATTCAAAGATCTTAGTAAAACGAAGATAAAATATTAGTAAAAAATGCTAATATTTTTTTACAGCTTTTTTAATAAGTAAAACTAATGCTAGTATTTTTTATTTAACTAGTTATTCTTTCGTCTTTAAGTAAAAGAAATTATCTAAAAAGTATATTTTTTAAAAGATTTATGGTATACTACTCAAGCAGTAAAAAGGAGAGAATTATGAAATTTAAAGAATTAAAGTTATCAGAAGATATAATAAAGGCGATAGATAAAATGGGGTATGTAGAAGCAACAGAAATTCAAACGTTAGCTATTCCTAAAATATTAGAAAATAAAGATGTAATAGGACTTGCTCAAACAGGTACAGGTAAAACAGCAGCTTTCTCATTACCTATAATAGATAAAATGATAAGAACTTCTAAACCAGATAAAATAATTAAGTTTTTAATTATTAGTCCAACTAGAGAACTTGCAGTTCAAATTAAAGAAAATATTATAAAGTATACTGAAGAAACAAATTTCAAGTGTAGTGTAATTTTGGGCGGAGTTAATCAAGATTCTCAAAAAAGAGTTTTAAAAAATGGAATTGATATATTAGTAGCTACGCCAGGAAGATTGGTTGATTTAATTAATCAAAATAAAGCCGATTTAAGTAATGTTGAATATTTAGTGTTAGATGAAGCTGATACTATGCTTGATATGGGATTTATTAAAGATGTTAAATTTATTATAAATAGAACAAAAAAAAATCGACAAACCTTATTATTTTCGGCTACAATGCCAAAAGAAATTAAGGAGTTAACGACTAGTATAATGAATAATCCAGTAACAATAAAAACTAAAGTAGAAAAAGTAACTGCAGATAAAATAGTTGAAGAATTATATTTTGTAGATACTAAAAATAAAACTAATTTATTAATGGAATTGATTTCAACAGTTGAAAAACCAACTACTTTAATATTTACAAGAACTAAGCACGGAGCTAATGATTTAGCTGATAAACTTGCTTTATATAAAATTAAAACAAGTATTATTCACGGAAATAAAAGTCAATCAAATAGAGTTAAAGCTTTAAGTGATTTTAAATCTGGAAAAACTAGAATAATGATAGCTACAGATATAGCTGCTCGTGGTATAGACATTGCTAATTTAGGATTAGTAATAAATTATGATGTTCCAGAAAAAGCTGAAATATATGTTCATAGAATTGGTAGAACAGCTAGGGCTGGTAAAGCTGGTAAGTCTTTAATGTTATGTTCAAGTAAAGAACTAAATGATTTAAAAAGTATTGAAAAATTAATTAACCATAATATTAATATAATTGAACATAAATATCCTATGGTCGAATTAGAAAAAAAAGAAAAACGAATTTCTAAATCAAGTAGTAAAAATAAATTTTCAAAAAATTCAATTGCTAACAATGGTAATAAAAAAGATTTTGAATCAAATAAAACTAATAAGAAATCTAATAGTAATAATTTTTCTAAAAATAAAAGTTTTAAAAAACATACTTCTTTAACAAATGGTAGAAGTAATTATAGAAAATCAAAATAATAATCAGATAAATTAGTAAATATAAAAGTAATTTTTAATTTATCTGATTTTTTTAAAAAATTATATTGTTATAATTTTTTTTATAAAATTAATAGAAGATTATTTTTTCATTAGAATTGAAATACTAAATAGAAACAATCTAAAATTAAAATCATAATATTTAAAAATTGCTAAATTTTCAAAGTATAATTATTTTGAAAAATATGTTATAATTAATTTATTTATAGGAAGTGATGTTTTTTTGACAAATTTATATTTTCAAAGTGCAAGTTTAGTTTATATGAGGATTATATATCTAAACCTTTCAGTAAAGAGTAAATAAAAATAAAATTAAATTTAATATTTGCTAAAAATAAGACAAGTTCTATTAATAAGTGGGATGATGTTCCAAAACATGTAATAGTTGATAAAACGTATTTAGATAAATAAATGAGTTAAAAAACAATTTATAAACTATATAATTTGATGGAAATGAGGTGAATCGAGTTAGATTACTCGATATTATATGAATTTAGAAAATAATTTAATATGGATATTATTCGGTGAAAATAATTTTGGATATGTAGATGGAGAAGTAGTATCATTTCCAGCAGTTACAAATGTTAGACATTTAGAATTGTTAAAAAAATTTTGTAGTAATAATGAAATCTCATTGTCCAAAGCTGATAATGAAATTGAATATGCAAAAGGATTAGCCGAATTAAACATGGCGGTATTTATTAATTCTGGCAAAGCTACAGAGGATAAATACTTTGGAATATGGCTCATACCAGAATTATTAACAACAAATCAAATAAGTAAATTTGAAGAATTAAAATCATTATTTGTAGAAAAATATGATTCTAAAATGTTTAAAACACCTGTAATCACAACTAGTTGTATAAGCTATAAATCAAATATAAGTGGTTGTAGAGATTTAGCGATAGAAAGTATTATAGATGGAACAAATATTAAAAATGGAATAGAATTATTATATAAAGAACTGGAACAACAGAAAGTTCTACTTAGTCAAAAAAACAAATAATTAACGTTAAATTTACAAAAGTTAACATTTTCAAAAAATTCTGTATGTAAAGTACATGTATATGTGCTTTTTTATTTACACTAAACTAGTTAATAATAATAATATATGGTATTATAATATAAGAAAAGGTGATTAAATGAAAACAAAATCAAAAAAAGAACTACTAAAAATAATCTTTTTAGGACTTGCAGTATTAGATGTATTTACAGTTTCAATACTATTATATTTTTTATTAACTATCCTAATTATATGTATAGTATTAGGAACTATAATGTATATAGGTAAATTAATTATAATAATTTATCAAGTAATTCTTTCACTTTCTCAACTGGAGATATTTTTAGGACTCGGATACCTAAGTGTTGCAATAATTTATTTATTAATAATTATTTTCTTAATATATTTAACATATAAACTTCTTAATTCAATAAAAAATATTAATACAAAAACAAAAAGATTTCTATATTTAAATGAGATAATCAAAGAACCAAAAATAAAAAAAGCAAAAAAAGAAAAAAAATACAAAAAGATTTTAATAATGCTATCTGTAATAGCTTTAATATCCTTTTTTATATCAGTTTTTACAGGTGAATTTGCAATTATTAAACAATTTATAATTGATAATTTTGAATTTGGCAAGATATACAAATATATTGAAGGGTGGGTAAAATAATGAATTTACACAATTTTGAAAAAGTATATGAAAACTCATCAAAAATATCAATCAGAGTATATGTAATTCTTAGAATTGCAATCATTGTTTGTTTAGTTAGAGAACTTTTTTTACAAAATTATAATAATGCTTTACTATGTGTTTTATCTTTGATTTTATTTTTGATTCCAATTTTTATAAAAGATAAATTTAAAATTAATATGCCGACTGCTATTGAAACAACAATATTTTGCTTTATATTTTCTGCAGAAATATTGGGTGAAATAAGCAACTTTTATGGAAATATTTATATATGGGATAGTATTTTGCATACTATTAATGGATTTTTGTGTGCAGCTGTTGGTTTTAATTTAATAAATCTTTTAAACAATAAAATTAAGGATTTAAGTCTTACACCATTGTTTGTAGCTATATTTGCATTTTGTTTTTCAATGACAATAGGAGTTTGTTGGGAATTCATAGAATTTAGTTTAGATAAATATATTTTTGCAGATTCTCAAAAAGATAGGATAGTTCAAACAATATCAACAGTAGAGTTAGATCCAATACAAGATAATAATGTTGTTGTAATTAAAAACATTAATCATACAATCATCTATGATAAAGATAATAATGAACTTGCTACTATTAATGGTGGATATTTAGAACTAGGAATAATTGACACAATGAAAGATTTATTTGTAAATTTAATAGGTGCAATTGTATTTTCTATTATGGGATATTTATATATTACAGACAGTAAAAAATACAATTTTGCAGAAAAATTTAAAATAAAAAAAGTCTAAATAAATAGACTTTTTTATTTTAAAAAATTAATCAAAAAAATAGATATTTTATCTATTTACTAGGCTGCAACTGTATTTTGATTTTTTTTAAGTGTTCTTAATTCTCTAGCACTCATTACTACTTTACTACCATCTGCTAAAGTTACTTGTTGTAAGTTTGGTCTTTGGGCATGTCTAGTAGCTCTTAATGAATGAGATCTTCTATTTCCAAATAAAGGTTTTTTTTCAGTTATTTTTTTTGCCATATTAAATTCCTCCTTTAATAATTTCTTTTGTTCCTACGCCATATAACTTTACCATAAACTGTTGTATAAGTCAAATATTTATGCTCAAATTGTTTCAAAAAAATGAAAAAAATGTTAAAATTAATATATGGAGGTAATTTTATGACTTTTTTACCACTTTATATCAAAACAGAATATACACTTTTAGAGAGTTTAATAAAGATTGATGATTTGATTAATTTTGCTATTAAAAATAATATAAAAGCTCTTACTATTACCGATAATAATATGTTTGGAGTAATGGATTTTTACCAAAAATGTATAAAAAATAATATTAAACCAGTTATTGGGTTAGAAGTAGTATTTGAAGATGTAAATTTTGTTTTATATGCAAAAAATGAAATCGGTTATCATAATTTAATTCATTTAACTACAATTATGAGAAGTACTAAATTAACTAATGAAGATTTAAAAAAATTTAGTAGCGAGTTAATTTGTATTATCCCATTTGCAAGTTTAAAAATTGAAAATATAATTATTAATTCATACAATGATATATATTATGGATTTAAAAATAATAATGAAGCCAA
The DNA here is from genome assembly GCA_047971315.1 of Bacilli bacterium. Lineage (GTDB taxonomy): Bacteria > Bacillota_I > Bacilli_A > RF39 > UBA660 > JBKDZP01. The sequence goes on from JBKDZP010000002.1 coordinate 5,768, forward strand.
GGCACTGGTTAATAAAAAAATAGTTTATATGAATGAAACATTATATTTAGAAAAAAATGATTATATATATTATAACTACTTAATTCATATTAAAAATGGTTTAGTTTTAGAAGAAAATAATATAGTAAATATCGAAAATTCATTAACATTAATTGATAATTTAGAACTTTCAGATATAGCGATCAATTCCAATAAACAAATATTAGGAAAATGTAATATTGAAATCACTAAAGAAAATAATTTATTACCAACTTTTGATTGCCCTAATAATTATAATAGTTTTACATATTTAAAAGAATTATGTAAACAAGGTTTAAAAAATAGATTTGGGTCTACAGTAAGCAAAACATATATTGATAGATTAAAATATGAACTTGAAGTGATAGAAAAAATGGAATTTTGTGATTATTTTTTAGTTGTATATGATTATGTAAAATATGCAAAAGAACATAATATTTTAGTAGGTCCAGGTCGTGGTAGTGCTGCAGGGTCATTAGTTTCATATGTGCTTTTTATTACTGATGTTGATCCAATTAAATATCATTTATTATTTGAAAGATTTCTAAATCCAGAAAGAACTACAATGCCAGATATTGATATTGATTTTGAATATACAAAAAGGGAAGAAGTTATAAATTATTGTATTGAAAAATATGGAAGTAAAAAAGTAGTTGGAATAATAACATTTAGTACAATGAGTTCTAAACAAGTAATTAGAGATGTTGGAAAAATCATGAATATCAATATTGAAAGAATTGATTTTATTTCTAAAATGTTAGATTCTAAATTGAGTCTTCAAGAAAACATTAATAAATCTAAAAATCTTGAAAGTTATATAAAAAAAGATAAAGAATTAGTAAGATTATTTCAAGTATCTAAAAAATTAGAAGGAATGAAAAGACATTCTTCAGTTCATGCTGCAGGTATTGTAATGTGTAACAAAAATATCGATGATACAATTCCTTTAGAACCTCATGATGGTCATTTTATAACAGCTTATTCAATGGAATATTTGGAAGATTTAGGTTTACTAAAGATGGATTTTTTAGCTTTAAAAAATTTAACTATAATTCAAACTATAACAGAAAGCATTGAGGGAGATATTAATTTTGATAATATTCCTTTGGATGATTATAAAGTATTAGATTTATTTAAAAATGGTAACACAAATGGAATTTTTCAATTTGAATCAAAAGGGATGATAAATTTTTTACGTAAATTTCAACCATCTTCATTTGAAGATATTTTTGCTGCATTAGCATTGTTTAGACCAGGCCCGATGAATAATATAGATAATTATATTAATAGAAAAAATGGATTAGAAGAAATTAATTATATTCATCCAGATTTAGAAAATATTCTAAAACCAACTTATGGTATTATTGTTTATCAAGAACAAATAATGCAGATATCAAGTAAAATGGCTGGATATAGTTTAGGTGAAGCAGATGTTTTAAGAAGAGCAATAGGTAAGAAAAAACATGAACTTATGATTAAAGAAAAAGAAAAATTTATTCAAAAATCAATTGCTAGAGGATATAGTAAAAAAGATTCAATTTCAGTTTTTGACTTAATTTTAAAATTCGCATCCTTTGGATTTAATAGATCTCATTCAGTTGCATACGCTATTATTGCTTATAAAATGGCATATTTAAAAGTTAATTATCCAATATGTTTTATGACATGTTTATTAAATATTAATGTTGGTAGTGAAATAGATAGTAAAAATTATATATATGAGTCAAAAATGAGTGGTATTGAGATTAAGGGTCCAAATATTAATCTGAGTAGTGATAGATATGTTATATTAGAAAAAAAAATAATTTATCCATTGTCTAATATCAAAGGAATTGGGGTAGGGACTGCTTTAAACATAATTAAGGAAAGAGAATTTAATAATTTTACGGATATATTCGATTTTATAAAAAGAGTAAATAGAAAAGTAATAACTAAAAAAGTATTACAAAATTTGATTTTATCAGGAAGTTTTGATACATTTGGCTATACTAGAAAGACTTTAATGGATAATATTGATATTTTATTAAATTATGGAGAATTAGTTAATGAAATTGAAGAAGAGTATGTTTTAAAACCAGTTTTAGAAAATACAAAAGAATATTTGAAAAAAGAACTTTTAGAATATGAATTAGATGTATTTGGATTTTATTTAACCAATCATCCTGTTACTGAATATAAGGTTAAATATCAAAATTGTATCGATTTAAATATGACATCAAATTTTTTTGATAAGATTGTCTTTGTAATTGGATTAGTAGATCATAAAAGAGAAATTAGTACTAAAAAAAATGAAATTATGTGTTTTTTAGATATAAGTGATGAAATAGGTAAATTAAGTGTTACTATTTTTCCTAAAATTTATCAAAGTATTGAAGAAATCAAAATAGGAGATATTGTTATAGTTAAAGGAAGAATAGAAAAAAGATTTGATCAATTTCAATTAATTTGTTCAGAAATGAATATTATTAAGTAAAATAAATAAAGGATCAACTATAAAAAATTTATTCTTATTTTTCTACACGTACAAATGTTTTAATAAAATAATTTTGGTGATAAATTGAAACATATTATTCTACATAATGAAAATGAATATTGAAAATCCAAAAGATTATTTAAAAGAAAAGTCTGGTTTTGATATAATAAGTAAAACAACAATAAGCAAGAGTATAAAATCAAAAAAAATTTAAATAGTAGGTATTTATGTTATACTTAATTAGTAAATAGGAGTGATTAATAATGAATAAAGATATAATTAAAGAGATTAGTTTAGATTTAAAAATAAAAGAAAATCAAATAGAATCAGTTTTAAAATTATTAGAAGAAGGTAATACCGTACCTTTTATAGCAAGATATCGTAAAGAGGCAACTGGAAGTTTAGATGAAGAACAAATTAGAAAGATTAATGAAGTATATGAATATCAAGTTAATTTACTAAAAAGAAAAGAAGATGTAATCAGATTAATTGATGAAAAAGGAATGTTGACAGATGAATTAAAAAGTAAGATTATGTCTTCTCTTAAACTAATTGAAGTAGAAGATTTATATCGTCCATATAAAGAAAAACAAAAAACTAAAGCAACAGAAGCTATTAATTTAGGACTAGAACCATTAGCAAAAAAAATAATGTCTTTTCCAATTATTGGTAATTTTAATGATTTAGCAGTACCTTATATAAAAGATGGTGTTGAAAATGTTGAAAATGCAATACAACAAGCATCATATATAATTGCAGAATGGTTAAGTGATAATGCATCTTATCGTAAAATGATTAGAATTTTTATTTACAATACAGGTGTACTTACTACAAATAAAAAGAAAAATTCAGAAGATATAAATAAAGTATATGAAATGTATTATGATTATAAAGAACCTTTAAAAAATGTTAAACCACATCGTGTACTCGCACTTAATAGAGGTGAAAAAGAAAAAATACTTAATGTTTCAATTGATATTGATATATCTAAAATTATAGAAAATTTAGAAAATAGAATTATTAAAAATTATGATTCATTTGTAGTAGATGTAGTTAAGAATGCTATATTAGATAGTTATAAAAGATTAATATTTCCAAGTATAGAAAGAGAAATAAGATCAGAATTAACTGAGAGTGCTGGAATTGTTGCTATTGATAACTTTGGTAAAAATTTAGAAAAACTTTTACTACAACAACCAATGAAAGAAAAAATAGTTTTAGGATTTGATCCAGCTTATCGTACAGGGTGTAAGTTAGCTGTTGTTGATTATACAGGTAAAAAATTAGATATAAAGGTAATATATCCACATGAACCTAGAAATGAAAAAGAAAAAAGTAAGCAAATTTTACTGGATTTAATTAATAAGTATAATATTGATATTATTGCAATAGGTAATGGTACTGCCTCAAGAGAAAGTGAAACTTTTGTTGCTGATGTAATAAAAGATTCTAAAAGAAAAATTGAATATATAATTGTAAGTGAAGCAGGAGCTAGTGTTTATTCAGCATCTAAGTTAGCAATTGCCGAATTTCCAGAATTACATGTAGAAGAAAGAAGTGCTATTAGTATTGGTAGAAGATTACAAGATCCACTTGCTGAACTTGTTAAAATAGATCCTGAAAGTATTGGAGTTGGTTTATATCAACACGATGTAGCATCTAAAAAATTAAGTGAGTCATTAGATTTTGTCGTAAGTAAAGTAGTAAATCAAGTAGGAGTTAATATTAATACAGCTAGTTTAAGTTTGTTTAAATATGTTTCTGGTTTTACTAAAAAAAATATTGATAAGATTTTAGAGTATAGAGATTCTAAAGGGAAAATAACTTCTAGAGATGAGTTAAAAAAGAAAAAGTTATTATCCGAAAAAGTATTTGAACAAGCAATTGGATTTTTAAGAGTAGTAGATGGTGATAATATTTTAGATAGCACCGGAATTCATCCTGAAAGTTATAATATAACTAGTGAATTATTGAAATTGTTGGATTGTTCTTTAAAAGAAATTGGTAGTGAAATATTGATTAATAAACTTGAAAATATAAATATAGATGAGTATTCTAAAAAATTAAATACAGATAAGTATACCCTAGAAGATATAATTTTGTCTTTGAAAAAACCAAATAGAGATCCAAGAGATGAAATGCCAAAGCCAATTTTAAGAAGTGATATTCTTCATTTGGAAGATTTACAAGTTGGAATGAAATTACAAGGTACTGTTCGTAATGTAGTTGATTTTGGTGTATTTATTGATATTGGACTTAAAAATGATGGCTTAGCTCATATTTCAAAGTTGACAGATAGATATATTAAACATCCTATGGAAGTAGTAAATGTTGGTGATATAGTAGACTGTTATGTTGATGAAATATATTTAGATAAAAATAAAGTTTCATTATCTTTGTTAGAAAAATAAACTTAAAAATATTAATAGTGTTAGATTTCATGTTTAATTGATACCTAATTTTGTATTTAATAAAATTTATTTTTGATAGTTGGCTCAATTATTTTGTAAAAAAAAAATTTTTTGTCTAGATTTCACAACTTAAAATTTAAACAATGTTTATAATTTATAAAAATATTAAAAACTTAATCTTTTAGATTAAGTTTTTGTTATATAAAGTTGCTTTCTAAAGAAATAAGAATAAAATTATTATTGTTTAAATGTTTATTCCTTGATAACTATTTCTTCTAACCATTTCTTTATCAATATCATTAATTATACTAACTTTTTTGATTAACCAGTTTGGTTCAATTAAATCAGATACTTTTGGATCACCTGTAATTCTATGTATTACAATATCATCTCTTAATAATTCTAATTGATCACAAACTATATCAATATATTGTTCTTTAGAAAGTAAACTAAAAGGTTTTTCATTATATATTTGATATAATTTAGTATCTTTTAAGATGGATAACATATGAATCTTTATCCCTTGAATATCTAATTTATTAATATACTCTACAGTATCTATCATCATTTCTTTAGTTTCAAAGGGAAGTCCATTGATAATGTGAACGACGATATTAATATTTCTTTTTCTTAATTCAAAAACACATTCTTCAAAACATTGTAAACTATGACATCTATTAATAAAATTAGAAGTAGACTCATGTATAGTTTGAAGACCTAGTTCAATTGTTAAAAAAGTTTTAGTATTTAATTGGCTTAAGTAATCATAAATTTCTTTAGTAAATGCATCAGGCCTAGTCGCAATTGATAAACCAATAACATTATCTAAGTTCATTATAGTTTCATATTTTTCTTTCAAAATATGAAGTGGAGCATAAGTATTTGTATTTGCTTGAAAATAGCCAATGTATTTAGCTTGTGGCCATTTTTTCAACATCATATTTTTTACTGAATTAAATTGAGTAATTAAATCATCTGATTTTTCACCACCATATTCACCACTACCTAATTTAGAACAATATATACAACCACCAAATCCTGATTTACCATCTTTATTAGGACATGTAAAACCAGTATTTAAACTTACTTTAAATACTTTAGAATTGAATTTTTCTTTATAATAATAGTCAAGTGTATGATATCTTTTATTGTTATATGAATATTTAAACATGTAATCACTTCCTAATTAATTATAACAATAAAAATGTTAAATTGTGAAAAAATAATGAAATTTATTAAAAAATGTTTATAATTCAATGTTTATTTGCTATAATTGTTATGGAGGTAAGGAAAATGAAAAAAAATAGTTTATTGAAAGCTATAGGTATTGTATTTGCAGTGTATGTAGTTTTAAGTTGGATTATTCCAACAGGATATTTTTCAAGTGGTGAGTTTGCTACAGATGCAACAGATCCAGTTGGACTTATTGATTTGATAAAATATCCAGTTATTACATTTACTAGTTCAGTATTTGTTTTAACAGCACTAAATTTATTAATTATTGGAGGATTATATGGAGTTTTAAATAAAACTGGTGCATATACTAAAATAATTGATGGAATAGTAAAAAAATTCAAAGGAAAAGAAAAAAAATTCTTAATAATATCAATTATGGTATTTGCTATTTTAGCATCGTTAACAGGATTAACTACACCATTATTTGTATTAGTTCCATTTTTTGCAGCAATATTACTATTATTAGGATTTAATGGTGTTGTTACATTACTAGGAACTGCTGGAGCAATTTTAGTTGGTAATATGGCTTCAACATTTGGATTTAATATTAATGGATATATTACATACTTTTTATCAGTAGGTATGAATGATTCATTGTTATATCGTTTTATTTTCTTAATAATTACTTTAGTTTTATATACATTTGTTGTATTAAAAATTACAGATTCTAAAGAAGGTAAGGTTAGTAAAACTAAAAAAACTAGTAAAAAACCAACTAAGAAAGAGGAAAAAAATACTGATGTATTAGTAATACCTTTTTATACACCAACTACTAGTTCTAATAAAAAAAGTGTAAAACCAATAATTATAATTGGCGTATTAGCAATGATTTATATATTAGTAGGTATGTACAATTGGTCAATAGGACTTAACGTAACATTCTTCGATGATATATATGAATCAATAATGAGTTTTGAAATAGGCGGATATACAATTTTTGCAAATATAATTGGTACTGTTGATCCAATCGGATATTTGTCAAATTATGATTTAGCAGTAATTTTATTATTTGTTACAGGAGTAATTACTCTTATTTATAAAATAAGTTTAAAAGATGCTGTTAATGCATTTGTTGATGGTGTTAAGAAAATGGTACCAGTCGCTTGTTATGCAGTTGCTGCTTGTATTATATTCTTACTTATGAATTCATCATCTTCAGGATATACAATTTTTGCAACAATTTCTAATTTCTTTTTAGAATTAACAGATGGATTTAATGCAATTACAATGGGTATTGTTTCAGCTATTGGAGGATTATTCTATAATGATTTTCCATATATGTTAAATGCATTATATAGTAAATTTTCAGTTTCATATACAGAGTTTACTTTAATAGGTATGATTGGTCAAACAATGCATGGATTAGTTATGTTAATTGCTCCAACAAGTATTATTTTAGTTGCAGGATTAACTTATTTAAATGTTTCTTATAAAGAATGGTTTAAAACTATTTGGAAATATTTATTATATGCATTAGGTACTATAGTATTTATAATAGTTATAATGCTTATATTCGCATAATTTATTTAAAAGATTACATTTAGTAATCTTTTTTATTCTTATATTTTATACGAAATTAAACATTTTTATTGATTAATGATAGATGCAATACATAATTAAATTGTAGATGAGTAATAATGAAAATTATTTAGTTGAGGAGAAATATGATATTTTTTTTTTGATGTTAGTTGTATGAAATGTGTAATAATGCAGAAAAAATATAGTCATGAAAAATATAAACAAAAGATAAGTTTAAGTTTAAAATATTGTATTTTTAATTTAGAATTAGTCTTTTTATTTTAGTTAATTTATGGTATATTTTATATAGGAATAAAAAAATATAGGGGAGTGACTTATGGACACTAATTTTTATGTAGCCATTTTAAATAATCATAGTAAGTCACTTACTAAAGCATCAAGTGAAATAGATAAATTGACTAATTTAATTTATAAACTTGAATCTGAGTTCTCAGTAAAATATGAAAATTATCATAAGCAATTAGACTTATATTATAAAAAAGTAGAAATTGTAGGAAAAGATGGAAATTTAGAACAAGCAAAATTTTATAATCAAACTCTATATTTTTATGAATTTAAAAATTATGATATAAATAGATCTAAGTTAGATTTAAAAATTAAAAATTTAAATAATTATATTTCAAGATGTAATTATTATAAAGAATTTATAACAAGTTATAAAAAAAATGATTTAATAGAAGCTAATCATTTTTATAGAATATTTATTGATACTATACAATTAGAAGTATTAATGAGAATTGATTGTGAAATAAATAATATAACTAACAAACTACAATATCATAGTGCTTTAAGTAGGGTTGTATTATTAATAAATAAATATGAAAGTATGTTATTAACAAAAAATGAAATTATAGAAATTAATATCAAAATAAATAATTTAAAAACAAAAAAAATTGAATTTAAAACAATGTTTAATAATGAAAAATTTGATTTAAAAATAGATTTGGAATTTAGTAATTATGATCCATTTAAAGTAATAGAAGAAGTTTATAAAAAATGAGGTAATGTATGAAATACAAAATAAACAATATAGAATATGACGTTGAAATTGTAAGGAAAAGCAATAAAAATACCTATATTAGAGTTAAAGATGATTTAATTATAACAGTTACAACTAATTATTTTGTATCTAAAATACAAATACTAAAATTATTAAAAGAAAATGAATTATTTTTAAAAAAAGCACTAAGTAAAAGAAAAAATAATATTGAAAAAGAATATTTATTTTACTTTTTAGGAAAAAAATATGATATAATTATTATGCCAATAAATGATATAGACATAATAGAGGATAGAATTTATATATCAAGTAAAGATAACTTAAATAAATGGTTAAAAAAACAAACAGAAACTATATTTAAAGAAAGAATTGATTTTTGGTATAATAATTTTGAAGAAAATATTCCTTATCCAATAATGAAAATTAGAGATATGAAAACAAGATGGGGAGTATGTAATCGTAAAAATAATTCAATTACCATAAATTTTCAATTAATAAAATATGATATAAAATATATAGATTATGTAGTTATACATGAATTATCACATTTTATTCATTTTGATCATTCTAAAAATTTTTGGAATTTAGTAATAAAATATTGTCCAAATTATAAAAAAATAAGAAAAGAACTAAAAAATTAAGAAGGTGTTATATTGAAAAAGTTTGCTAATGTATTATTATTAATTGTATTTTTGTTTCCTTATTTAACCCCTATACAAGTAAAAGGAAAAACATTACAGGATTTAAAAGATGAACTTGAACAACAACAAATTGAACTAAATGAAAATCAAATTCAAAAAGAACTAACTGAACAGCAAATTATTAATATTAATTCGAAAATAAAAAATGTTGAAGCTCAAATTAATCAAACTTATAGTGACATAGAAACATTAAACAATGAAATAGTTACATTAAATAATCAAATTGAACAAAAAAATAAAGAAATAAAGGAATTACTTAGATATATGCAAGTGTCTTCTGGGCAATCAGCATATTTAGAGTATATATTTGGAGCAACAAGCTTTACAGATTTTATTTATAGAGTTGCTGTTTCAGAACAATTAAGTGAATATAATAATAAACTAATTGATGAATTTAATAAAATGATTGAAGCAAATGAAACAAAACAAAAAGAAATTGAAAATAAAAGAGTAGAATTAGGTGCTCAACAAGTTGAATTAGCTACTCAAAAAAGTCAACTAGGAACAGACTTGGAAAGCTTGACTTCTACTAGTATTGATATAGAAGATGAAATTGAATATCAAAAGGAGATTATTCAACTTTATGTTGATAAGGGATGTAGTGATAATGAAAATATTGCGACATGTGGTAGAAAGACATTGCCAGCTGGAACTGCATTTTTTAGACCATTACAAAGTGGTTATATAACTAGTGAATGGGGTTATCGTAATTTTGCTGGAAATAGTTGGCATGAAGGAATTGATCAAGGTTCTAAATCAACAGCAGATCCAATATATGCAGTAGCAAGTGGAATGGTTGCAACTATATTTGTTAGAAATTCATGTGGTGGAAACATGGTTGTAGTTCATCATAATGTAAATGGAAAAAATTATACAAGTGTCTATGCCCATTTAAAAACAATTACTGTAACTAGTGGTCAAACCGTTAATAAGAATACTCAAATTGGTACTATGGGTGGTGGTTCAGATACTCAAAGTTATGATAAATGTACTTACGGACAACATCTTCATTTAACGATTGCAACAGGATTATATGGTATTGATTATAGCCGTTGGTCTGATATGAATTATATATATTCTATTAATCCTAGATCAGTAATTAATTATCCATCTGGAACATATAATCCTTGGGATGATAGATTGACAGCATATTAAAAGTTACTTTATCAAATAGTGTTGGTGAAGTCAATACTTAGATAAATGAGTACAAGAATAGGGAGTTCATAAAGAATTCTCTTTTTTGATATAATTTTATAGGATTCAATAATCCCTTTATTTATATTTTTCTCATTTTAAAATGTTTAAAAAATTTTTTTTATAAAGAAAAAAAGAATGAGTAAAATTGTAAAAATTTTAATAAGTGAAAATAGAAAATTGAAATTTAAGTGAAATTAGTGTTATACTAAAAATAAAGATAGGAGAAGTAAAATGAAGTATACAAATTTTAAACAACAAGGTTTTACATTAATAGAGTTATTAGCAGTTATAGTAATATTGAGCCTTTCAACCAGACTGTGTCTGACACGGTTAGTTTTCATGGCTAATGAAAATCAAGAGGGAATTTAGAAAAGATAATTAAATAAAAAAAATGTAACGTCTAAACAAGAAATATATTATTTCAAAGGTATTGATGTCTACTAAACAGTATACCATCACAATAATCCTTTTTTATTTGCAATTTAATTTAATTTTTCGTATAATTATTATTAGTTAGGATGATTTATATGGAAAACTCTAGAATAAAAAATTCAATTAGAAATTCAAGTGTTTCTTTAATAACACAAATATTAACGGTTTTAATTAATTTTATTGTTAAAACTGTATTTATTAAGATGCTAAGTAATGAATATTTAGGTATAAATGGATTGTTTTCCAATATAATTACAATGCTATCATTAGCTGATTTAGGTATTGGCATGGCTATACCATACAGTTTATATGAACCATTAGCTAAAAATGATAAGAAAAGAATAAAAATATTAATGAAATTTTATTCTAAAATTTATAATATTATTGGAATAGTTGTATTATTAATTGGTTTATCATTAATACCATTTTTAGAATTTTTAATCAAAGATATTCCAGATATTAGTCATTTAGGATTTATTTATTCTTTATTTGTTTTACATTCAGCTTCTAGTTATTTCTTTATTTATAAAAAGTTTTTGGTAGATAGTGATCAATTAAGTTATATTACATCTAGAATTGTTTTTATATTTTCAACAATACTTTCTGTTGTTCAAATAATTATTTTATTATTATTTAAAAATTATATTTTATTTTTATTTGCTAGCGTAGTATTTGTTGTATTACAAAATTTGGTTATTTCTAGTAAAGTTAATAAGATGTATCCATATATTAAAGATAAAGAAGAAGGCAATTTAAATAAAGAAGATGTTAAAGATATTACTAAAAATGTTTCATCATTATTTATTTATAAGGTGGGTACAGTTATTACTAATGGTACCGACAATATTGTTATTTCTAAGTTTATAGGACTTATTGCTGTTGGATTTTATTCTAATTATTTATTAATTATTAATTCATTAAATAATATAGTAAATCAAATATTTAATTCAATTACTTCTAGTATAGGTAATTTGGTTGTGACTACAAATTCAAAAAGAAGTTATAGAATTTATGAAAACTTGAATTTTTTTAGTTTTTGGTTATATGGTTTATGTTCAATTTGTATAATGGTGATGATCAATCCATTTATTAGTTTATGGATAGGTAGTGAATATACTTTAGGTATTGAAGTTGTATTTTTACTAGCATCAAATTTATATACAATGGGTATGCAAAATGTGACAAATTCGTTTAGAAATTCATATGGACTTTTTTATATTGCAAGATTTAGACCAGTAATTATGGTCATAATAAATATTGTTGTATCAATTCTTTTAGTACAATTTATTGGTATAGCCGGAGTAATTATTGGAACTATATTTAGTAGATTAGTTACAACTACCTGGTTAGATCCATATATTGTACATAATCATGGATTTAAAATTTCTCCAAAAAAATATTATTTAAAATATAGTTTATATTTATTAGTTTTTATACTTACAAATTGGATTGTTTACTTTGTAACTTCAAAGATTATTATTTCTAATATATTTATGTGGATATTAGTTGGTATAATTTCAGTTGCTTTAGTAAATATTATATTTTTATTGATATTTTTTAAAACTTCAGAATTCAAATATTTTTATAATAAAATTATTAGTAAATTTCGACAATTTAAATAAAATAAAATGGTATATTAATATAGGTGATAATTATTAAAGTTAAAATATTTGATGAAGGACATGAAAGTGATTTAGAAACAGCTATTAATGATTTTATTGAACAAAAAAAAGTTGAAGTTATTGATATTAAATATCAAGTAGCTGTAAGTGTATTTTCAGAAGAACAAGTATTTTGTTTTTCCGCAATGATTATTTATAATTAAAAAACATCGAAAGATGTTTTTTTAATTAATAAAATTTTTTGACATGATATTATCTGTATTTGTAATATATTATATTTGGTACTGATTTTATGTTTAAAATAAATTATAAGTATCATTATAAGCATAGACTATTTATTAGAGAGGAAGATATATATGTTTGGTAATTTTACAGATGAAGCAAGAGAAATATTAAATGCATCAAAAATAGAAATGTCCGAGTTAAAGCATCCTTATATTGGGAGTGAACATTTATTATTATCTATTTTAAAAGATGATAATATTATTAGTAAACGTTTAAAAGAATACGGAATAAACTACTCTAAAGTTAAAAACGAAATGATAAATATAATTGGAGTAGGTAGCAGTGGTAGTGATTTATTTATTTATACACCTCTTCTTAAAAGAATTCTTGAAAACGCTATAATTGATAGTAAAGAAAATAATAATGGTGAAGTTACAATAAATCATTTATTTTCTAGTTTACTTGAAGAAGGTGAAGGTGTTGCCATTAGAGTTTTACTTGGACTAGGTGTCGACATTGATCAATTGTATAATGAATTTGTTTATAAAATAGCTCAACCAAAAAAAAGAAAAAATGGTAAAAAACTATTGTTGGAAGAATTAGGTAATGATTTAAATAAAAAAGCAATGGATGGTCAGTTAGATCCAGTAATTGGTCGTGATTTAGAAATAAAAAGATTATTAGAAATTTTATCTAGAAGAACAAAAAATAATCCATTATTAATAGGGGATGCAGGCGTTGGCAAAACTGCTATCGTTGAAGAATTAAGTAGAATGATTGTAAGTGGAGAAGTTCCAATGGAACTTAGAAATAAAAGAATTATAAGCTTAGATATGGCAAGTGTAGTAGCTGGAACTAAGTATAGAGGTGAATTTGAAGATAGAATGTATAAATTATTAAAGGAAATTGAAGATAATGATGATATCATTTTATTTATTGATGAAATTCATACACTAGTAGGAGCAGGTGGTGCTGAAGGAGCAATTGATGCATCAAATATTTTTAAACCAGCTTTAGCTAGGAATAAGGTTAAATGTATTGGTGCTACTACGACTAGTGAATATAAAAAATATATTGAAAAAGATAGTGCATTAGAAAGAAGATTTCAAAGGATATTTATAGAAAAACCAAATAAGGAAACTGTAAAAGAAATTTTAAATAAATTAAAAGGTATTTATGAAAAATATCATTTGGTATCTTTAGGTGATGAAATTATTGATTTAATTGTAAATTTATCTGAAAAATATATTCATGATAGAAATGAACCTGATAAATCAATTGATATATTAGATGAAGTTTGTGCTAAAGTTAGTTTGAAAGAAACAAAAGAAATGAAAAAATATTATGAAATAAAAAGAAAAATTGAAGGTATTACTAAACAAAAAAATGAATCAATCATTAAAAATGATTTTACTTTAGCATCAACACTAAAAGAAACAGAAAATAAATTACTTAGTGAAATTAATGATATTGAGTTAAATTTATATAAGAAAATAAAAAAAGAAGTAACTGTAGATGATGTTGCGGAAGTTGTTTTTATGAAAACTAAAGTACCGGTTTTTGAATTATTAAATGATAAAAAAAAGGTTATTGTTGATTTGGAAAAAAAATTAAGAGAAAAGATATTAGGACAAGATAGAGCACTTGAAGAAATTTTATATATTGCTAAAAAGATTAAATTAGGCTTTAGGGATAATAATAAATGTTATTCATTTATGTTTGTAGGACCTAGTGGTGTAGGTAAAACTGAATTAGCTAAATTATTTGGTAGTAGTATGGTAGGAGAAACTAATGTTATTAGATTAGATATGAGTGAATTTTCTGATTCTTCTTCATTAAGTAAGATAGTGGGAGCAAATCCTGGATATGTTGGATATGATGATAATAAAAATATTTTAGAAGAAATCAGGAATAAACCTTTTTCGGTAGTTTTATTAGATGAGATTGAAAAGGCACATCCTAATGTAATAAATTTATTATTTCAAATATTTGATGAAGGAAAATTAAAAGATAGTAACGGTAGGGAAATTTATTTTAATAATGCGATAATTATAATGACTTCTAATATTGGATTTTATGATAAAAGTATTGGTTTTAATTCTCTAAAAGCTACCATTAATTCTAAATTAAAGGAAAATTTTTCACCACCTTTTATAAATAGAATTGATAATATTATAGTTTTTGAACCATTAAATGAAAAGAATATAATTAAGTTGATAAATTCTAAAATAAAAAAATTATATGAAAAGTACAATGATGTAAAAATAAAGATTAATAATAATGTTATTAAGGAAATTTGTGATTTGTCAAATTATTCTGAGTTTGGTGCTAGACAAATAGACAAGATTATAAGTAAGAATTTAGATAATTTAATAATTGATAAAATAATTAATGGTGAAAATATAATTAATGTAGACAGTATTAAATTAAAAATATAATATTAGTATTTAATTATAAATAAAACAAAGATTAATAAAGGTGATTATATGATTGAAAAATTTAGATTAGTAGATAATGAGACAATTGTTTTTTATTTAAATTATAATTATGAGATTGGTGAAATAGGAGGTAGTAAAACTCCTATTTTGGACAATATAAAGACTATGATTCAAAAAATAAATTTTGAAGGTAAGAAAATAATACTGATGGTAGGAACTGTAGCTATTGCGACTTTAATGTTTACAGGAAGTGATTTTAAAGGAAATATTATTAATGATGTGAATGTTGATTATAATGTTCCTACTGTTGAAGAAATAGTTGATTTAGAAAACACTTCATTATCTGAAAATATTATAGAAGAATTAGTTGAAGATTCAGTTATAAAAGAGGTAGTTGAGGATAATGTTTCTAATGGATTTGTGAATAATGAAAATATTGTAGTAAGTAAAATGAATAATCCTAATACATCTAGTAGTTCTAGTGTTAGTAGTGGTTCGATTAATAATCAAAATAGTACTGTATCAGACAGTCAAACAACTGGATTAGAAACTGTTGAAGAAGAAACTATTACTGAAGCTAAGACAATGGTTACAGTATATAGAAGTAATGGACAGATTATTAATATTGAATTAGAAGAATATATTGTTGGGGTAGTAGCAGCTGAGATGCCAGCTTCATTTAATATTGAAGCACTAAAAGCTCAAGCAGTGGTTGCGAGAACCTATACTTTAAAAAGAATAAATAGTGGATTAAAGCTAACTGACACAGTGTCAACTCAAAGTTATATAGATATAGATCAAATGAAAACTATGTGGGGGTCTAGTTTTACACAGTATTATAATAAAATTGTTGATTCTGTTTCACAAACTAGTGGAAAATATATTACATATAATGGACAATATATAGATGCGGTATATCATTCAACAAGTAATGGTTATACTGAAGATTCAATAAGTGTTTGGGGTAATAGTGTTGCTTATTTAAAATCAGTTGAAAGTAGTTATGATATAAGTGCATCCTCTTATTTAAGAACCGAGACTAAAAGTTATAGTACAATTTTAGATATACTTGGAATTGAAATTAGTTCTGAAACATCAATTGAAATAGTAAATAGAAATGCAAGTGGTAGAGTAGTTGAAGTTAAGATTGATGGTAATACATATAGTGGAATTGACCTTAGGACTTTACTTGGCTTAAGATCTACTGATTTTGAAATTAGTTTTTTAGATGGTAATTTAGTTTTCACAACAAGAGGTTATGGTCATGGTGTAGGAATGAGTCAATATGGTGCAAACGGAATGGCTAATGCTGGATATTCATATTTAAATATATTACAACATTATTATCAAGGAGTTACTATTCAATAAATTAAATTTGAATTTTTATTTATAATTCCAATGTTATTTTTTAAATAATTATTCAATAAAAAATGATTGACATATTAAGCTATTATTAATATAATAAAGATATAAAAACAAAGAACAAGAGGAGTATAATATTTTAAGTTTATAGAAAGTTCGTGGTTGATGGAAACGAATAACAAAAATATTAGAAGGTAGCTTATGAGTTGAATATCTGAAATTTAGTATGATATTTCGGTGGAAACCGTTATTTTCTTTAAGGTAATGATAATTACAAATTAAGGTGGTACCACGAGCAATTCGTCCTTTATGGATGAATTTTTTTTTTGGAGGGATTTATGATAGATTTTAATAAATGTATTGAATTATTTAACGAATATATTAAAAATTATGATAAGAAAGAGTTTAATATTAAACTAAAAATTGATCATACTTTTAGAGTAGTTAATTTTTGTGAAAAGATAGCAAAATCATTAAATTTAAGTGAAGAAGATATAGTGCTTGCTAAAGTAATAGGACTTTTACATGATATAGGAAGATTTGAACAATTTACTAAATATAGAACTTTTAGTGATATTAAATCTATTGATCATGCATCACTTGGAATTGAAATATTAAAAGAAAATAATTACATATCTAAATATGTTGAAGATATTGAACTACAAAAAGTTGTTTTAATTGCTGTAGATAATCATAATAAGATTAAAATAGAAGACAATTTAAACAAAATATATTTATTATTTTCAAAAATAGTTAGAGATGCTGATAAATTAGATATTTTAGATTTGTATAAAATTGGAGATTTGAAGATAGACGAAACTGAAGGTGTAATAAGTGATAAAGTTTATTTTAGTATTATAAATGAATTAATTATTAATAAAAATGATTGTATAAATAAAATAGATTTTGATTTAGTTAGTGCTAGTTATATATATGATTTTAATTTTGGCTATAGTTATATTTATATAAGTGAAAATAATAGTATAATATGGATTATTGATGAACTAATTAAATATTGTAAAACTGAAGTAAATAAGTTAAATGAAATAAAAGAAAAAATAAATAATTATATGGAAAAGAGGAAATTTATATGTTAGATACAAAATATAATCATAAGGAAATAGAAAAAGACAAATATGAAAATTGGAAAAAACAAGGATATTTTGAATCAGGTTATTTATCTAAAAAACCATTTTCAATTGTGATTCCACCACCAAATGTTACAGGGAAATTACATTTAGGTCATGCTTGGGATACAACTTTACAAGATATTGTAATTAGATATAAAAGAATGGATGGATTTGATGCTTTATGGTTACCTGGTATGGATCATGCTGGGATAGCAACTCAATCAAAAGTTGATAAAAAGTTAAAAGAACAAGGAACAAATCCTCGTTTAATGCAAAGAGATGAATGGCTAAAAAAAGCATGGGAGTGGAAAGAAGAATATGCTTTAAATATACATGAACAATGGTCTAAACTAGGATTATCTCTAGACTATACTAAAGAAAGATTTACTTTAGATGCCGGATTATCAGATGCAGTTAAAAAAGTGTTTGTTGATTTATATAATGAAGGATTAATTTATCGAGGAGAAAGAATAATAAACTGGGATCCAGTTGCAATGACAGCTTTATCAAATGAAGAAGTTATTTATAAAGATGATGAGGGAGCTTTTTATCATTTAAAATATATGATAGAAGGAACAAATGAATATTTAGAAGTTGCTACAACACGACTTGAAACTTTATTTGGAGACACAGCTCTTGCAGTTAATCCAAATGATAAAAGATTTAATAAATATATTGGTAAAAATGTAATTTTACCAATTGTTAATAAATTAATTCCTGTTATAGGAGATGAATATGCTGATCCTGAATTTGGAACAGGTGTAGTTAAAATAACTCCTGCTCATGATCCAAATGATTTTGAAGTTGGAAATCGTCATAATTTAGAAAGAATTGTGGTAATAAATAAAGATGCAACAATGAATGAAAATGCATTTAACTATTGTGGAATGGATAGGATTGATTGTCGAAAAAAATTAGTTTTAGATTTAGAAGCTCTTGGATTATTAGTTAAAGTAGAAAAAATGATTCATAGCGTAGGTCATTCAGAACGTAGTGATGCTATTGTTGAACCATATCTTTCAAAACAATGGTTTGTGAAGATGAGACCATTAGCAGATAGAGTTTTAGAAAATCAAAAAGATAAAAATAATAAAGTTAATTTTGTACCAACTAGATACGAAAAAGTAATGAATCATTGGATGGAAATTACATATGATTGGTGTATTTCACGTCAATTGTGGTGGGGACATCAAATACCAGCATGGTACAAAGGTGATGAAATGTATGTTGGCGAAAAAGCTCCAGAAGAAGATGGTTGGATTCAAGACGCTGATGTTTTAGATACATGGTTTAGTTCAGCTTTATGGCCATTTTCAACTTTAGGTTGGCCAAATAAAAGTGAATTACTTGAGAGATATTATCCAAATGACTGTTTAGTTACAGGATATGATATAATACCTTTTTGGGTTAATCGAATGACTTTTCAAGGATTACATTTTACTAATACAAGACCATTTAAAGACTGTTTAATTCACGGATTAATTAGAGATAAAGATGGAAGGAAAATGAGTAAATCTTTAGGAAATGGTGTAGATCCAATGGAAGTTATTGAAGAATATGGAACTGATGCATTAAGATTTTTCTTAGCAACTTCTTCATCGATAGGAATGGATTTAAGATATGATGAAGAAAAGGTAAGAGCTGCTTGGAATTTTATAAACAAATTATGGAATGCTTCTCGTTTTGTATTACTAAGTATTGAAGAGTTTGATATGGACAATTATAATTTAGATAATTTAGGTATAACAGATAAATGGATAATAACTAAATTGAATAATACCATTTTAAATGTAAGAAAACATATGGATAAATATGATTTCAATGTAGTTGGAACTGAACTTTATAATTTTGTTTGGAATGACTTTTGTGATTGGTATATTGAATTTTCTAAAATAAATCAAAATAATACTACAAAATCAGTATTAATTTATTGTTTAACAAACATTTTAAAAATGTTACATCCTTTTATGCCATTTGTTACAGAAGAAATATATTTGATGCTACCAGCAATAAATACTTCAATTATGGTTAGTTCTTATCCTATTTATAAAAATACAGAAATATTTGTAACTGATATTGATGATATTATAGATTTAATTACTAAAATTAGAAAAGAAAAAGTAACAAAAAATATTGGTAAAAATTTTAAATTAGTTTATGAAGATAGTTTAATATATGAAAATATAAATTTGATAGCTAAATTAATTAAATTAGACACTAGCGATATTTTAAATAAGAATGATTTTATTAATAATGATAATTATACAAATGTTGATATTAGTTTTAAAGATAGTATAATAACAATTTATTATGATGGTAGTATGAATAAAGAAGTTGAAATTAGTAATTTATTAAAAGAAAAAGAAAGATTAGAAGTTTCTATTGGAAGAAGAAATAATTTACTTAATAATGTTAATTATGTAAGTAAAGCACCACAAAGTTTAGTAGAACAAGAAAAGAAAATATTAATTACTGAACAGCAAGATTTAGAAATAGTATTAAATCGTCTAAATGATTTAAATAATTAAATTTTATTAAAACAAGATAAATCAACTTTTCACTTTTTATAAAATTCATATCCTATATTAGGAGGTGAATTATGAATAATTTAGGAATAGCTAATGATTTTAATATTTATACATTAAATGACCATACTCAAAGTAATACAGATTCAGAAGGTAGAGTAGCTGTTGCTGGTAATGCTACATATAATAATTATAGTATAGGTAGTGTACTTCCAGTTTCTTTAACTAGATTTGATTTAGTAGTTGGAGGATCAATGAATATTACATCAGGTACTAATTTTAGTGGTAATAGTGCTATTAGTTCTTTAGCTAATGTTATAACTTATACAATGACTAATAATAATGGTGTATTGCCACAACCTATGGAAGCAACTCCAATTGATTTTGAAACAACAAATGATTATTTAAGATGTGTATCAGCTGGATGGGCTATTTTAATTCCAAATGGTACAGCTGAAGTTGAATTTGGTACTTTAACACTTACAGGTACAGATGCTAGTTTAAATATATTTACAATTAATGGTAATAATATTGCAGGTTCTGGTTTTGAATTACAAGATTTAAGTGGAATAGATATAGTTTCACCACTTGGATCGACAAATTTGATAAATATAAGTGGAGATAATTTTGGATTTGGTAGTTTTCAAATATTCAGAAATGGTGTAGCAGCAACTGGAGATGATGGTAAATTTATTTTATGGAATTTATTTGAAGTAACAACTTTACTTACTTGTACTACATCTGTTAAGGGTGCATTACTTGGACCATATGCATCATATGTATCAGGTTCTACTAATATTGAGGGTAATTTAATAGTATATGATTTAAGTGGAGCAATTGAAGCTCATAATTATTTGTTTGAGGGAACTCTACCAGTAGTTTGTGTTGGTAATGGACGACAACAAGCAATAAATGATTTGATTGAGTCAGTTGCGTTAGAACAAACTGCATTAGCACATATAATTAATGCTGAGGGAGAAAAAATACAACAAATACTAGCAAGCAATCCAACAATTAATGAAATGATTAAAGTTAATAAATCGGTTAAAAAAACAATAAATTCAATTATTAGATTAGAAAATATATTAAATAGTAAATTATCTTTATTTGATTGTATTAAATGTATTTAAATAAAATTAAAACCTTTAAAGTAATTTAAAGGTTTTATTATATCTTTTAATAATTTAAATTGTAAAAAAACATCTAACTTATTTTTAATTATAAAAGTTAGATGTTGGATTAATAAAACAAATGCTTTTGATATTTTAAAATCAAAGGTATTTTTTAAAATATTTACTAAATTACTAAGCTGATGTTACAACATCGCATTCATCACATAAACATGAACTAAATAATTCTAATTTTCCTTGAAGTATAGTTTCAAGTCTTGTTATTGAATTAATCATTGATTGAACAGATGCATTAATTGCTAAAAGTTCTTCATTTGAAGTTGCTAAAACAAGAGCTGCTTGAATTTTTTCTCCTTCAGCATTGATTATGTGGGAAAGTCCTGTTTGTTCTAATGCTACTGATTCAATGATATCAGTGATGGCTTCACATCTAGTTACATCACTAGGTACAATTATTGGCATTGACATAAATTATTCCTCCTTTTTTTTATTATATGCATTAAATTAAACAGTGGCAATGACAATAATTTATAATAACAAAATAAAAATTTCAGCATATAATAGTGTAGTGGTGATGTAATGTTTAATATTATAAAACAGGAAAGTTTATTAAATTGTTGTAATAATTATTATTTAGGAGCACTTTTTAAATGTAATAATTATTTATTTTTTAAAACAAATGAAAAAATATTAGAATTTTTTAATTGTAATTTTAAAAAAATTGTATCTAAAAAACTTTGTGATTCATATATAACTATTACTGTTGGTGAGGAAAATTGTTTTTATGCGTTAAAACAAGATGATTATGACTATATTTATATATTAAATGATAAATTTATTGAAGTAGATAGAATTTTTTTGAATGTTTCTAGAAATTTTAAAAAAATAATTAAATCAATTAGCTATAATAAAAATAAAATATATATTTTAACTAGTGATTTATTATATTCAGTAACAACTAATGGTGATTTTATAAAAGTGGAATTAAACCAAAGTAATTTGGAAAATTTTAATAATAAAAGTGAAACTATATATTTCAAAAATTTAAATGGTTGTTGTATTGAAAAAAATAAAAAAAGTAAAATTATTTTTAGTTCAGTTGGATTTTTTTGTGATAAATTATATGTTAGTTATATTATTAATAATTCATCTTATGTTTCTTTAATATCTAAAAATGGAAATATAATTAATAAAATTTATATTGATGATAATATTGAAGTAAATTCAATTTTAACAGTAAATGAAAATTTAGAATTTTTAGTTACAAAAGTAGGAAAATATAATTATTTATATATAACTGATTATTGTTGTTCTAAAATAAAGAAAATTGACAATTGTAATATTTGTTTAGAACCTTGTAAAAAAGATAAATGTCATGTTTGTGATTGCAAACAACAATATTGTGATTTGTTAGAATCTATTGCTTTAGAAGAAGCAGCAATTTCTCATATATTAAATGCTGAAGGAGAAAAAATACAAAAAGCAGTTTGCTTATCAAATAATATATGTGATTTACTTAAAATTAATGAGTCAGTTACAAAAACAATATCAAATGTAAACATATTAGAACAAATTTTACTTGAAAAGTTAAATAGTTTGAAAATTGATTTTAAAAATATGTGCAAATAAAATTTTAAAATCAATTAAATCATTCTTTTTTTTATTTTATTAATAAAATAAGTATTAATATTTAGTTTATAAAACATACTAAAAATGTTACATTAATTTAAAGCTTATAAAAAATGTATAATTTTATTTTTTTTGTTAATGTTATAAAAGGATATATTATTAAATAATTAATGTAATATTGTATCGTAAAAATAAAGGAGGAGAAATATGAAGAAGAATAAGGGTTTTACACTAATCGAATTATTAGCTGTAATTGTTATTTTAGCAGTAATTGCTTTAATTGCAACACCAATGATCTTAGGAGTTATTGATACTGCTAAAAAAGGTGCTACTGAAAGTAGTGCGCTAGGATATATTGATGCAGTTGAAAAATCGATGGTATTAGAATTTATTGATGCGGAAACAACTGGAGCAACTTCAACACCAACAGGAATATATACAGTTGCTGATTTAGATACTGTTGATGTAAAAGGAGAATCACCAACTAGTGGTTGGATTTATATAAATTCATCAGGAGTAATAGTTGCATCTCAGTTAAAATTTGATTCTTATGCTAAAACAGTAAGATATAATGGTAAAAAAGCATATGCTGATGTAGATACATTAGATGCAGAACCGTCAGACTTATCTAATGCACAATCTTTAGTAGCAACAAGTCACTAATTTACGATGCATATAAACTGACAATTTGTCAGTTTTTTAATATTTACACTTTTTTAGACAAATATAAAAGCCTATATAAAATAAGGCCTAAAAGTTATTATACTATAAACTAATTGTTATTTCGACAAAATATTTACTAAAATAGTTGACTAGTTAATATCTATTATGATATATTTATATCGTAATAAAAATAGAGGAGGAAATACAATGAAAAAAATGAACACAAAAGGTTTTACCCTAATTGAATTATTAGCTGTAATCGTAATTTTAGCAGTAATCGCTTTAATCGCTACACCAATGATTTTAGGAGTAATTGATACTGCTAAGAAAGGTGCTACTGAAAGTAGTGGATTAGGATACATTGATGCTGTTGAAAAAGCAACTATTTTATCATTATTCGATGACGAAGTAAGTGGTTCAACTACTTTTACATCAAATAAAGTTTATACAGTTGCTGAATTAGATACAAATGGAGTAACTGTTAAAGGTGAAGAACCAACTGCTGGATGGGTTGCAATCGATTCAACAGGTGTAGTAGTAGCTGCTCAATTAACTTTCGAATCTTATACAAAAACTGTAAGATATGATGGAAATAAAGCATATGCTGATATTACAACAATAGCTGCTACACCAACAGATGTTACAGCTGCTCAAGCATTAGTAACAACTGCTAACTAATTTAAATAATATTTAAATTATTAAAACTGACAATCTGTCAGTTTTTTTATTAAATAAATATTGTTTAGAAAAATCAAATATGATATAATTTATTTATAATAGGGATGTGGTTAATGTGAATAGTAAACAAAAGTTTTTATTTTTATTTATAATCATTGGATTATTTTTTCCATCTTTTATGATAGTTAAAGCAGAGAATTTTAATATATCAGAATATCAAATTATAATAAGTACAAATGAAAATAGAAGCCTAGATGTTAGCGAAAGATATTTAATTTATTTTAATAGTA
Organism: Bacilli bacterium; assembly: GCA_047971315.1. Taxonomy (GTDB): domain Bacteria; phylum Bacillota_I; class Bacilli_A; order RF39; family UBA660; genus JBKDZP01. The sequence goes on from JBKDZP010000002.1 coordinate 30,467, forward strand.
CAACAGATAATTTTACAAGAACATTAAATTCAAAATTTAATATAATAAGAATTGATGGAACAACAAACTATTTAAGTGGTAAAATATCAGATATAAGTACTACTAGAACTTTTTCTACTTCTAATAAAGGAAGTAAAAAAGTAATTAAAATTATGGATACAAATGCTCTTGCAGGTTCTACAAATTCATATGATATTAATTATAAGTTTAATCTTGGAATTGATAAAAATAGAGAATTTGATGAATTTTATTATTATTTAGTAGATGGTAGTTTTAATAATACAATATCTAGTGTTTATTTTAAAATTGATCTACCAAGTTCTTCAAATAGATGTGATATAACATTTTTAATAGATGGACAAGAGTTGAGTAGTAATGATATATCTTATAGCTTTAATAATAATCAAATAACAGGTTTTTATAATCTTCAACTAAATTCAAATCAAACACTTGCTATTGATATAAAACTTGATGAAGGTTATTTTAAAGATGAAGTTGATACATATAATTATTTTAATTTTTTACTTCCATTTTTTCCTTTAATAACTTTGATTATCTCATTTATTAGTTGGTTAGCATTTGGAAAAGGAATAAAAAGTAAAATTAATAAATGTGAAACTGTACCAAATGATTTTGATACAGCAGAAATTGCATTTTTATATAAGGGAAATATAACAGAACATGATGTAATTACAACTTTATGGGTTTTAGCTAATAAAGGATATTTAAAATTTTATGAGGCAAATGATGGATATAAATTAGGAAAACCAAATTCTGTTACTCTTACTAAACTTAAAAATTATGAAGGAGATAATGCAATTCAAAAAACCTTATTTGAAACTATCTTTGAACAAAGTGATGTTGTTGAACTTAAAAATTTAGAATATAGATGTTATGATGCCTTGAAATATTCTAAAGATATTTTAGATAATAAAGACAACAAAGATAAAATATTTTTTTCGAAAATTAAAAAAATTCGAATAGCTATAACTATATTAATGGCTATTTCAATATTGATTTTAAACTTTAACTCAGTATATTTATTAACAGGACAATACTTTTTAATACCAATTATTACATCAATATATTTGTTTGGAATTGTTGTACTATTTTATTTTGAAACTAAATTACCCATTAAAATTATATTTGGAATTTGTTTTATTGGGTTAGGCTTATATACAGGAATAGCACCAATTTTAAATGAAATAACAACATTAATTATTTATATTGTTGGAACATTATTATTATATGGCTCAGTGGCTTTCTATTATTTTTTATCAGATAGAACATTATTTGGAAATAAATTTTATAGAGAAATTTTATCATTTAAAAAATATTTAGAATCAATGAATAAAGATCAACTTATTAGTAATATTAAACTAGAAAAAACCTTTTTTTATCAAATGTATCCATATACATATATTCTAGGAATTAATGATATTTGGATAACTAAGGGTGAAAAAATAATAACAGAAGCACCAAGTTGGTACGAATCTGAAGAACAATTTAGTTTAAGTAATTTTAATAAATTTTGTAAAAGTTCAGTTTATACAATTACTCAAGCAATGTTTAAACGGCAATTACCTGGTATGAGTTCTGAGAGAATTGAATATAAAAAAGAGAAATCTCCAATAGATTTAGATTAAATAATATAATATATATTATTTTTTCTTTTTTTATACAAAAATTTATGATAAACTAAGTATATAGTTAAAGTGTTAGGAGGAATTTATGACAAAAGAAAATATTTTACCTGCTGATACTTTTATCGTATTAAATAAAACAATATTATCAGAACAAGATAGAAAATTACTAATTATGTTATATCAACCCATTATTGGACAACTTGGTATTAGTATGTATTTTACATTGTGGAGTTATTTAGATAAAATAGAACTACAATCTAATGAATGTACACATCATCATTTAATGACAAATATGAGAATCAAATTAAACGAAATATTAGAATCACGTATTAAATTAGAAGCAATCGGATTATTAAAAACTTATATAAAAAAAGGAAATATTAATAGTTATATATATGAAATATTTTCTCCAGTAAGTGCTGCTGAATTTATGTCTAATCCTATTTTAAATGTTGCTTTATATAATAATGTAGGAACCAGTGAATTTCAAAAAATAGTAAATTATTTTAAATTACCTAAAATAAATACAAAAGATTTTGAGGAAATTACTAGTAGTTTTTCAGATGTTTTTGAATCATCAAATATCAGTAATTTTGAAACGCTTTCTAGTGAACTAAGAAAAAAAACAAATAATAAATTAGAACTTTTATCTAAAATAGATTTAGAACATGTTTTTACTTTAATTCCAACAGAAATATTTGATATTAAAAATTTAACAAAAGAAACAAAGGATCTAATATATAAATTAGCATTTATTTATAATTTAGATGAAGATAGAATCAGTGAAATAATTAGAAATTCATTAAATGATAAAAGATTAATTGATAAAAAATTATTAAGGAGTAATTTTCGAAATTATTATCAATTTGAAAATAGTGGGAAATTACCAAGTTTAATTTATAGAAATCAACCAATTTATTTAAGAAAACCAATAGGAGATAATTCTAATAAAGCTAAAATAATATATCAATTTGAAACAACGACACCATATGATTTTTTAAGTAGTAAATATAATGGAATTAAACCATCAAAATCAGATTTACTGTTACTAGAAAACTTAATGTTAGAAATGAATTTAAAACCAGGTGTTGTAAATGTACTAATAGATTATGTACTTAAAATAAATAGTAATAAATTAGTTAAAAACTTTATTGAAACAATAGCTAGACAGTGGTCAATTAGTAAGGTTGAAACAGTAGAAAATGCTATGAAACTAGCTGAAAAAGAATATAAAAGTAGAAAAAATTATCAAGAAAAAAAGATAATAAAAACACCAACTAAACCAGATAGGTTTGATAAAGATATAAGTAAAATAGAAGCAAGTAATGAAAAAATGGAAGAAATGAAAGAATTATTTAAAGAATACAAGTAGGTGAATTATGAAAAATATAAATGAACAATACAGTAGTTTTAAAACAACTAATTTAGAAAAAGTATTAATGAAGTCATTTCTTGATTCATTAAAAGATGAAGACTTTAAAAACTTTATTGATAAACTAGGATTATCTTATGAAGTTTTATCAAAATATACATCTTCATTAGAAACAAGTACTAAAGAATATAAAAATTGTTGTAAATGTAAAGGCTTGGTTGAATGTAAAAATAATATGATTGGATATGCTTATTTGCCAAAAGTAAATAGTTCTAATATAATATTTCAATATAAAGCATGTAAATACCAAAATAAATATTTAAAAGAATTAGATTATTTAAAAAATATTTATAATTTTAATATTCCAAATTCAATTAAAGAAGCTAAAATGAAAGATATATATATGGATGATGAAAATAGATATCAAGTACTTAAATATTTGAATCATTTTATAAGAAATTATGGAATAGAAAAAAATATTAAAGGAATATATTTATATGGAAGTTTTGGTTGTGGAAAAACATATTTAGTTTCATCATTATTTCATGAATTAGCAAAAAAAAATATTAAAAGTGCTATTGTATTCTGGCCAGACTTCTTAAGTGAGCTTAAAAGTTCATTTGGAGGAGATAAAAATGAATTTAAAATTAAATTTGAAAAAATAAAAAAAGTTCCTTTGTTATTAATAGATGATTTAGGAGCTGAAAATACAACTGCATTTGGAAGAGATGAAGTGTTATGTCCAATTTTACAATATAGAATGCAAGAAGCACTTCCAACATTTTTTACTTCCAATTTAGATTTTAAAATGTTGGAACAACATTTTAGTGTTACAAAAGATGGTGTTGATAATATTAAAGCAAGAAGAATAATTGAGAGAATAAATCAATTAACTGAAAAAATAGATCTAATTAGTGAAAATTTGAGAAAATAGAAATTTCATGGGGGAAATATGAAAAATAAACAAGTTTTACCAAAATATTTAGATGAAAATATAATTAAAATAAATCTACCAGATGTGTATGAAGATTATATGTATATAGTTAATTATTTTAAAAATTTAGAGGAATCATTTATACATGATAAAACATGTAATCATTTACTAAATACATTAGATAAAGATTTTGATGAACTAATCAAATATTATTAAATTTGAAAGAAAAAATAATAAAACAAAAAAAAGAAAAACAAAATATAAATATTTTAAATAAAATGTTAAATAACATTGATAAATATATAAATATAAACACTAAACGACTTAATAATTATAAAAGAATTGAAAAGCGTAAAATAAATACAGAATTTTGTTCTGAGTATGGAGATAAAGTTGAAAAACAAGAATCTGATGTACTCAATTATAAAGATAAAGAATTAGTTTATTTACTACGTGAGCTTATATTTAATAAAAAAGATATTACTGAGGTTAAAGCAGTTTTATCTAAATATACAAGATGTTATACACTAATTTTAGAAAAAAATTACAGTTTATTTGATAATATTGTTGATCAATATATTAATATACTATTAAATCAAAATAATAATTTGAATTTTGATTTAAATTATTTTGAAAACATTATATTAGAGATTGTAAGTTATTCTAAACAAAATAATATTTATGAAATTCAAAATTCTTTAAATAAAAAAATAAATAAATTTTTGTTACTAATAGAAAGTAACAATTTAACTTATACTAAAAAAAATAATATAATTGAACAACTATTAAAATTAAAAGAATTAGTAGAATTGCCTAAAAAAAATAATGATTTTATATTTTCTATAGAAGATGAAGAAAAAAAATATAAAGAAACTGCTTTGTCAATTAAAAAAGTTGGGGATGAAATATTTATGACTTTCTATGTCCCAAATTTAGTTAAATTGGGAGTTGAAAATAATATAGATAAATCATCAAATTTATATTTAATAAATCCATCTACTTATAATTTTAAAAAAGAATTTCTTAAATTTTTTAGTTTAGAACAAGGTAGACCTAAAAATGTAATAGAGTATCATATGGTATTTAATAACAAAAATGAAGTAAAACACTTCTATATAACTGAAAATACAGTATCCTTAAATTGTAATTTTAATTTTAAACAAGTAGATAATATATTTATTAATGAAACTTCTCGTAAAGGATTTGATTCATTAAATATTTGGAAATATTTTATAAAAAATAACTTTTTAAATAAAGAACAAGGAAAAATTACTAAAACAAATGAATTGGTAGAAGAAAGTATTAAAATATGTGAAAAAGAATTATATAAATATTGTACAAGATATGATATACCAGTAATTTATAATTCATATAATTCTGATTCAAGAATTGAATTTTCAAATCTATTTAAAAATTACATCGCATATATAAATCAATTATCTATAATTGATTCTAAATATAATGAAATTTATAAACTAAATCAACAAATAGGCGGAAACTATAAAATAAATTTAGAAACAAAAAAAATAAAACAAAAATTTATTGACAAAACAAAATAAAGTGATAAAATTATATTAATAATTGTGATTAGGACAAGATATTTATAAAATTATTTTAAAGCGAATTAGGGATGATGTGAGCCTAATAAATAAATATAACTATTACTACCTATGAATTGTACTCGAAAGAGTTACCGGGTAATACCGTTATCTAAATTAAGCTAAATAAAGGATGGTACCGCGAAAATTCGCTCCTTAAACCATTCTTTTTTTAATATAAAGGAGGACCAAAAATGTCAAAAACTGTTATAAGTAAATCAAATATAATTGAAATAAATGAATTTATGGAAAAATACGTTGGAGTTAAGTATGAAGGTAGTGATAAATTAACCCATGGATTAATGTTCTATTTTTTAACTTCAAAAGGATATATTTGTCCTGCTAAAGGTATATTTAAAAATATAAAAAAAGATGAATATTTAACCTATAAATATTTAATTGTAATAGATGAAAATAATCAAAAAATACCGTATTTAAATCCTAAATATCATGAAAACATCAACTTTAATGATATTCTTAAAAATAATAATATAAATCAATTAAGAGAAATTAGAACAAAAACACTTGAACAAATGGGTTATAAATATGACAAATTTGGAGATAGTGTAATAGAAAATGACTGTGTAAATATAAGTCTATTTTGTGAACAAGAAAATGAAATAGAAAATGATGACCAAATAGAATCAAATCTAGAAAATGAACATACATTTATAAATAGAGTAAACAGAATGAATAAATTAAAAGTATATGGTACTAGAGCCAGTCACCGAAAATATAAAATATAAAAAGGAGAAAATATGATAAATATAAAAGAAAATGAAAAATTAAATGTAATAAATCATAGCTGTGCACATTTACTAGCACATGCAGTAAAAAAATTATACCCAAACGCTTTATTTTGGGTAGGACCAGTAATTGAAGAAGGATTTTATTATGATATTGATTTAAAAGACCAATCAATATCTGAAGAAGACCTAGAAAAAATAACAAAAGAAATGAAAAAAATAGTAAAAGACAATAAATTAATAAAAAGATTAGAACTTACAAAACAAGAAGCATTAGAAATGTTTAAAGATGATTTATATAAAATTGAATTAATTGAAAATTTAGAAGATGGTACATTAATTACAGCTTACAGACAAGATGAATTTGTTGATTTATGTAGAGGACCACATGTTGAAAGTACAAAAGTTTTAAAAAATTTTAAATTATTAAAAACTAGTGGAGCATATTATAAAGGGGATTCTAAAAATAAAATGCTTCAAAGAATATATGGTGTTTGTTTTGAAACAGAAGAAGATTTAAATGAACATTTAGAATTATTGGAAGAAGCAAAAAAAAGAGATCATAAAAAATTAGGTAAAGAATTAGATTTATTTATGATAAGTGAATTTGGTCCTGGGTTTCCTTTCTTTTTACCAAAAGGAATGATAATTAGAAATGAACTTGAAAATTTTTGGTATAAAGAACATACAAAAGAAAACTATAAGTTCATTAAAACACCAATTATGTTAAATAAAGAATTATGGGAAGTATCAGGGCATTGGTATAATTATCGTGAAAATATGTATACATCAGAAATTGATGATAAAGAATTTGCTATAAAACCAATGAATTGTCCTGGTGGAATGTTAGTATATAAAAATGGTTTTCATTCTTATAAAGACTTACCTTTAAAGATTGGAGAACTAGGACTTGTTCATCGTCATGAAGCAAGTGGAGCATTAAATGGATTATTTAGGGTTAGAACATTTACTCAAGATGATGCTCACATATTTATGCTAGAAGAACAAATTGAACAAGAAATTGTAAGCTTATTAGGATTTATTGATAGAATGTATTCAGTATTTGGATTGTCTTATGAGATAGAATTATCTACAAGACCTTTAGATAAATTTATAGGAGAGATAAGTGTTTGGGATAAGGCAGAAAAAGCTTTAGCAGATGCTTGTACAAAAGCTTCTAAAAGTTATAAAATTAATCCAGGTGATGGAGCTTTCTATGGACCAAAATTAGATTTAAAAATTAAAGATTCACTTGGAAGAGTATGGCAATGTGGTACTATTCAATTAGATATGAATTTACCAGAGAGATTTGATTTAACATATATAGATAAAGATGGCTCTAAAAAACGTCCAATAATGTTACATAGAGTTATATATGGGTCAATTGAAAGATTTATTGGAATATTAATTGAACACTATGCTGGAGCATTTCCAACTTGGTTAGCTCCTGTACAAGTAAATATAATTCCTGTAAATAATGAATATCATCTAAACTATTCTAAAGAAATATATAATAAATTATTTGATATGGGAATTAGAGTAGAAATAGACTCAAGAGAAGAAAAATTAGGTTATAAAATGCGTGAAAGTCAAACAAATAAAATACCTTTTACGTTAATTTTAGGTGATAATGAAAAAGATAATAGTACTTTAAGTTACCGTAAATATGGAACAACTGATACTAATACTTTAAGTATTGACGAATTTTTTAAAATGTTAAATTATGTAATAAAAAATAAAGAATAGAATCATAAACTATTCTTTTTTTCATATATTTTATTAAGATTGTACTGGGAGGAATATATGATAAATAAAAAGAACCTTTGGTTTTTAACTTTATTTAGTTTAATTTTAGTTTTAAGTGTGTATTATATAACAATGCCATCAGAATTATTATTAACTAATGGAATTAGTTATCAAGAGACAAGTGATGAAAGTACCGATGAGGTAGTAGTAAATGTTGAAGAAAGCGAAATTTTAACAGCACTTAGAGTAGATGCGGATGAAGAGTTATTTAATGAATTAGAGGCACTTAATTTAATTTTAACAGGAAGTGAAGCAAGTATTGATGATAAAAATAATGCTTTTGAAAAAATGAAATCTCTTAATATTAATAAAGGTTTAGAAACTAAGATTGAAAATTTAATTAAGACTGAATTAGATTTAAATACATTTGTAAAAATAAATGGTGATCAAGTTAAAGTTGTTGTTGATAATGAAGAAGAAAGTACTGAAATGGCAAATAAAATTATGCGTATTGTTCAAGGTAATTTTGATAGTAAAATGTATATAACAGTTCAATTTAAATAAAATAGGTATTTTAATTCACTAAAATTTCCTTACTACATAAAATAATATGAGTAAGTATAAACCACCCGACTTAGGAAGTGAGGAACAAGGTGAATAAAAGCATACTAACAAAAAGAGAAAAAGAAGTTTTTAAATTGCTTATTTTAAATATGACCACTTCTGAGATTGCTTCAAAATTAAATATAAGTGAAAAAACAGTAAGAAATCATATTTCAAATGTAATGCAAAAATTAGGAGTAAAAGGTCGTGCTGGAGCAGTTGTGGAACTTTTAAAATTAGGAGAAATTTCATTATAAAACGCATTATTTTGCGTTTTTTTCATATTCTTAAGTAGAGGTGATGTGCATGATAAAGCGAATGTATATAAAAAAAATAATAATATCAACATCAGTATTATTTTCTTTATTTTTAATGTACTTGATACCAAGTAAAGAAGATATTATTGTAAGTCTTGACGGTGATATAACATATGTTGATATGGAGGTTACTAAAGGCGTAATATTTTTGTTAGATCAAAATGAATTTATAGCTAGAACTAAAATTGTATTAAGTGATAATACTGATATTGAACAAAAGGCAAGAGATTTATTAGAAGTATTAATTGTAGATGGAGAGGGTGAAAGTAAAATCCCAAGTGGATTTAAATCTATTATTCCAAGTGATACTAAAATACTTAGTTTAGATTTTGATAATGGTTTAATTAAGGTTAATTTTTCAAGTGATATTTTAGAAATAAATTCTAAATATGAAGAAAAACTAATAGAAGCTATTGTTTATACATTAACAAATATTGAAGGTGTTTATCAAGTTGTATTATATGTAGATGGAGATATTTTAACAAAACTTCCCAAAACAGGAATTAATTTACCTAGTACATTAGATAGAAGTTATGGTATAAATAAACAAGTAAATATAGAAACTTACAAAGATATTACAGGAGTTACAATTTATTATATAAGTAAATATAATGATAATTACTATTATGTTCCAGTTACAAAATATGTGAATGATGATAGAGAAAAAATAAAAATTATTATTGATGAATTAGCAAGTAATCAAACTTTTAATACTAATTTACTTAGTTTTTTAAATAGTAATACTGAGTTACTAGCAACAGAACAAGATTTAACAACTTTATCACTTTTATTTAATAAATATATATTTGATGATTTAAATGATAAAAGTATCTTAGAAGAGGTAATTTATACTATAAGTTTATCAGTTGCTGATAATTATAATGTTGAAGAAGTAATTTTTGAAGTAGAAAATGAAGAAATTTACAAAAGTGTACTAAAAAGTATTGAATAATTTTTTAGTTTATTGTATAATCAATTTGTTCTTTAAAAGAACAAGTTGTCTTGGTAGCTCAGCAGGATAGAGCAATGCCCTTCTAAGGCATCGGTCGGGGGTTCGAATCTCTCCCAAGACACCATTTATAAATTAACTAACTAGGAACAGTTAGTTTTTTTGTGTTTAAGGATTAATAGGTATTCTATTACAAATAGAAATTATTGGAAAGTTTAATAATAATAAACTATTTGAAATTAAAAAATTTTGTTATAAAAAGAAATATTAAGATGATAATCAATGTTCTAACAATATTTTAATATTAAAATAAGATAAATTGAAATATATAAACAAAGATAATTTAATATGGAAAATTGCTTATAATTTATGGTGCACTAAAGCAAAAAAATATATTAAAGAAAAAAATAATGTAACTTATGAAGATAATATTAATAAAAATTATAAAGTTGATATGATTAATAGACTTATTTATAAAGAAATTGCGACTAATTTAGACAACATTGGTTTAACCAAAAATGAAAAAACATCATTTGAATTATATTATTTTAATGACCTTTCAATAAAAGAAATCAGTACAAAAATTAATATTGCTGCAATAAATATTAAATATTATTTATTTAATGCAAGAAAGAAAATAAAGGAGAGATACTATGAATGATTTAAATTTAGATAAATATTTAGATATTGCTAATAAAGTAAAATTGGAAAAAGGATTAGATACATATTTATCATTGTATCCAATGTTAAGAAAAATTGAAGACATGTTATATGTGTGTGTTGTATTAACAAATGAAAATGATAATGTATGGAGTATTACAAGCAATATAATTCCTGAATATTGGATGTTGATAGACATTAATACATTCGAAGTTGTAGAATTTAATAAAACAGGAGAGAAAAAATTTGCAATTGAAATAATAAAAGAAAAAAATATAGAAAATAAACAAAAAGAAATTTCTAAATATACAGTTGAAAAAACATTACAATACAAAGAATATTTGATGCAAGATGTAATAAATCAACAACTTCCTATACAAAAAAATTTATCTTTAATTATTGGTGATAAAATTGAAATTAATGGTGAAACAATAACTGTTAACAATTATTTAATATCTATGCTTGAAAATGATATCAATCAAAAAGTAAATGAATTAGTTGATTTACTGGCACATTCAAAATACGGATCAATAACATTTTACTATGATTGTATAATTCAAGAAGTGATTAATGAATATATAGATAACAAAATTATTAATTTAAATAAAATGGAATTATGTGTAGAAATTATGGATAATTATTATGATGGTGTAATTGGAATTAAAAATATATTTAATATATAAATATTAAATAACTAAGAATAGTTAGTTTTTTTTTATTCAATGGAAGAGGTATTATATTTAAAAAAATTATTGTAAAAAAAATAAAAAATGATACTATTACTAATAGATAATATAAAAAAAACGAGCATGTTATGAAAAATATAAGACGTAAACAACGGGGATTTACATTAATCGAGTTACTTGCAGTAATAGTAATTATAGCAGTAATAGCTTTAATTTCAACACCAATGATTTTAGGAGTAATTGAAAAATCAAAAAAAGGAGCAATAAAGGATTCTGCATATGGAATTTCTAAAGCAGCCGATTTATACTATGCTTCTAATGTAGAAAATGGAGTATCAATTGAAACAACTCTTGATGTAACAGATGGGACACTAAATTATAAAGGTAAAATAGACACCAGTATTGTGATGTTTAATGATTCTGGAAAAAGTAAAATTATAATTTCAATTGATTAATACTGTGCATATAAAGATTATGATGAAAATGTTTCAATAGGGCTTATTGATGGAAGTTACTGCAATATTAATGAAACATTAATTAGTTTATCAAACTTTGAAATAGGTGAATCTGATTTAAGTTTATTAGTAAAATCAACTACTGATGTACCAACTAATGCGTGAATTGAAAATGAAATTAGAGTAATTAGCTCAATAGCTGTGTCAGGTTATGTAATTTCAGATATACAACCAACAAATAATACAAAAGGACAAGAATGGATGAAAATAGATTTGACTAGTAGTACACGGATTATGATGGAAACAACATCTATTCCAATTGGTACAACATATCAAAATGATGGAAGTAATTGGAATAGAGTAGATACATATATTTATAGTTCAAGATGGATTAAATTTAGTAATTCAACATATAGTGAATCTATATTGAATGGATCAGCTCCAATTATAGGAACAAATATGATTCCTGTTACAATAGCAGATAATGGGGATGTAACATATGCGAATATAAAAACTGAGTGGTACAATTATAGTAAAAAATATGGGCAAATGCAGTAATATTAATAGATAATCTAAGTACTGCATATAAAACAGGTGATAAAATAATAAAAGATGATATTTAATCATACTTTGTATGGGTACCAAGATATAAATATAAAATATTTAATAAAGGAAATTATACAAGTGTGATTTCAGGTGTGCCAACTGAAAGCTATGCACAAATAATTGATATAATATTTGAAAATAAAGATACAGCAGTATCAAATGGATCATTAGTAGGAGAATATTTAACACATCCTGCATTCACTACTTTAAATACTAATGGTATATGGGTAGGAAAATATGAAATAGGATATAGTGGAGCTACAAGTACAGCTACAGCTCAAGTTACAAGCTCAGATTCTTCCAAGATAATAGTAAAACCGAATGTGTATAGTTGGAGAAGTAATACTGTAAATAATATATTTTTAGCAGCATATAATTATGATACAACTAATAATTCTCAAATGATGGAAAATACTGAATGGGGAGCAGTCGCATACCTTTCACACTCAGTATATGGAATTAAAAAGGAAATCAATATTAATAATAATTCCAGTTATAAAACAGGATATAGTGCGCTTACTACAACTAATCAAACAATATTTCCAGGAACAAATGGAGATAGCTCAGCGTTTAATCAACTTTATAATACAGAAACAGGATATTTAGCAAGCACTACTGGAAATATTACAGGAATATATGATATGTCAAGAGGAGCAGTTGAATATATGGCATCATATGTAAGTGGAAAGTTAGGAAGCAGTGGATTTAATACTACAACTATTGCTTAGTATGATTCTAAATATTTTGATGTGTATAGTGTGAGTTCAACCTCTACAACTTGGAACAACAGAATTCTAGGAGATGCAACAGGAGAAATTGGACCAATAAGTAAATATGCGGATGCGGATGGGTCGACAAGAGCTCATGATAGTTGGTATGGTGCTTTAACTGATTTTGTGGATTCTTCGTACCCATGGTTCATTCGAAGTAGTAATTATAATTTTGGTGCTCTTGCTGGTACATTTAGATTGAAAAAGAGCACAGGAGGTAGCAGTACTAATTCTAGTAGCCGCATTGTGCTTGCTAATTACTAAAACTATAGTTAGAAACTTATAAAATATATTTTTTCATCTACTTTATATTATAAAATACCAAGTAGATGAAAAAATATATTTTATATACTTGAATTAACTATAATAATAATTTTAATGACGATTTAAAAAATATTAATATTATTTGAGTTATAGTACTTTGAACTTTAATTTATAATTTATTTATTAACTAACTAGAAATAGTTAGTTTTTATTGACTTTCATAAAATATAAATGTATTATAAAGTGTATTAAGTATTATAAGTGACTGGGGGATATTTATGCAAAAAAGTAGTATTACCAAAATAGAAAATGTACTTAAGTGTAAACAAGAAATTGGGTTACAAGAATTATGCAAATTATTAGAGCATTCAGAAAAAGAAACTAGAAAATTACTACTTAATTATTTAAATCAAATAATTTGTAAAATAAAAAATAAAGAAGAAATAGAAAAATATATGTATTTATTTAAAATATTTAATTATTTAGAAAATATAGAAAATGTAACTGAAAATGATAATATAATAATATCGTTAGAAAATATTTCTATTGTATGTCTTAAAAGATTAAAAGAAAATAAAAAAAATAATAAAGTAAATAATAACAATAAAAATATATTTTCTTTGATACTAGATAAAACAGATACTACCGTAATAAAATTAAAACAAAAAGAATTACCAAGATACATCGAAAAATCTAAAACTGTACTTGAGATTCTAAATAATTTAATATATAACTACAAAAATTATAATAAAATAGAAGCAATTATAAATACATTTTTAAATGATATAAAATTATCTCAAGAAGAAATTAATATATTTTTTGAAGAATTAATAGATAAATATACGAAAGCAATAATAGATAATAATCAAATTTTAGATATAATACATTATCAAAAAATAATAAAATTATGTATATTTGACTTGAAATTAAATATAGATTTAAATTTAGAAAAAAAACTAATTTCAAAATTAGAAGAAACAAGATATTTAGTTGAAAGTAAAAATTTTAATAAAAAAAATAAAAAAAGATTTGCTCAATATTTAGATGAAACGATAAAAAATTTAGAAAAAAAAGATGTTACTAATGATATAAATCAATTAAAATACAAATATAATATATTACCTAATAATAAACATAATATGTTAAATGAACCAAATGATACACAAATGAATAAAAGCACAAAAATAACAGATTGTAAAAATAAATATACCTTCACGATTGATGAATTTAATACTTGGGCTTTCGATGATGCCTGTTCATTAGAAAAATTGGAAAATGGAAATTATTTACTTGGAATTTATGTTGCTGATGTAACAACAGAAGTTCCAAGAAATAGTAATATAGATATTTTGGCAAGAAAAATGGTACAAACAACTAATTTTAATCGTTCAGTAGTTACAATGTTACCAACTGATTTAATAAACAAATTAACATTAAAAAAAAATGAAGATAGAATGGCAATTGGTTCATTTTTTGAACTAGATAATAATTTAAATTGTATAAATTATTATGTTGAAAGATGTATCATAAATGTTGATAATAATTATAGTTATGATACTGTAGATTGCATGTTAACTGATTCTAAACAGACATTAGAAATTAATACTTTAAAGAATATTGTAAAAATAGCAAAAAAATTTCAAAATAGTTCTAATTTGAATACTCAATATCGTTTATCAAAAAAATTAATGGGCGAAATAATATGTTGTGAAGCAGCAAATTCTAAATTTGCTCACACTATGATTTCTGATTTAATGGTGCAATATAATTTTTTTATAGCAAACTATTTTAGTAAACAACTAAAAGTACCTTTTATTTACCGAGTTAATATATATAATAATGAAAATATTTTACCATTTTTAAAAGAATGTAAATCTGCTAGAGAAGTTGAAAAATATTTAAGTAACTCTGTTGATTCTTCAATATATTCAGTTGAAAATCTTGGTCATAAGGGTTTATGTTTACCATCTTACTGTCATGCAACAAATCCACTTCGAAATTACAGTTCACTAGAAAATGAAAGATTAATAATTGAACATATGATTGATAATGATTTTAGTGCAGATTTAAAAAATAGATATGAAAAATATAAAAATCTATGTGAATATATGAATAATAGAATTGAATTAAATAAAGAATATATTGAAGATTCAAAAAAATATATGAAAAATAAAAGCTGTAATTGAAAGAAAGCATACAACCTTATAGATTTGTATCTTTTTTTTTGTTATAATATAAATAACGAGGTGAACAGATGAAGAGAAACGAAGTTGACTTAAGTAAAGTAACCCCAATGATGAAACAATATCTCGATATAAAAGAAGAAAATGAAGATATAATATTATTTTTTAGATTAGGAGATTTCTATGAAATGTTTTTTGAAGATGCGATAAATGTATCTCATGAATTAGAATTAACATTAACAGGAAAAAATGCAGGACTTGATGATAAAATACCAATGTGCGGAATACCACATCATGCAGCCAATATATATATAGAAAAGTTAGTAGAAAAAGGTTATAAAATTGGTATTTGTGAACAATTGGAAGACCCAAAAGATTCAAAGGGAATAGTTAAAAGAGGAATAATACAAATTATTAGTAAAGGTACCATAATAAATGATGAATCTTTAGTTGAATATGAAAATAACTTTATTGGATCAATAATTGACTTTAACCACTGTTATTCACTTGTTTACATTGATATTTCAACAGGTGAAATATATGCAAAAATTATCGAACATAATATTTCTAAATTAATTAGTGAAATAGTAAGTATTGGGTTAAAAGAAGTAATACTAACATCAAAAATTGATGAAAATATAAATACAATTTTAAAAAATCAATTTAAAATAATTACTACAATAACAAATGAAATAAAAGAATTAATAGAATATATTTATGTTTATGAAGATGTTGAAAATATATATTATATTGAAGGGGTAAAACATTTATTAACATATATTACAAATACTCAAAAAAGAGAATTAAAACATATTCAAAAATTAGTTATCAAAGAAAATAAAAATAATTTAAAACTAGATATAAATACCAAAAGAAATTTAGAAATAACAGAAACGATTAGACAAAAACAAAGAAATTATTCATTAATTTGGTTATTAGATAAAACTAAAACAGCAATGGGCTCTAGAATGCTTAAATCAGTATTAGAAAATCCACTTATAGATAAAGAAGAAATAAATAGAAGATTTGACATAATTGATATTTTACTAAAAGAATTTATTCTTAAAGAAGATTTAGTTAATTATTTATATGAAGTTTATGATTTAGAAAGACTAAGTGGAAGAATTGCATTTGGAAATGCTAATGCAAAAGATTTATTACAATTAAAAAATTCATTAAAGGTATTACCTAATATAAAAGAAATATTAAACAAAATAAATTTTTATAAAAATATAGAAGATTTGACTGAATTATATAATTTATTAGAAGAAAGTATTTATGAAAATCCACCGATATCTATAAAAGAAGGATATATAATAAAAGAAGGATATAATCAAGAATTAGATGACTTAAAGAAATTACGAAAAGGTGGGAAAGATTTCGTAGCAAGGTTCGAAGAAGAAGAAAAAGAAAGAACTGGAATTAAAAATTTAAAAATAGGATATAATCGAATATTTGGCTATTATATTGAAGTATCAAAAGGAAATATTAATTTAATTAAAGATGAATTTGGATATGAAAGAAGACAAACATTAGCTAACTGTGAAAGATATATTAGTCCAATATTAAAAGAAAAAGAAGCATTAATATTAAGTGCAGAAGAAAAAATAGTTGAAATAGAATATAATTTATTTATCCAAATTAGAGATAAAATAAAAGAATATATTCCAAAATTACAAAAAACTGCTAAAGTAATAAGCGAAATAGATGTTATACAGTCATTTTCAACAGTATCTGAAGAAAATAATTATGTAAGACCAACATTTAATGACGAAAATATTGTAAAAATAATTGATAATAGACATCCAGTAGTTGAGCATGTAATCAATAAAGAATATGTTAGAAATGATATCATATTTGATGAAAATACAAATATATTATTAATAACAGGTCCAAACATGGCAGGTAAATCTACATATATGAGACAATTTGCTATAACAGTTATAATGGCTCAAAGTGGATGTTTTGTGCCAGCAACAAAGGCTAATTTACCAATTTTTGATGCAATATTTACTAGAATTGGGGCAAGTGATGACCTTGTAAGTGGAGAATCTACTTTTATGGTTGAGATGAAAGAAGCAAATTTTGCTATTACTAATGCAACAAAAAATAGTTTAATATTGTTTGATGAATTAGGAAGAGGTACAGCAACATTTGATGGAATGGCACTAGCTCAAGCAATAATCGAGTATATTCACAAATCAATTAAGGCTAAAACTCTATTTTCAACTCATTATCATGAATTAACAGATTTAGAAAATACACTACCTAATCTTAAAAATATTCATGTTAGTGCAAAAGAAGAAAATTCTAATATAACTTTTCTACATAAAATAAAAAATGGAAGTATAGATAAAAGTTATGGTATTCATGTAGCATCACTTGCAGAACTACCAGATACTGTAATAAACCGAGCAGATCAAATATTAAAAATATACGAAAAAAATGAAATAAAAAGAGACAAAAATGTACAACAATCTATTTTTACAGAAAAATTTGAAGTAGTAAAGGAATCAATAGTGGAAAATGAATTAAAAAAATTGAACTTACTTGAAATTACACCATTAGAAGCAATGAATATTTTATATAAATTACAAGAACAATCAAAAAAATAGGAGGTAAATATGAAATTATTAAAAAAAGAAAATTGGCTGGTAAATTTAATATTAATGATATTATCAGAAGGATTTTATGCATTTATTTTAGGTCATTATCTAAAGGTATATAAAAAAGATGCTTGGTATAGAAATAAATTTTATTGGATATTTGGAACCTTATTATTTTTCTTTCCTGTTTTGATAATGTTTTCAATTTTTAATATACAAATTATGTGTAGTATTTCAAAAAAATTAGAAGTTCCGGGCAGTGAAATATATTGTTCACCATATGTTTGGATTTTATGTTTAATTTTACAAGTGATTGGCTGGTCATTATTTATAATAATGTTAATTTATATTTTGATATGGCCATCAGTAATGATTTATAGAGGAAATGCAGAACAATATATAGATTAATAAATTAAAAATAATAATAAATTAAAGGAGTGATATAGTGCTTAAAGTAGAAAATGTAACTAAATACTATGGTGATTTTAAAGCCGTAGATAATTTATCATTTGAAGTGAAAAAAGGTGAAATATTTGGACTTTTAGGAGTGAATGGAGCAGGAAAGACTACAACATTTAGAATGATTATGGGACTATTAGACCCAAATAATGGGAAAATTACATTAGATGGTAAAATCATTGATTATGATCAAACTGATAATATTGGATTTTTAACTGAAGAACGTAGTTTATTAGTTAAAATGACTGTCTTAGAACAAGCTTTATTTTATGGAAATTTAAAAGGAATGTCTAATAATAAAATATTAGATAGATTAGATACTCTATTAAATAAATTTGGAATAGTAGATTATAAAAATAAAAAAATAAAAGAATTATCAAAAGGTAATCAACAAAAGATACAATTTATAATGGCAATATTACACGAACCAAAACTGTTAATTTTAGATGAACCATTTTCTGGATTAGATCCATTTAACTCAGAATTATTCAAAAAAGAAATAGTTGAAATGGCAGAAAATGGAAGTATGATTATTTTCTCATCACATCGTATGGAGCATGTTGAATTGTTTTGCAAAAAACTAGCAATTATTTTAAAAGGTAAAACTGTTTTAGAAGGTTATTTATCTGACATAAAAGAAAAATATCGTAAAAAAAATATTTTCATAAAAGGTGATGTTGATAAAAAAAAATTAGAATCAATAGATGGAGTAGTTGAGGTTATTACAAAAGCGGATGAATTTGAAGTAATTATTGAAGATGCATCAAAAGTAAGCAATGTTTTTAATAAAATAAAAGAAAAAAATAATATTACAAAATTTGTAGTAGAAGAACCATCATTAAATGAAATATTTATAGCCAAGGTAGGTGAATCTTATGAAAAATAAATTAATGTATTTAACAAGTTTTAGTTTAAAAAGAAAAATAAAAACAAAATGGTTTTTAATAGCTAATATTTTATTTGCTTTTATAATTATTGGAGTTTCAAATATTGATAATATTATTAATTTTTTTGGAGGAGATTTTAATCAAAAAGTTCAAGTATATGTACTAGATAATACTAATTATACATTTGATACTCTAAAACCACAAATTGATGGAATTAGTTTAAATACTGATGGATCAGAAGGTATTTATGAGGCAGTAATATATGATGGAACAATAGAAGAAGCTAAATTATTATTAGAAGAAGAAGTAAATAATTTAGTATTAATAATTGATGAAGACAAAGAAACTGTTTTAAAAGTAACATTAATTTCAGAAGGATATTTAGATACAATTGATTATCAATTGTTTAATACAGCTATTAATAATACTAAAGTTGCAATAGCTATGTCACAATCTAATATTGATACTGATGAATTAACTAAAATATATTCAGCAGTTAATATCGAAAGAATATATTTAGATGAAACTAAAACAACAGATGACGAAAATATGGAAATGATTATATCATCAGTGTTTCCAATTATTATACTACCATTTTTCATGTTGATAATGTTCTTAGTTCAAATGATTGGTGCTGAGGTTAATGATGAAAAAACTACAAGAGGAATGGAAATGATTATATCAAGTGTTTCTCCAAAAACTCATTTTTTCTCTAAAATAATTGCTGGAAATGTGTTTATTTTATTACAAGGATTTTTATTGTTATTGTATGGTGGAATTGGATTATTTGTTAGAAATATCATTGGAAGTAGTGGAATAACTGATTTACTTGGTAGTTCAGCAAGTGGTATATTTGATGGATTATTAAATTCTGGATTATTTGATAAAATGATTTTAATTATTCCAGTTACTTTATTACTTATGATACTAACATTTCTAGCATACTCTCTTTTAACTGGAGTACTTGCTTCGATGACAACTAATGCTGAAGATTTTTCTCAATTACAAACACCTATAATATTAGTTTCATTAGTTGGATATTATTTATCATTAATGGCAGGTATGTTTGATGGGGCTTTATTTATAAGAGTTTTATCTTATGTACCATTTATTTCTGCTATATTATCTCCATCATTACTTGTTTTAGAACAAATTGGAATATTTGATGTAATTATTTCAATTATATTAATAATTATAACTAATGTATTATTAATTAAGTATGGACTTAAAATATATAAAGTTGGTATTTTAAACTATTCTTCTAAAAATTTATGGAAAAAAATGTTTAAAGCAATGAAGGACTAATGTCCTTTTTTTGGTGGAAATTTCCAAACCGAGTGTATAAATAAATATTAAAGTAAGAAAATTTTCACTTTTTTTTTATATATTTAAAATTAATAAATAATAAATATATAAAAACTAGAATATAATAGCCTGAATTTAAATTAAAGATAAATTTTTAATTCAAATTCATTGTCAATTTATTAATATTGTGTTATTCTAAAGTAGAAGATAGGAGTAGTAAAATGAAGAATTATAATTTAAGACAACAAGGTTTTACTTTAATAGAGTTATTAGCAGTTATAGTAATATTAGCTGTAATAGCATTAATCGCTACACCAATGATATTAGGTGTAATAGATACAGCAAAACATGGAGCTGCAGAATCAAGTGCACTAGGATTTGTAGATGCTATCGAAAAAACAGTAATATTAAAAATGATGGATGGTGAAGTAATGAAAGGTGATTATACCGTTGCTGAATTAAAAAATTCAGTATCATTTAAAGGAAATGGTCCTTCAAAAGGTAAAATTACTATATCTACAGTAGGTGAAGTTAGTAGTGCTACATTATGTATAAATAATTATAAAATTAGTTATGACGGTAAAAAGGCAGAAGTAGTAGAAACAAATTGTGATGATATGAGTGAAGTTTTAGAAAAATACACAGAAAGTATATTAAATGGAACAGATCCAGTATTAGGAACAAATATGATCCCAGTAATAATAGCAGATAATGGGGATGTAACATATGCAGATACTAATACAAAATGGTATAACTATGCAAGTAAGGTATGGGCAAATGCTGTAATATTAATAGATTCACCATCTACAACATATGTAATTGGAGATACAATAATTGAAAATGATATAGAATCATACTTTGTATGGGTGCCAAGATATAAATATAAGTTATTTAATACAGGAGAGTACTCTGGATATATAACAGGTAAAAATTCAACATCAAATGCACAAACAATAGAAATAGTTTTTGAAAGTAAAGATAAAACAGTATCAAATGGTACATTAGTGGGAAATTATCTAACACATGTAACATTTACTACTTTAGATGTAAATGGTATGTGGGTAGGAAAATTTGAAACAGGATATGCTGGAGCAACAAGTATAGGTACAGCTCATGTAAATACTATAGATTCAAGTAAAATAATAGTTAAACCAAATGTATATTCATGGAGATATAATACAGTATACAATATGTTTATGTCGGCATATAATTATGATACAACAAATGGTTCACATATGATGAAAAATACAGAATGGGGAGCAGTATCATATCTATCAAGTTCAGTATATGGAATAAATAAAGAAGTAAATATAAATAATAATAGCTCATATTTAACAGGATACAGTGCTGTAGAAGGTACAGATCAAAGTAAATTTTACGGAACATTTGAAGCTTCATCAGATATAACATTACCATATAATACAACAACAGGATATTTAGCAAGTACAACTGGAAATATATCAGGAATATATGATATGTCAGGTGGTGCACATGAATATATGGCATCATATATTAGTGGTCAATTAGGAAGTAGTGGATTTGATACTACAACCATAGCAAATACAGATTATACAAAGTACTTAGATGTATATAATGCAAGTTCTACAATAGATTCTTATCAATATAGAATCTTAGGAGACGCAACCGGAGAAATGGGACCATTCTATTATTATAAAGATGGAGATAATAATTATCGACGTCACAATGGATGGTACGCTGATGGTTCGAATTTCGTGGAGGCTTCGAACCCATGGTTCTATCGTGGAGGCAGTTTCTATTATGGAGTACTCGCTGGTCAGTTCTTCTTCGATAGGATTACAGGAGAAGGTATCCCTTACATGGGCAGTCGCCTAGTACTCGCTATAAACTAAAATCCTATATTTTGTCAGGACTTTGTTAAGTTAAGTGTGTAAATTTGTTAAGATAAAATGTTTAAAGCAATGAAGGATTAATGTCCTTTTTTTGTTATTAAATTACTATTTCTTTCATAAAATATAGTGGTGATTAAATGCAACTAATAAATAAAGTAAGAAGTTATTTACTAGAAGATGAATTTAAAATGATCGTTTTAGAAAATAGAATTAATATTGTTAATTATACTAAAATTGGTCATTTTGATAATAGTAAAGTAGAAATTTATCATAATGATGGAAAATTATTAATTCTGGGTAAAAATTTAGTTGTATCAAAACTAATCAAAGATGAAATTTTAATATCTGGTTTAATTAATAATATAGAATTTAGGTGAAATATATGGAAAATAAATGGATAAACTACTCAAAAAACAGATTACTTATCAAAATAACTGGAAAAAATATAAATAGATTTATTAGAAAAGTAATAGATAATAAAATAGATATATTACATATGAACTATATTAATTTTAAAGAAATTGAAATTTTAATTTATAAAAAAGATTATCAAAAATTAAAGGAAATTAAGACTATTTATGATATAGTAATATTAGATACCTTAGGTGTATCAAAAATTAAAAAATTTATATATAAAAATCAGTATTTTTTATTTTTTTTATTAATTGGAATTATTATATTTTATGGACTTGTAAATACTATATTTGAAATAGAAGTTATACATAGTAGTTCATCAATTAGAAATCTTATAAATGAAGAATTAAAGAAAGAAGGACTAAAAGTTTATACATTTAAAAAAAATTATAAAAAACTTCAAATAATTAAAGAAAATATTTTGAATAAATATAAAGATAAAATTGAATGGATTGAAATTGAAGAAGTTGGGACAAAATACATTGTAAGAGTAGAAGAAAGAATAATTACAATAGAAGAGTCACAAAAAAAATATCAAAATATAACTGCAAAAAAAGCAGCTATTCTAGTTAAAATAGATGCGAAAAGTGGTGAAATAATTAAAAATGTAAATGAATATGTAAAAAAAGGTGAAGTAGTAATTAGTGGTATAATTAAATTATATGATGAAATTCAAGAATTTGTATCAGCACAAGGACAAATTTTTGGTGAAGTTTGGTATAAAGTACAAGTAGAATATCCACTTTATTATAAGGAAGAAAAAATAACAAATAATAAAAATAAAGTTTTAGTAATAAAGTTTTTGGGAAAAAATATAGAATTATTTAATTTTAATAAATATAAATTTAAAAATATAGAAGAAAATATTTTGCTTCAGAGTAATTTAATACCTCTAAAATTAGTTTACGAAAAACAAACTGAAAAAGAAATTATTGAAGAAAATTTAACAATAGAAGAAGCTACAAATAAGGCAATTAAAGTAGCAACTTCAAAAATTGAAAGTAAACTTAGTGACAATGAAAAAATTATTTCAACAAAAAAATTGAAAGTTGAACAAAATAATAGTAAAATAATAGTAGAAGTTTTCTTTGCTGTATGTGAAGACATCACTGATATTCAAGAAATTGTTACACAATAAGATAAGCAGGTGATAAAATGTTTGATGTAACTATCGTTAATATTATCTCGAATATATGGCCAATGGTAGTTATTATAACTGTAATTTTAACATCTATTAGAATTACACAAATAATGATAAATAAAGAAAAAATAATCTTATACAAAGAATTATTAAAATTTGGTTTTATTGTTTATATTATAAGTCTTTTCTATGTTGTAACATTTCAAGATATTATTTTTGGAACATCTAATTTTATTCCATTTAAAGAAGTGTTTAGATATGAGATATTAAGTAAATTATTTTTTAAAAATGTAATTGGCAATGTTATAATGTTTATTCCTTATGGATTTTTTATATCATATTTTTTGAATTTAAATAAAAAGAAATATGTATTTTATTTATGTTTAATAGTATCTTTAACTATTGAAGTAACACAATTATTGATTGGCAGAGTTTTTGATGTTGATGATATAATGTTAAATATATTAGGTGGGTTTATAGGTTATTTTATTTATGATATAATTAATAATATAAAAGATAATTTGCCAAAAATTTTTAAAAAAGATTCATTATATAATTTTATCTCAATTGTGATATTATTTGGTATAATATTTTATGTGAGTCATTTACTAGGAGGAATTTAAATGTATGATATAATTAATGAAACAAATCAAGATTTAGAAGAATTAATAAATATTAAAAAAGTAATTGATAAATCTATTGAAATAGAACAATTAGATAACATTGAGTTTAATATAATAATTGTAAATAATGAATACATTCACAATTTAAATAAACAATATAGAGGAATAGATAGACCAACAGATGTAATTTCTTTTGCTTTAGAAGATTTTAAAGATGTAAAATTAGAAAATTATCGAGTACTAGGTGATATATATATTTCTGTTGATAAGGCTAAATCACAGGCAATAGATTATGGCCATTCGTTTGTAAGAGAAATATGTTTTCTAGCAGTTCATGGTTTTCTTCACTTATTAGGATATGATCATATGAATGAAAATGATGAAAAGATTATGTTTGAACGTCAGGAGTTGATTTTAAATGAAGCCGGAATTACGAAATAAAGATAGTGGAACAGCACTCGATAGATATAAAAAAAGCTTTTTTCATGCAATTGATGGAATGATATATGCGTGGAAAAATGAACATAATATAATGATAATATTTTTTTTCACAATATTTATTATTATTTCAGGTTTTGTATTTAAAATAAATTCTATGGAATGGTTATTTTGTATATTTGAAATAGAAGCAATAATTGTAGTGGAATTTATAAATTCCGCAATAGAAGCAATAGTTGATTTAGCTTCACCTAAAATACATCCACTAGCTAAAATAGCAAAAGATACAGCATCAAGTGCAACACTTATATTGTGTATATCCGCATTTGTAGGTGGAGTAGTTATATTTTTACCAAAGGTAATAAATGTTTTAATGGAGGTTTTATGAAAGAAGAATTAAAAGAATTATTATATTATTCAAGAAGTAAATATTTTAGTTTTCCAGTATCATCAATTATTGTATGTACTAATGGAGAAAAATTTAGTGGTGTAAATGTTGAAACAGCATCACCAGCAGCTGGGTGCTGTGCTGAGAGAGTAGCATTGTATGCTGCTTTAAGTCATGGTAAAACAATTGATGATTTTAGTGAAATTCATATAATGAATAATACTGAATCTTATGTTTATCCTTGTTTTATTTGTAGACAAGCATTAATGGAATATTGTCCACCATCTTTAAAAGTTATAACTTATAGTAAAGATTTTAAAAGCGATACAGTTTATTTGAAAGATTTATGTCCTTATCCTTTTGCGCAGAAAGATTTAAAATGAGTAGTGGATTTGTTAGCTTAATTGGTCGACCAAACGCAGGCAAATCAACTTTATTAAATCAAATAGTAAAAACAAAAGTCGCAATTACTTCAAATAAACCACAAACAACTCGTAACGTAATTCAAGGAATTTATAATGAAGATGATACTCAAATTGTATTTGTGGATACTCCAGGTATTCATAAACCAACACATAAATTAGGAACTTACCTTAACAGACAAGCATATTATAGTTTAGATTCTGTTGATATAGTAGTAATGGTAGTTGATGCATCAGAAAAACTAGGTACTGGAGATATTTATGTTTTAGATAAAATTAAAGAGTCGAGAAAACCAGTTATTTTAGTATTAAATAAAATTGATAAATTATCTAAAGAACAAATATTTAACAAAATAGTTGAATATAAAGATTTATATGAATTTAATGAAATTGTTCCAGTATCAGCATTCAAAGATAAAAATGTTAATACATTAATTTCAGTATTAAAAAAATACTTAAAAGATGATTTTAAATATTTTGAAGACACTCAAATTAGTAATAAACCGTTAACTTTCTTGGTTTCAGAAATTGTTAGAGAAAAAGTATTTGAGTTAACTGAACAAGAAGTTCCACATTCACTTACTTGTGTATTAGAAAGCTTTGAAAAAAATAAGGACAATTATGTTATTAGAATAGCAATTATAGTTGATAGAGAATCGCTAAAAAAGATAGTTATTGGTAAACAAGGTAGTAAGATAAAAGAAGTAGGAATTAGATCTAGAAAAGAAATAGAACAGTTATTAGGAAAAAAAGTATTTTTAGAAACATTTGTAAAGACAATTCCTAATTGGAGAGATAGAGAAAAATATTTGGCAGAATTTGGATTTCAAGATTTTGAATAATCATTTATACTAACCTCATTATATTATTAAGAGGTGAATTTATGAATAAAGAAATGTTATGGAATCTTTTTTCTCAAACTGGTAAAATTGAATACTATTTAAAGTATAAAGAAATGAGTCGTGAAAAAGATGGAAAGAATAATAAACGTAGGCAAAACTTATAAACATTTCAAAGGACAATTATATAAAGTATTATTTATGGCGTATGATAGTGAAGCAACAGATGAAAATGGTCCAGGTGAGGTAGTAGTTTATGAAGCATTATATGGAAAACATTTAATTTGGACAAGACCTTATGATTTGTTTAATTCGTTTGTAGATAAAGAAACTTATCCAGATAGTGATCAAACATATAGTTTTGAACAGGTTGACTAAAAAATGGAAAGAGAAATAAGTGGAATAATAGTTAGCGAATTAACATATTCAGAATCTAGCAAAATAATTAAAATAATTACTGAAGATGGAATTATTAGTTGTATAGCAAAAGGTGCAAGAGGATTAAAAAGTGAATTAAGAGCAACTTCAACTAAACTAACATATGCTAAATTTAATATAATTTATAAAAAAGATAAGTTATCTACTTTAATTAGTATGGATGTTATAAATATTTTTAAAAAAATCAAAAAAGATATTGATAAAATTAGCTATGCTAGTTTTATGGTTGAACTAGCAACTCAAGTAATAATGCAAAATCAAGATAAAGAGATAATTAATATTTTAATTTCTTCTATAATAAAACTTGATGAAGGATTTGATCATGTTGTAATTACAAATATTTTAGAACTAAAATTCTTAGATTATTTAGGTGTAATGCCAGTAGTTGATTGTTGTGCAATTTGTGGTAGTAAATCATCAATTTCAACACTTGCTGCTTTATCTGGAGGTTATGTTTGTAAAAATTGTATAACAAATGAAAAAATTGTTAATGAAAAAACAATAAAATTAATTAGAATGTTTTATTATGTAGATATTTCAAAAATAGATAAATTAGAAATTTCTTCCAATATTAAAAAAGAAATTAATGAATTTCTTGATAATTACTATGAAAAATATACTGGTTTATATTTAAAAAGTAAAACATTTTTAAATAATTTAAATAAAATAAAGTAGGTGGAATTATGAATGATTATATTTATTTAATTTGTCCTTTTGTAACTTTAGTTATTTGTCAAATAATTAAGTTTATAACAGAAACAATAACAACAAAAACAATTAATATTGCAAGATTATTTAATGGAAGTGGTGGAATGCCAAGTAGTCATACTTCGTTTTCGGCTTCTTTAATGACTCTTATAGGTTTAAGACTTGGATTTGATAGTGTTTTATTCGCAATTACTTTAATTTTTACTTTTATAATATCATATGATGCAATGGGAGTTAGATGGGAAAGTGGAGAACAAGCAAAAGCTATAAATTCAATTTATAAAGATTTACTTGTTGCTAAACCAAAGGAAGGATTTCAAATTCTTAAAGAAAGGTTGGGCCATCAGCCAATTGAAGTTTTTGGAGGAATGATACTTGGAATATTAGTAGGTTTAATTTTTAACTTATATTTATAAAAATGCTATTACATATTTTCTAAAAGTTTGATATCATTATAGTTGTGATAAAAATGGATATAGTAGATGAAATTAAAAAATCTTTAGATGAAAATAAAAATTTAACACCAGATGTTAAAACAGATATATTTGAACTTTCAATTTTATTTCATAATAAATACCCCGAAGTTAGTTTAGAAAAATTAACTAATAATTTAAAGACTTTACAAATAATAAAGTCAAACAAATTTATTAACAAAAGAGTATCAAAATATAACTTTAAGGAAAATGTGTTAGAATTTAATATTGATGAAATTAATAAAGAATATGATATGAAACATGTATTGATGGCAGAACTATTAGAAGTAATAACTAATAATGGAGAACAAACTGGTTTTAATTTAAATGATAAGTTTATCGCATTACAAGTTGGATATAAAGAAATTATTACAAATAATTTAGTTGGTAATAATGGTGATTTTATCCCTAATGAAGATGAATATGTATCTGCTAATCTAATTTTAATGTTAATTGGAGAAGAAGTTATTTTCAATTCATTTTTCAAAAATGATACTAAAACTATTACTGAAGCTTTATTAAAAGGAGGAATGATTATTTAATGATAAATATAAATGATGAATTAAATAATAGATACATTTTTTCTGAACTTGGCAAGAATAATAGCTTTCATCCTGATTTACATTTAGTTGGATTGATGATAAAAAATATGAGTTTTTTTCAAAAAGAAATCATAGATAATTTTCAAAATATAGCTGAGTGCAGTAAAGATGGAAAAACAATTAGTGAAATGTTTAAGCAAACTAAAATGATAGAACAAACTAATAACTATGAAGAACAATCAAAAGTAATGTAGGAATTACTTTTTTTAGTATATAAAAAATAGCTAATTTATTAATTAAAGTATAACTTAATTAATAAAAATAATGTATTAATTATTAATAAAACAAACAACTTAAATAAAAAAAGTGTCTTTTTTCTTTAAAATAGTTTATAATGTAGTTGGTGATAAAAAATGGAAAAATTAAGAACAAGATTCGCCCCATCTCCAACTGGATTTATGCACATCGGTAATTTAAGAAGTGCAATATTTGGTTATTTGTTAGTAAAAAATCTAGGTAGGGATTTTATACTTCATATCGAAGATACAGATCAAACAAGAAAAGTTGAAGGAGCAATCGAATTTATATATAATTCATTGGAAATTTGTAATATTAAAATAGATGAAGGTCCAAGCAACAAAGGTCAATATTGACCATACATTCAAAGTGAAAGACTATCTTTATACAAAGAGTATGCTGAAAAATTAGTAGAAATCGGAAAAGCTTATTACTGTTTTTGTAGTGAAGAAAGACTTAATGATTTAAGAAAAGAAGCAGAAGAAAATAAACAAGCATTTTTATATGATGGTAAATGTAAGAATTTAACAAAAGAAGAAATTGACACCAAAATTAAAAATGGTGAAAAGTATGTAATTCGTCAAGCAATGCCTAAAGATGGTATAAGTGTTTATGATGATATAGTTTATGGGAAAATAGAAGTAGAAAATAAAATATTGGAAGATCAAATCTTACTTAAGTCAGATGGTTTTCCCACATATAATTTTGCTAATGTCGTAGATGATCATTTAATGAATATAACTCATGTAGTTAGAGGAAATGAATACTTAATGTCAACTCCAAAATATAATTTATTATATGAAGCATTTGGTTTTGAAAAACCTACTTATGTACATTTGCCAATGGTTTTAGGTAGTGACTCATTAAAGTTATCAAAAAGAAATGGTGATGCATCATTTATGGACTTGTATAATGATGGTTATTTACCTGAAGCTGTTGTAAATTATTTAGCGTTATTAGGTTGGGCTCCAACTACTAATGACGAAATATTTACATTAGATGAACTTATTAAAAATTTTGATCCAAAAAGAATAAGTAAATCTCCAGCTATATATGATGTAAAAAAATTAAATTGGGTTAATGCTCATTATATTAAAAATTTAAATGTAGAACAAATTGTTAATTTAACTGTTCCATTTCTAAAAAAAGAATATAATTTAAGTAATATAGATGAAGAATGGTTAAAAGAATTAGTTCTTTTATACCAAAACAGTATAAGTTATGGCAAAGAAATTGTAGAAGTTACAAAATTATTTTTTAATGAAAATATTGAATTAGATTTAGAGTGTAGTGATTTTATGAAACAAGATGGAATTTCAAATACAATTGAATTTTTTAAAGAAGAAATAATTAATATAGATGATTGGACAATTGAAAATATTAGTAATGCAATTACTAATACAAAAGAAAAAACAGGAGCAAAAGGAAAAATGTTATTTATGCCAATACGTATTCAAGTATCTGGTGTAATGCATGGACCTGAATTACCAAATACAATTCATTTATTAGGAAAAGATTTAGTGATCAGCAGATTAAATAATAAACTAAAGGAGTTGACATAATGATAGATATACAAAGTAATTCAAGAAATATTAAACCTGGTGATAAATTTATTGCTCTAAGAGGAATTTTAAGTGATGGTCATGACTATATAAAAAAAGCAATTGAAAATGGAGCTTCAATGGTTATTGTCGAAGAAGATGAAGAATATGGTGTTCCATCAATTGTTGTAGCTGATACTCGTGAATATTTAAATCAGTATTTAAAAGATAATTATAATAAATTATTAGAAAAAATGAATATTATTGGAATTACTGGTACTAATGGTAAATCAACTACCGCCATGCTAATTCATGATGCTTTAAATTTATTGAATCAAAAAACTGCTTATATTGGAACAATTGGGTTTTATATTAAAGAAAAAATAATTGATTTACCAAATACAACAGTAGATATTTGCGATACATATAATTTGCTTATTCAGGCTTATTATGCTGGATGTAAAAATGTAATTATGGAACTAAGCAGTCATGGTTTAGCAACAAATAGAGTGAAAAATATAAAATTCAATATAGGTATTTTTACGAATTTAACTATAGATCATCTAAATTTTCATAAAAATATGGAAAATTATGCATTAGCTAAACAAATACTATTTAAACAAATTGTAGAAAATGGCTATGCGATAGTAAATAATGATGATGATTTTAAAAAATATTTTTTACTTGAAGAAAATAAAAATGTAACCTATGGATTTAATAATTCTGATTTTACTGTAGAAGAAGTTACATTAAGTAGTACAAATAGTTTAATTAAGTATAAATATTTAAACAATATTTATATTGTAGAAAGTTCATTAGTTGGTAAATATAATGTATATAATTTACTAGCTTGTATTACATGTTTAACAAAATTAGAATTAGATCAAAATTCAATTAATAGTGTTATTCCAAAATTAAATGCCCCAAATGGGAGAATGGACAAAATTAATTTTAAGGATAATGTTATTATAATTGATTATGCTCATAGTCCAGATTCTTTAGAAAAAGTTATTTCAACCGTAAATGATTTTACATTAGGAAATATTTATGTAGTTTTTGGATGTACAGGAAATGGAGATAGTGAAAAAAGACCAATTATGACTGAAATAGTTGGTAAATATTCTAGAAAATTTATCATTACAAATGATGATCCTCATTTTGAAGATACAAAACAAATAATAGAAGACATGACTAAGTCTACTAAATTGACAAATTTTGAAGTATGTTTAGATAGAAAAATTGCTATTAAAAAAGGTATAGATTTATTAGAAACAAATGATGCATTATTAATTCTTGGAAAAGGTCATGAAGAAGTGATGGTTATTAAAAATGAAAGAATTCCTTTTAATGACAAGAAAGTTGTTTTAGAATATTTGGATATTTTTAAATAGTTATATACAAAAATAACTAAAAATGATATACTGTGTAAAGATAATTTAGGAGATGATAAATGTGTTAATATTAGCAAAAGCAATGTTGGCAATGATGATAGGATTTATACTATCGATTATAACTGGTTTAATATTGATACCAATTTTTAAAAATAAAAAAGCTGGACAAAATGTTAGTATTTATTTACAAGAAAAACATAAAGAAAAAAATGGAACACCAACTATGGGGGGATTTATTTTTATTTTACGAACTTTAATTACAACATTAATCCTACTTATAATGGATAAAATACAATTTACAGAAAATTTATTTATAATATTATTTGTGTTTGTTACATATGCAATATTAGGTTTTATCGATGATTATTTAATTATTAAAAGAAAAAATAATATTGGACTAACAGAAATTCAAAAGCTAGCTGGACAAATATTTATTGCATTGATATTCTTTTTTATCTTTATGAAAAATGGTGGAAATCCTGTGTTAAATATTCATACTTTAGGTATTGAATTACATTTAGGTTGGATTTATGGAATCTTTATATTATTTATTTTAGTAGCTAGTAGTAATGCAGTTAATATAACTGATGGGTTAGATGGACTAGCTGGTGGTTTATCTCTTATTGCATTTTTAGCAATGGGACTAATTTGTTGGAGTTCATTTTGGGTAAGTGGATATACTGAAATAGCGATATTTTGTTTTATATTGGTGGGTTCTTTACTTGGATTTTTATTTTTTAATACTA
Organism: Bacilli bacterium; assembly: GCA_047971315.1. Lineage (GTDB taxonomy): Bacteria > Bacillota_I > Bacilli_A > RF39 > UBA660 > JBKDZP01. The sequence goes on from JBKDZP010000002.1 coordinate 63,531, forward strand.
ATCCTGCTAAGATATTTATGGGTGATACTGGTTCATTGTCACTTGGAGCAACAGTAGCTTCAATAGCAATATTAACAAATCACGAGCTGACATTTATTATTATAATGGGAGTATTTATTGTAGAAACTCTTGTTTGTATTATTCAAACATATTCAGTAGTTGTTAGAAATAAGAAAATATTTTTAATGACACCACTTCATCATCATTTTGAAAAATTAGGATGGGATGAAAAAGATATAGTTAAAACATTTTGGGTAGTAGGAATTATACTAGCAATGTGTGGAGTTATGTTTGGTGTTTGGATATAAATAATTACTAAGAAAACTAAATTTTATCAACTAAAATAAGAATCTTAGTATTAATGTAATATATAATTATGAACTTGAAAATGATTTAGAATATTACAAATAATAAAATACCTTAAATGCAAAACAAATATATATAGAAGTTAATAAAAATATTTTTAAATAGTTTCATCGATATTAAAATTGTCAATTTGGAAAATCAATTATTTTGTTTTAAAACAATATAATAAAAGATAACATATTATTTGTTATCTTTTTGTATACTAAATAAAGAAAAAATTATAATATAATTTCAACTTTACTATAACTTGTTTTTTATAATATTTAAAATATCTTCTTGATTATTTGAATTATTCCAAAAAATTTCAAACAATACTCCAAGCCCAGGTAAAACAAGTTCATCTTTAGATTCAATTGAAGAGACGATTGATTCTCTTAAATCATCAATACTTGAGTCTTTAAAATTATTTTTTATGTATTCTCTTATCTCAGTATTCATTAGACCATCCTTTCACATATTTATAGTATTAATTAAATAATAAAATATATACAAATACTATAAAATTATTTATAAAATTTTATTTATATGTTATCATTTAACTATGATATACATGGTAGAAAGATAAAATAAGTGATAAATATGAATAAACGTTTGGTTACTATAATAGTTGCAACTATTGAACTAGAATTTGATACGTATTTACCCAATAATAAGAAAATCGGAACTATAAAAGAAAAATTAATAGAAATTATTGCTGAAATTTCTGAAAATAATTTTTTGAAAGAAAAAAAGAAATTTTATTTCCAGATAATGATGAAGGAAATTTAGTTTCAAAATTAAGTTTTTTAGAGATGTTTGAATCTGGAAAAATTAAACAGTTAAATGTATCAGTTAGATGGAAGGATAGTAACCCAGTATTAAATTTATCAACTCCAGTTGGAATTGGTAAAAATGGTGATAAAATTAGTATAGATTTACATGAAAAATATCATGGACCTCATGGTCTAATTGTGGGAATGACAGGATCAAGAAAATCAGAATTTATAATAACGAATATTTTATCAATGGCTGTAAATTTTCATCCATATGAAGTTCAATTTATATTAATTGATTATAAGGGTGTAGGTTTAGCCGGAGCTTTTGAAAATAATAATTTAGGTTTTAAATTACCACATTTGGTAGGGACAATTACAAATTTAGATGCAAATGAAATTAAAAGAAGCTTGGCATCTATTGAATCTGAACTAAAAAGAAGACAAGCTCTTTTTTATTGAAGCAAGAGAAATTTCAGGAAAAAGTACAGTTGATATTTACAAATATCAAAAAATGTATAGAGAAGGTTTATTAAAAGAAGCTGTTTCACATTTATTTATAATTAGTGATGAATTTGCAGAATTAAAAAATCAACAACCAGAATTTATGGAACAACTTATAAGTGCAGCACGTATTGGTCGTTTGTTAGCAACTCAAAAGCCAAGTGGTGTAGTATATCCTCAAATTTGGAGTAATACGCGATTTAGAGTTTGTTTGAGAGTTCAAGATAAATCAGATTCAACTGAAATTATTAAATGCCAAGATGCTGTATATTTAAAACAAACTGGTAGATTTTATTTTCAAGTTGGTTATAATGAAGTATTTGTATTAAGTCAGGCAGATTGGGCTGGTTGTAAATACATTGCTAGAGAAAAACATAAAAAAGAATTAGATACATCAATAGATGTTATTGATAATATTGGTTATAGATTAAAGAGAATGGAAACTAGAAGAAAAGTTGAAGTCGAAAAAGGTAATGTTTCAGAACTAATCAATATAGTTAAATATTTAGATAATATTGCCAAAAATAATAATATTAAATCGAAACCATTATGGCTTGAAAAAATATCGGAAACTATTTTATTTGATAATTTAATAATTAAATATAATTATAAAAAAATTGATAATATATTAGATGTTGTTATCGGTGAATATGATATACCAAGTTTTCAAAAACAAATGTTGTTAACTGTTCCAATTACAAATGAAGGAAATACAACGATTTATGGTTCAACTGGTTCAGGTAAAGAAAGTTTAATTACAACATTGTTGTATTTATCAATGAGGCTTTATAGTAACTCCGAAGTCAATTATTATATAATGGATTTTGGCTCAGGTAGTTTAAAAATGTTTGAAAAAGTCCAGTTGTTGGAGATATTATAAATTAGAAAAAATAGAAAATTTATTTAAATATATTAATAAAGAAATAGAAAATAGAAAAACTTTGTTTAAAGAAAATAATGGTAATTTTATAAATTATTGTAAAAATAGTGGAAAAACCTTACCAAATTTAGTAGTTATTATAAATAATTTTAAAGCTTTTCAAGAATTAGTAGGGCAATACGAAGAAATACTTACAATTTTATCTAGAGATTGTAATAGATATGGTGTATATTTTGTTATAACTTTATCTACAACAAATGGTGCTAGATTTATATTGAAACAAAATTTCTCACTTACATATTGTCTACAACAAAATAGTGAAGATGATTATATTGCTGTTTTAGGAAATACAAGTCGATTATATTCATCTAAATTATTTGGTAGAGGATTTATTAAACTTGAAGATATTTTTGAATTTCAAACTGCTTTAGTTTATCCAAAAGACGAAATAACGAAATTTATTAAAAATTATTGTGAAACAATAAGTATTAGTAGTGTGTGAAAAGCAGATAAAATTCCTATTTTACCAGATGTTGTTTCATATAGTTCAATAAAAAAGTATTTAATAAATAGTAGTAATTTAATAATAGGAATGGCAAAAGAAGATTTATCTGTTGTTAGATTTGATTTTTCGAAAAATTATGTTACAGTTTTATCAACTCTAGATTTAATGAATACAAATAATTTAGTCAATTTATTTGTAAATTAAAATGTATTGATTAATAATACAAAAACTATAGTAATTAATTTAGAGGAATATGGTTCTATAGATGATTATAAAAATAAATATCAATATTGTGCATCTAATTATGATGATATATTTTCAAATTTATTAGCTTATATTAATAAATGTAAACAAAAATATGAAAATAATAAACGTGATAAAAAAATATTTAAAGATATAAAAAAGATTCAGGTTTTCATTATTGGTATTGAATTTTTTAAAGAAAAAGTTAGTGATGAAAATAAAAAAATATTTCCAGATTTATTCAATGATGCAAAAGATCTCGATATAATTTCATTTATACTAGTTGATAGAATTGATAAAATAAAAAAGATTGAAATTGAACAATGGTTTAAAAATTGCAGTAGTACAGATAATTTTATTTGGGTAGGAAATGGAATTACAGAACAATTTGTTTAAAAATATATTTCAAAAAAAACAAATGATATGAAATTAGAAGTACCAGATGATTATTGTTTTGTGATAAAAAGAGGAAAATCAGAATATGTAAAATATATTGAAAATTTTGATTATATAAAAGAAGAACCAGAAAATAAATTATAATTATAAAAAATTTAAAAAATGCTTTTAATTTTTGAGTATTTTTGATATACTTATATTAAGGAGGAATAGAAAATGAGTATAGGTTTAATTATATTAATTGTAGTTGTAATTTTAATATTATCATATATTATGACTACATATAACAGTTTAGTTAGTTTAAGAAATAAGGTTAAAGATCAATGGGCACAAATAGAAGTTCTATTAAAAAGAAGAGCAGATTTAATCCCAAATTTAGTTGAAACTGTAAAAGGTTATGCAAGTCATGAAAAGACTACATTAGAAGATGTTGTAAATGCTAGAAATAATGCAGTAAGTGCAACCACAACAGCAGAAGAAATGAAAGCTAATGGTGAATTATCTGGAGCATTAAGTAGATTATTCGCTTTAACAGAAGCTTATCCTGAATTAAAGGCAAATACAAACTTTATGGATTTACAAAATAATTTAAAAGAAACAGAAGATAAAATTTCTTTTTCAAGACAGTTTTATAATGATACTGTTTTAAGTTATAAAAATAAAATAGAAATGTTCCCATCAAATATAATTGCTGGAATGTTTAATTTTAAAACAGAACTTTTCTTTGAAGCTAGTGAAGCTGATAAAGAAGTTCCAAATGTTAAATTTTAGGTCGATAAGACCTTTTAAATTTAGTTAGGGGTAAAAAATGAAAAAAATATATTTAATTATAATATCAATATTAATTTTTATACCATTTCAAGTAAAAGCATATGGAATAAGTAATTATTATATTGATGCAACAGTTTTGGATAATGGTGATATTTCAGTAAAAGAACTTTTTGTTTTAAATGGGAGTTATAACGGATTTGAAAGAATAATAGATTTCAAAAATCCATATGCGATTAAATTTGAAAATAAATTAAGTTCATTTAACGGTAGTGATATTTATAATGGAGATTCAATAACTTTAGTAAAAATTGCAGCTATTGATGTTGATGATGATATAAATTATAATACTTTATTTGCTTCAACAGATGATTTTAGTGAAGTAAATAGTGCCTTTAATGGTGAATATGGAGTATTTACTAGGAGCATAACTACTTATGGTGAAAAATATAGAATATATAATCCTTATTCAAATAAAGGATTTTATACAGAGTATATAATTCATAATATGGCAGTTGTTCATAATGATATTGCTGAAGTAGGATTTAATATATTTTCTGATGATTTAAATGAATCAATTGAAAATTTGGAAATGTATATTCATATTCCAGGTAATACTACTGAATTAAGAGCATGGGGTCATGGACCTTTATTTGGAGAAACTAGCAATATTGATAAAGAAACTATTTTGTTAACAATCAATTTATTAGATGCGAATACTGCAGTTGATGTCAGATTTGTTTTTGATAAATCTGTTGTAAAAAATAGCTCTAAATTTAGTAATGTTGATGGATTAGAAAGTATTTTAAGTGTAGAGACAACAAAAGCAGAAGAAGCAAATCTAATTAGAGATGAAGCAATTAAACAAATTAATTCAATAAATAAAACTAATAAAATTTTAAATTTATTGGAAATTGTTTGGCTTTTCTTAATTGTTTTTGTTTTATATAAGATATATAAAAAATATGATAAAGAATATAAAAGCGATTTTAGTGGAGAATATTATCGTGATTTTCCAAGTGACTTAGAACCAGAAATTGTTGGATATTTATTAAATATGAAAATAGGCAATAATGAAGTGTCTGCATCAATTCTAAATCTAATAAATAAAAAAGTAATCTCATTTGAAGAAATTGATAAAAAAGACTACAAATTTATGTATGATTCGAGTAAATTGGATTTAATTACTTCATCTGAAAAAGATTTAATTAATTGGATATTTAATGGCGAAACAGAAATCACTTTATCCAAATTAAAAAATTTATCTAAGAAAAATTATAGTACTTTTTTATCTGGGTATACAAAATGGAAAAAAAATGCTATATCGTTTGCTAAAGAACATCATTTTTATGAAGAAACAAATGGTAAAAAACTTTTTCCACTATTACTGTGCTTAATTGGTTCATGTTTTAAGTTTATTAGACCAGAAACTGAAAACTTTTATTTTATAGATTATTTATGCTTAATAGTTTCTATAATATCTATAATTTATTTAGAATCTATTTCAAAAAGAACAAAAGAAGCAAATGAAGAATATGCTAAATGGAAAGCATTAAAGAAATTCTTAATTGATTTTGGTAGATTTGGCGAAAAAGAATTACCGGAAATACAATTATGGGAAAAGTATTTAGTATATGCAGTTGTATTTGGATGTGCAGATAAACTAGCAAAAACAATGGATCTTAAGCTTAAAGAATTATCTCAAAATCAAAATTTAGAAAATTTATATTTTGATTATAGTCGAATATTTGCAATTACCAGAATTAGTAATATTGTATCTAGTTCAATAAATAACTCTATAAATTCAGCAAATCAAGCTCGAAATGCCAAAAGTACAAGATCATCTTCTAGAGGACATGGTGGAGGATTTTCTGGTGGAGGAGGATCATTTGGTGGCGGCGGCGGTGGCGGTCGTTTCTAAACTATTCATTTTAAAATTAAATTTATATTTAAAATAAATAGCATTATAATTTAGTTTATGATATTATTATATTAGAATAAATGGGGATGATATCATGGGAAAAAAAACTAAAAAATATAATGAAAATGAAATTGTAAAAGAAATTGATGAATTAAAAAATACAATGAAAAAGGATTCAAATGAAAGAAAACAAATACTAAAAGAAGTATCTTTAAATATGGATTCATATTCTAATAAAGTAATTGACTATGAATATCAAATTAAAGAATTAGATATGATAAAAATAAAATATAAAAATTTGGAAAGAGAATTACAAGAAAATAATAAAATATATCGTGAAAAAATAAAAGAATATGAAGAAAAAATATCTGAATATAGTAATGAAGTTCAAATTGATAGAAGACTTATAATTAAATTTAAAAATAAATCCAATTTTTTATTTTCATTAATTGATCAAGTAATAAATAAATATGGAATAGATGATATTTCCAATATAACTGGAATATCAGTTGATAAAATAAAAGAATACCTCCAAGATTGAGGTATTTTTTCACATCATTTGATAATTAGAACTGTTATATTTGTTATTAGATGGAGATATCATATTAGATGAATTTATTATCGTTTCCAAATTAGTTACCCTTTTATCTAATAAGGTAACTTCTTGTTCCAAATTATTAATTTTTTGATTTAATAAAATTGTATCTGTATCAACTCCAGTTGACTGTTGGTATGGCATAGGTAAAGGCATTGGCATAGGTGGCATCATTCCATTATAACCCATCATATTAGGCATTGCTTGATATGGTGGATACACAGGATAAGGTGGAATTCCACAATTTCTATCTTTCTTCATTTAAACACTCCTATCTAGTAAATTATATGCTTTTGTTTATATTTAGTTCCAAAAATGTTATAATTTTTAAAGAGGTGAAAAAATGGTAGATTTATACAAATATGAAAATGAATTATATAAAACAGGAATTAATTTTATTGGTGGAGTAGATGAGGTAGGTAGAGGTCCATTAATTGGACCAGTAGTAGCATGTTGTTGTGTTTTACCAAAGAATTTTCAATTAGAAGGATTAACTGATTCTAAAAAATTAACTGAAAAAAAAAGAGATGAGTTTTACAATTATTTAGTTAAAAATGCTCTTGCATTTGGCTTTGGAATAATAAGTCCAAAAGAAATTGATGAAATAAATATTTATCAAGCAAGTAAAAAAGCGATGATTAAAGCTATTGAAGAAGTAAAAGAACAAATTAAATTGGAATATATATTAGTTGATGCAATGCCACTTGATATTGATATAAATACAAATTCAATTATAAAAGGAGACTGTAAAAGTATAAGTATTGCAGCTGCTAGTGTTCTTGCAAAAGTAAAAAGGGATAAAATGATGTATGAATTAGATGCATTATATCCAATGTATGGATTTAAAAATCATAAAGGATACCCAACAAAGAAACATTTAGAAGCAATAAAAAAATATGGATTAATTGAAGGATATAGAAAAACTTATGGTCCTGTTAAGGAGGTATTAGAAAAATTATGCAGATAAATATAGTAAAAGTGGGATACTTAGAAACTAATTGTTACGTATTAGTTAATAATAATAAATGTTTAATAATTGATCCAGGAGATGAAAATGATAAAATAATTAATGAAATAAAAAATTATGAAGTAGTAGGAATTTTGATTACACATCGTCATTTTGATCATATAGGAGCATTACATGACATTCTAGAAATTTATAAAGTTCCTGTATTTGAATTCAATAATGTAGAAGAAAAAGAATATAAAATTGATGAATTTAAATATAGAGTAATATATACAAAAGGACATACAAGTGATTCAATTAGTTTTTACTTTTTAAATGAAAATATTATATTTAGTGGTGATTTTCTTTTCAAAAATACAATCGGTAGAACAGATTTAGAAACAAGTAATTATAATGAAATGTTAAAAAGTATTAGTAAAATAAAAGAATATGATAATAATATTTATGTTTATCCGGGACATGGTGATATGACATTACTTGGACATGAAAAAAAATATAATCCATATTTTTGATTAAAAAAATCAGTAATAAAGTTTTAAAAGATGTGTTTCATCTTTTTTTTCATAATTTCACACAATTTTATCAAAATCTTTACACAATTGTTTTGTATACTTTTATTGTCGGAGGTGATAGATGAATATTTAAAGACAAAAATGTAAAACCTAAAAAAATTAAAAAATACACTCCTAAAACTTATATAATAAATGATAGAAGGTGATAACTAGTAAATATCAGATTTAAATGATATACTAATAAAGAGGTGCAGTATGTATAAGATTTGTTTAGTAGAAGATGAGGAAAACTTAAATAATTTAATTAAAACTTATTTAGAAAAAGAAGGATACGAAGTAATTAATTTCTTTAGTGGAACTAGTGCTTTTGAATTTATAACAAATAGCGATGTACAACTTTGGATTTTAGATATTATGCTAGGAGACAATATTAGTGGTTATGATATTATCAAAAAAATAAGAGAAAAAGATTTAGTAACACCAGTTATTTTTACATCTGCAAGAGATCAAGAATTAGATAAAATAATTGGTTTAGAGTTAGGAAGCGATGATTACATCACAAAACCTTATTCTCCAAAAGAACTTGTTCTTAGAGTTAATAATATTATTAAACGAGTATATAATCCTACAGTTAAAAAAGTTGAATATGAAGGTTATAAAATAGATTTAGATAAAAGACTAGTATTTGATAATGATTTAGAAATTATTTTAACTACATTAGAATATGATTTACTTTTATTATTTTTAAATAATTCAAATAAATCATTTAGTAGAGAAGACATATTAAAGCATATATGGGGACAAGATTATTTTGGAAGTGACAGAGTTGTTGATGATTTAGTTAGAAGACTTAGAAAAAAAATGTCAAGAATTCATATTAATACAATATATGGATTTGGATATAGATTTATATGAGAAGTCTAAAACAAAACTTACTACGTCAACTTTTAACAATAGCTGTATTAATAATTTTAATAATCTTAATTGTATTATGTGGATTATTACCAACAGTATTACTTCCGCTTTATGAAAAAAACATTTATCACTTTTTAAATCAACCATTACAATTAATTGATAATGAAATTGATGATAGTGAAATAAGTCAAAGTATAGCTTTTATATATATAAATAAGGATACAAAAATAATAACTTCAAATAATTTTAATGATATAGTTGAATCAACTCCTAATCAAATCTTAGATTTAATAAAATTAGAAAATGGAAAATTTGTTTATAAAAATAAAACTTATTATTATTCTAAATATACAGATGATTACATTGTAAAAATAGCTATTACAGATAATACTTATATAGAACAAATTAAAAAAGAATTTTTCTATGTACTTATTCCTGTTCTTGCTGGCCCATTATTTTTAATATCAATAATGTTGATATTATGGGTTAGCGGTCTTCTTACTAAAATAGAATATTTAAAAATAAAAATAGATAACATTAGTAATGAAAACTTTAAAGACAAGTTGAAATATAGAACTGATGATGAATTAAAAGTTTTATCTGATACAATTGATAATATGAAAATTTCCTTAAAAAAACAAGAAGAATATAAAAATCAAATGTATCAGAATATATCACATGATTTTAAAACTCCTCTTACTGTGATAAAATCATATATAGAAGCATCTGAAGATTCAATGATTGATAAAAATGAGGCTCATAGAGTAATTAAAGAACAAATTAATAAATTAGAATTGAAAGTACACTCCTTACTATACTTAAATAAACTAAACTATATAAAAGAAAACGAAAATTATACTCATGAGTTTGTTGATATAATTCCAATTTTAAATGAATCATTAGAAAAATTTAAATATCATCGTTTAGATTTAAAATGGGAAGTATTAATAAATGATAAAAAAACCATATATAGAGGAACACTTGATATGTGGGAAGCAATTATTGATAACTTATTTAATAACTTTATACGCTACGCAGATAGCTTAATAAAAATCACAATAAAAAATAATCGCATTGTATTTTACAATGATGGACCTAATATTGATGAAAAAGTATTTGATGATTTATTTACACCATATAAAAAAGGTATAAATGGTCAATTTGGATTAGGTTTATCAATAATAAAAAAAACAATTGCTTTAGCAGATTATGAAATAAGTGTGAAAAATGAAAAGAAAGGTGTAAGCTTTATGATTAAATAAAAATCTCGGATACTACGGTATCTGGGATTTTTTTAATTAAATATTAATTCAAATATAAAATTTAATTAATATATTTAAAAAGATGTAAAAAACAGTAAAGGTTAGTTTATTTAAAAACACTAATTGAAAAAAATTTAAATAAGTGGTATACTTGTTAAGTAATTATGAGGTGATTATTTTGATTAAAAATAAAATAAATAAACAAAAAATTGTTGATAAAATATCCAATATGAAAATAAACTATAAGTCTTATTTAAAGACAAATATACTTTTTACAACCTTTTTTCTTACATCATTAATTAATGGATGTTTGCTAAGATTTTTTACTGTAAAAAATTATTTTGATATTTATCCAATTATAGCTGATGCTGCAATAATATTAATAATTGGTGCTTTTGGTTATTTTATAAAGCCAAAAAATCAATTTAAATATTTTTTTGTTTGGTCTATTATTTATACAGCAATTTGTGTAATAAATTCAATGTATTATTCTAATTATGTATCATTTGTATCATTTTCACTTATTGAAACATCATTGCAAATAGTAGATGTTGGAGATGCAGTTGTTCAAAATGTAATGGAATTGAAAGATTTTACATATATTTGGCAAATATTTACAATAATATTTATTCATCGTGAACTAAAAAAGAAAAAGTATTATGAGGGAGTAGCTTTAATTGAAAAAGGTAAATTAAGAGCAATAAATACTTTAGTAATAGGATTTTTATTTTTTGGAATATTTATATCAACTCTAACAGCTGTTGATATAAGTCGATTGACTAAACAATGGAATCGTGAATATTTAGTTTTAAGATTTGGTATTTATACATATCAATTGAATGATTTATTCGCTACTTTAAAATCAGAATTAAATCCATTATTTGGTTATGATAGTAGTGCAAAAGCATTTAGAGAATTTTATGAAACTAAGGAAAATAGTAGTACTGAAAATGAGTATACAGGTATTTTTGAGGGAAAAAATGTAATTGTAATTCATGCTGAAAGTATCCAACAATTTACTTTAGATGCTAGTTTTAATGGTGTTGATGTAGCACCTAACTTAAAAAAATTAGCTAGCGAAGGATTATATTTTTCTAATTACTATGCTCAAGAGAGTGTTGGTACAAGTAGTGATAGTGAATTTACTTTTAATACATCATTAATGCCAGCTAGTAGTGGAACTGTATTTATTAGTTATTGGAATCGTGAATATATTTCAATTCCTAAGTTATTAAAAGAAAAAGGTTATTATACATTTAGTATGCATGCAAATAATGGTACTTTTTGGAATAGAATCAATGCACATAGTAGTTTAGGATATGATAATTTTTATTATTATACTAAAGATTATACAATTAATGATGAAGATATAATAGGGTTAGGTTTAAACGATAAATCATTTTTTAGCCAATCTACTCAAATAATTAAAAATATAAGCACTGAACATGCTAAATTTTATGGAGTATTATTAATGCTTACAAATCATACACCATTTACTGGAATTGAGGAATTTAGTGATTATGATGTAACATATAAATATACTACAACTAATGAGGAAACAGGTGAAGTTACAGAAGTTACTGCTCCATTTTTAGAAGGTACAAAATTAGGTAGTTATTTTAAATCAGTTCATTATGCTGATGAGGCTATTGGACAATTTATAGAACAATTAGATAGTGAAGGTTTACTTGACAATACAGTAATTGTAATATATGGAGATCATGACGCGAAATTAAAAAAATCAGAATTTACATACTATTATAATTATGATCCATATACAGATAGTGTATTAGATTCGAGTGATCCTAATTATCAAAAAGTTGATTACTATTCATATGAATTAAATAGGAAAGTACCTTTTATTATTTGGACAAAAGATCAAGAAGTTCAAGGAGAAGTTACAAAAGTAATGGGAATGATAGATGCTGCTCCAACTTTAGGCAATATGTTAGGTTTTACAAATGAATATGCTATTGGTCATGATATATTTAGTGTTGATGAAAATGTGGTTATTTTCCCTGATGGAAATTGGCTAACAAATAAAATGTATTATAGCCAAAGTAGAGAAGAAGGTAAATTATTAGATTCAAATGAAACTGTTAGTGTTGATTATATAAATAAATATAATTTAATTTCAGAACAAGCAATTTCAATATCTAATTCAATTGTTGTTTATGATTTAATTAAAAAAACTAAAGAATCTAGTAGTTTATTGGAAGGAACAAGTGAATAAATTGAAGAAAAAGAAAAAATTAAAATTAAAATTAATTTTAGTATTAATTGTTGTTATTTTATTTATTGTTTTAGGTATTTCAATTTATAATATATATAATAGTTTAACAAGTAAAGTTGCAACTGAAGTACAAGTATTAGAAAGTATTGAAAATTATAATTATAATTTAGAAGAAAATGAAACAGAGTACTATAAATCTTTATTTAAAGACTTAAAAGAAGAATTAGAAAAAGAAGAAATAGATGAAGAAATATATGTTTCATTAATTACGCAATTATTTATTTCTGATTTTTATTCACTTTCAAATTCAATAAATAAAAATGATGTGGGTGGTGTTCAATTTATTTATACTGAATATCAAGATGATTTTATTAAATTAGCAAAAGATACAATTTATAAATATGTTGAAAATAATATTTATGGTAAAAGAACTCAAACATTACCAACTGTTAGTGAAGTTAAGGTAACAAATATAGAAACTGATGATTATGAATCAGAAAACGGAGTAATTGATGAAAATGCATACTATGTAGATGTAGATATAACTTATTTAGAAGATTTAGGTTATCAGGAAGTTTGTTCATTAATTATAATTCATGCAAATAATAAATTAGAAATAGCTAGTGTAGAATAAACTAGCTTTTTTTATTAAAAAATTATTTGTCTGCTAAAATTCAAGAAGAAATGAAACTAAAACTATAACTGATGGAAGAAAACTAGATTTTGATGTAGCGAAATTATTACAGATATTAGCAAACCTTATTCCACAAGAACAACATTTTGATACATTAAGGCATTTTACTTATTATATTGTCCAAGTCGCAGGTACACTGTAAGGGTGGGCTATTACATGGGGGGAAAAGATGAAGAAGAATTAATTGATTGCTCACTAATCGAGTTTGACGAGAATGGATTGTGGACTAATTTAAAAACACACGAAAAAACTGACTATGTTAAAACATTTAATTTTGTCTACGATATTTTTTACAATAATTTTATGAAAGAAAATAATCCTGAAAGATTAATAATGAGGTCACCTTAAGATGAGAGGTGACAGATTTGTATTTACTGAAGAACAGATAAAATATATCATTGAAAACTGGGGTAAAGAATCAGCTCATTGCATGAAGAAAAAATTTGGTTGTACTTGGTATGCAGTTAAAAACGTTGCAAAAATAATGATTTAGAGTTGCCTCCATCAAATGCGTGGACAAATGAGCAAATTGAAACATTAAAATTATTGGCAGAAGAATACCATTACGAGGATATTGCACAAGTCCAAGGTATTACTCGAGAAAGAGTTAGACAAAAGGAAACAAAAGCTTTAAAACAATTAAAGCACCCTAAACTTACAAGGCAAATTAAGGACTTTTTCTATGCGTTCATTTTCATATTGTATATGGTCTATTGCACATTGAAATAATCGATTATCAAGTATCTAGTTAAAATAATATTTGTTTTTCAATTTATCATATTTTGCTTTACTCATACCCATATTTTCAAATGTTCTAATAAATTCAGTAGTAGATAATGGATTAAAAGTAATTTTGAAATTATCTTTGATTGATGAGTAATAATCATTAAAATTACCACTAAATTTGGATTTTAAATACCATCTTTTAACTAGACTTTTACTATTAACATTGTAGTAAGTTGCTATTTTATAAAGTGATATTCCTAGTTTTAGTTTTTGTTCTTCAGTTAGTAGGTCATTGATTAGTTTTTTATTGTAAGAACTCTGTTTTTAATGAAACATCCCAATTTCCGATTCTCTTTTAATTATTACTTACTATCAATAATATCGTTGCACTATATGGATTTACATATAGATTTAAAGATTTTTGTAAGGTTGATCTTTAACCGTTATAATGGACATTCTTTTCGTCCCTAATTAATTGTTTCTTATCATAACGCTATTATTTTTAAAAATCGATACTTTTTTATCTTTTTTATAGTTATATTGTTCATTTGAATTATTTTATTGGGACATCATAGAGTACTTTAGCCATAATAGTACCTAGTTCCATTATTTCTTTATGTGGAATTTGACAATGAACAGTGTTATAAATTGGTTCGACATTATCGTAAGTTGGTTTATCAATTTTGTAATAATAGTAAAGTTCATAAGCAAGAAGTTCAGACATAGTTTTAATAACAATGTATTTTTCAAAATTTTTCATATTTTAAATAACTCCTTTCAAATATTTTTTGATTTCTTCAAAATTCATTTATTGCTTTAGTTTTGGAATGTAATAATTTTTGTTTTTGAAATAGTTACCATCATAATAAAGGATAGTAATAGATTTAATCTTATATATAGTTGGATTAATCTTTTTAATATTTGTTTTAGGAATTACTTCTTCACTACCACTAGTTACTTTAACTTTTCCATCTTTAAATGTTTCTAAACACCAGTCCTTTAGTTTATCTTTGTTCATACAAAAATACCTCCTCTCAATTAGATTTGAAAGGAAGTATTTAACTTTTTACTATTAAAAAAGTCGCTAACCACAATTAAGGGTAAGCAACTGGATACTCTTTGGAGCAAGTGAAGAAAAAAATATAGTATTGCGGAACTTTCTGAGAAACTAGAAGTATCTCCAAGAATGATTAGAGTTTATAAAGACGAAATTGAAATGGCAGGAATATATATTGACACTATAAAAGGTCCTTACGGTGGTTATGTATTAAATCAGAACGTAAATGTTCCTAAAAGGTTTATTACACCAATACCATTAAAAATTAACAATAAGAGTATTTATAATACTATTAATCGTTCAATCAAAGAAAAACGGAAATGCTTTATTAAGTACTTTTCAAAAGAAAAAACAATTTCTGAACGAATTATCCATCCCTATGATTTAATAGTATTTGGAAATGAATGGGGAACAGCAGCTTATTGTGAGTTAAAAGATGAAATTAGACATTTTTATATAAGCAGAATTAAATCAATAAAACTTTTAGAAGAATTTTATAACTGACATTCATATTGCCACTTCTTTTGCTACAATGAAGGTGAATGAAGTGATTTTATGATAAAGCATACTCATACAGAACTCTCAGAAGTAAATTTTAATAAACTTGAGACGAGATTAATGCAAATAAACTATGAAAAACAATTTACTTATTTTCAATTTTTAAGAAATTTTTGGAATCCTATATTAAATAGCAGGAGTGTTCCAACTTTAATTATGGCAACTGGAGGATCAAAAGCTGTGGCTTATTATCTTCAGATGATATTAGAAAGTCATAAACTATACGCTGAAGTGATTGAACCAAGAGATTATTTTAATAAAGAAAATATCTATTACTATAAGCGCTTAATCACTATTTCTAAAAGTGGAACAACAAATTGAATAATGGAAGCATTGCAAACTTTTAAAGGAAGTAAATATTTAATTGCTGAAAACTATTGTCGTGCTCAAGATGATTACAAAGAAAGTGAATATTTTGGAGAAATTCCTAAACCTTTATTTGAGGTTGTTAATTGGAGTAATGGATACTATTATGAAAAAGAAAAAAGTTTTGTTTCATTAGTATCTACTTTAGCCCCTATGTTAATGTTTTTAGATTTAACGTATTGTAATGGAAATGAACTTTCTCCTGAAAATTTAAGAAAAATAAATGACAAAATAAAATTACTAATTTCAAAAAGTAGGAATAAAGTTGATTGATATATTCAATTATTTTAGTTTTATCATCACTATCTAATATAAAGTTTTCTTTATTCACCTTAGATTGTTTTAAATTATTAATAACAATTTTAATATCTTTGGAATTGTTATCAAGTTCTAAGGATTTTTTATTAGCTTTATCTAAATTGTTTTGCTTCTTTTCTAGCTCATCTTTAATTGCTTGATAGTTAGTCATATCTAATACATGAATATCTTGATTACGACCCTTTAATTTGGCTTTTAGAGTATTATTCAGGTTGTATTCTTGATTAAATGACTCAATACAGAGACTCTCATTTTTTTCTGAATTTTTGTAAGAGATTCTTTTGTAAATATAGTTGATTTATCGACTTATTTGGACATTCCATATTTATTTTTTATTTTAATAGGAACACCAATAATATGAAGATGGGGAATTGTTTCATCATAATGAATTATAGCATTGGCAATTTTAAAATCAGGTAGTAAAGTTTCCAAATGCTTTTTATTTCCAAGTTCTATGATGATTTCACATGCCAGATCACTTTTATCATCATTACTAATTTTAGAAAAGTAATCTTCTATTTTTCTATCATTTCTTGTTTGTTTAGAGTTGTATTCTAAAAGTGAATCTTCAAATTCATCTTTATATAAATCTCGCACATCATTATAAAGTGATGATGTTTCAACATTGTCTTTATCATTGTCATATTTTCTACAATTAGGTTTATCTGCTTTAGATAATCCAGCAGAATTTTGAATTGCATTATTACTCATTGAAGTTGAGCCACTAGCATTACTTTTACTACTTTTCCTAGCACTGTTTCTTTTGTTTTTATCACTACCTAAATGTAGTGAATAGGCAAGTGCTGATATATTCTCAATCCTCCTTTTTCTTGATTGTTTTTTCTTTTCTATTTTGTTGTGACAAAATTATTAACCCCAAGGTAATTTGACATACTATCAAAATACAGGTGGCTAAGGCTTGCCTTAGAATCCAATTAATATAAAACGTTATCGCCACTTACAACTATATTCATAGTCATAACGTGCCACTCTTATTTATATTAATGTTAGTTGAAATTAAGCAACGCTAATTTCTTCTTGGTATAATTCATTCATAGTTGCAGGTTTAACCGCAATAGGTGCAGGCTCATTTTTAAATACTAATGCTTCGCATTTATCTGGAATATATATGAAAGCATTTTCACTATCGACTTTATAAAATTCATTTTCTTGTTTAATATATAAGACACCAAAGTTGTAATTCTCCATTTGCATATTTGTATCTAATTTACAATAGTCTTCTAATGCAAATACTCTTATAATCGCTTTACTATCTTCTAAGAAGTTGAAATAGAAGACTTGCTTTGCTACATTGTAAGTTGCTTCATAAAATCCTACATCATAGAATTGTCTTAATCTTATAATATGTTTAGTTAGTTTTTCTTCTGGAATATAATGACTAAATCTAAGTGTTCCTACAACATTTCCAAATAGAATAAACTGACTTCTATCAAGATAACCAGAAGAATATAATTCATTCATTGGCTTACATATTGAATCTCTAAAATTAACTTGTTCAACAGCTAATTTTTTACCTATCATTATTAAAGTAATCTCATCAATATAGCTCATTAATAATTCCGATTTTTCTTTTCTTGATAAATCATCCTAATATTTATTAACTTTATTGTATTTTTCTGGGTATTTTATCTTGTTAATGAAGTCAATATCTCTTTTCACTAATATATTTTCTGGAGTAAATTTTAGTTCATCACTTACTTCTGTTTCGGAAAGTTTTAACTCTAAATCTTCGATATTACTTTCAATATTTTTCTTTTCTGTATCAAATTCATTTAGTTAAATGTACCATTAACGTAAGCTTTTTTAATTCTATCTAGTTTTAGTCTTTTTTCATTTAATTCTTTGACTATATCATCTTTAGGATTATCAAATTTTTGCTTAATCATAGGCAAAAAGAATTGATTAACAACTGTATCATATTCAACTATTTCATTGATAAATTCATTAATATAATTTTCGATTACCAATTCTTTAATATTGCATTTGCAATCTGTACAATAATAGTAATAATAAATACTAACATTTTTTTTTAGTGGCTTTTCCACCTAGAATACGATTACATTTAGGACATTTTAATTTCTGTAAAAATAAATAAGTTAAAGTTCTTCGATAACTGCGAGAGTTTTTCTTTTTTTTTACTTGGCATTCTTCCCATAGTTCTTTAGAGATTATTGGTTCAACTACATCCTTATAGTATGTTGGGTGTTTAGTTCTCTTACCATGAACAAAATCTCCTTTATATACTTCGTTTTGGAGTATGGCAACAATAGTTGAATCCCTCCAATTACTTTCATCTAAAACTAGCTCTTCATTAAATAAGGTGCTTATTTTTTGATAAAATTGTCCACTATGATATAGATAAAATATTCTAATAACAATATCTTTAGTAGTTATATCAGGTATTAATTTCTTGTTCTCGGTTTATATCCTAATGGAGCTTTATGAGGTATATTGCCAGCCTTAATTGGACCTGCAAGTCCAATTTTAGTTCGCTCCGATATTCTTTCAATTTCATTTTGCGATACACTCATTAAAAGTCGTGATTCTAACTTGCCATTAGCATTAGTAGTATTTATTTCATCATTGGCGCAATCAATATAACCATTATTATCTTCTAAGAACTGCATTAAATTTTCCCAATCATAAACGCTTCGACTTAATTTATCTAAATTTAAAGCTACTATGGTATTAATTTTACCTTGTTTCATATCTTCTAACATTTCATCGAATGCAGGTCGCTTATTACCTAATACCACTATCCTCATAATTTGAACTTTCACATAGCTTTTAATCGCTCTTTTTGCTCTGACAAGCTAAATCATTCGCGTGCCTAACTCTCAAATATAAACCACAAATCTTTTTTTCTTCATTCAAATTCCTCATCATCTCCTTCTCTATTTTTTATTACTAAACAAAAGAAAAGTAAGGTACTGCTAATACACTTACTTTCCAAAACAAACATTTTAAGAATTTTCTTACTATATACATAATACAATAAAATCTTTGTTTTGTCTAGAATGGTACTAACTAATATTTTTAATATAAGACTCCAATTCTGATATTTTAATCTTGTTGGATAAGTTATTGATAAAAATATCAGTAGAGTAATTAAATGCAAGAACTACTATGTTTTTAACGTAGTTTAAATTAGACTTATCTATTTTTCTTATACTGCCATTTACAAATGTTGGCTTAGTATTACAAAACTCGTATACAAACTCTAATCGTTTCCTCAATTTTTTTTCCATAACAAGTTCTTGTTTAATAATATTAATCATTTTCACCATTCTTTCTATTTAGGATGATTCCTTTGTGCTTCCAAGCTAATGCGTGGGTGTTTGATCACAAAAAAACCAATCTCACGATTGATTTTATATATCAAGTCCGAAAAAAGTTCGAACAGATTCGTCATTGGAGCAGATGAGGAGAATCGAACTCCCGTCCTAACCTTGGCAAGGTTATGTTCTGCCATTAAACCACATCTGCATATAAAAAACTGTAAAACAGTTTAATTTAAAATTTGGAGGGCCTAGTCGGATTTGAACCAACGATCAGGGAGTTGCAGTCCCACGCCTTACCACTTGGCTATAGACCCATCAAAAGTAATATTATTATATCAAATATTTAAATTCATTTCAATATATTTTATTACAAAAAAAGTATTTTGTGTAAAATTAAGTTAAAATTATAAAATTTTAAAATTATTTATTGTTTAATTTTGTGAAAACAATTATAATAAATATTGACATTATAGGAGGTCTAGATGAAAAAAACTAACCAATTTTTAGGACAATTTTTTAAAAATAAGTTGCGCGGAATGCTTTTTTTAATATTAATAATTTTAAATATTTCAGCAACTTTTTATTTTATTTATGGATTATCTTTATTAACAGGAATTGAAAATATTCTTAGAATTTTAGTTTCAATTATATTAATAATACTATGTTTTATTTTTATTTTATGGTATATAAAAGCGGCAATAAAAATGAAAAAGCGATATCTTATATTTATACCAATTACAATTTTATATTCAATTATATTAATAGTAATGGGAATTTATGTATTAAAAACTTATAAAACAATTGAAAAAATGTCAACTAATTATACATCATATTCTAGTAGTTTAGTATCTTTAAGTATAAATGATGTAGAAACACTAGACAATATAAACAAAAAAAGTACTATTGGAATATTAAATGATACAACGAGTATCGATGGAAATCAAATTCCAAATGAAATAATTGATGAAGAAGATTTAACTAATGAAATTATAGAATTTAATAGTTATATTGAATTAATAAAAGCATTATATAATGAAGAAGTTGATTATGTTTTTCTACCAACTAATTATGCAGTAATGTTTCAAAATATTGAAGGAGCTAATTTTGAAAAAATAGAATCTGAAACTAAAATAATATATACAAAAAATACAAAAATTGAAACATCAACAAGTAAAAATACAACTCTTAATAAACCATTTACAATACTTATAATGGGAGTTGATTCAGAAGTAGAAAGTATTGAAAATGCAACTTTTAATGGAGATGCATTAATGTTGATTACATTTAATCCAACAACGCTATCAACAACAATATTAAGTATACCAAGAGATACTTATGTGCCAATTGCCTGTTTTAGTGATAACAGAAAAAATAAAATAACTCATGCTGCATGGTATGGACAAGATTGTATGATTGAAACAATTGAAAATTTTACAGGTATTACAATTGATTATTATGTTAAAATAAACTTTAAAGGAGTAGTAAATCTTGTAAATACATTAGGTGGAGTAGAAGTAGATGTCCCTTATAACTTTTGTGAACAAAATAGCAATCGAGAATGGGGAGAAAATACAATATATGTGGAAGAAGGACTACAAACTTTAAATGGCGAGCAAGCTTTAGCTTTTGCTAGAAATAGACATCCAAATCCAACATACTGTAGTTCTAAATGGACCAATTATGATAGCAATGATTTTATTCGTGGACAACACCAACAAATAATTATTAGAGCATTACTAAATAAATTAAAATCAATAAAAAGCTTAAATGCTTTATATGAATTATTAGATACAATAAGTAAAAGTATGGAAACAAATATGACTACTAGTGAAATATTATCTTTATATAATGTTGGTAAAGATATATTAACTAAAAATGGTAGTGGAGAAGTAGCAGATTTAATTAGTATGCAAAGACTTTACTTAAGTGGAGTTGACAAATATATTTATGATCAAGGAACTGGACTTACCTTATATAATTATGTATTATATGAAGATAGTTTAGAAGAAGTAGAAAATGCTATGAAAATTAACTTAGAATTAATAGAACCAACTATAGAAGAATCTTTTGCATTTAATATAGATTCAGAATATGAAGAATCAGTAATTGGAAAAGGTGATTATAGTAATAGTTCTACTGGAGTAAAATTACTTCCAGACTTTACTGGAGATAGTGTTAGTCAAGCAACAAAAACAGCAAATAATTTAGGATTAAAAGTAACATTCAAATATGTAACAATAGGAATTGGAACTAATAATACAGTAATCAGTCAAAATTATGAGTACTTATATGATATTAGTTATATAAATTCTCTTGTTCTAACAGTTTTACAAAAAACTGAAGTTACAAGTGATGAAGAAACCGAAATTACTGAAATAACAGATTAAAAAAATAAAAGGAAATTTAAATTTTAAATTTCTTTTTTATATAATTCTTTATTTGACTTTAATATTACTTTGATATAAAATTAGTGTAGGTGATAATATGAAGAAAAATTTAGGCTTTACTTTAACAGAATTATTAGCAGTTATTGTTTTATTAGTATTGTTAGTTGGAATTTCATATCCAACTGTAATGGAACAATTTAAGCAAAAAGAAAACTATATTTCTGAAAAAAAATTACAATTATTATATGATGCTGCTTTTACATATATTCAAGAAAATACTAATGAGTATCCAACCTCAAATGGAAATACACAATGTATATTTATAAAAGAATTATTAGATGAAAATTTAATTACAACTGATATAAGTGAAGTTGAATCAAATAAGTTAATTAAAATTAAAATGGGTAATAATAATAATTTTAATTATAGTCTAGTTGATACTTGTACAAATAGTGATAAATATGGGAGTAATACTTATTCTTCACTAACATGTTCATTAGAAAAAGAAATAAATGATATTAAAGTAGAAAGTGAGATAAAATATTATTTCGTGAATAGTTTATTAAAACTACAAGATGGAGATATTACTTTATCTTATAGTGATCCAGACTTTAGAGATAATTTTACTACAATGAAAAAAGATTATGATGATTTATACAGTAGATTATATGCAACAGAAGGAATTTATCCAGTATACAATAATGGAACATATAAATATGAATTTAGTCTTTCAATTGATTATCAAACCTATAATCAAACTGTAGAAAATAATACATATATTGGAATTTATGATTCATCTACTAATTTAACAACAGTAAAAAGTAATGAAATAACAAAAAGTTATACATGTGAATAAAAATATTTTGAAAAAACAAAAAAATATGCTATAATTTAATTGCTAAAAAGTAGTTTTATTTAATAAAAACCTACAAGTAATAACGATTGGGAATTTAATTTATAAATTGTGTTGAAAACTTATTTGATTTTATAAGGATCCTAATATTTATAATGTAATACCCACCTGGGAGATCAGGTTTTATCGTTGGTAGAGCTATTTTCTAGCTTTTTTTTTGTTATTAATTGTGATATAATTTTTTTAGAATGATTGTGAGGTAAAATAATGGCAAAAAGTAAAAAAAGAAAAGAAATAAAAAAAGAATCTAATGGTTTTAAATTAGAACTAGTTGGATTACTTCTAGTAATAATATCATTGATTGGATTTATTCCAAATACTGGAGTAGTTGGAAACTTTATTAGTAATTTTTCAATGTTTATGGTCGGAACATGGTATAATTTATTTTTATTTGCCATAATGGTAGTAGGATTATATATGATGATAAAAAGAGATAAACCAGATTTTTTTACATCCAAATTAGTAGGAGTATATGTTTTTATAATAGGTATTTTGCTATTGTCACATGTAAATTATATTCAAGATACAAATTTAGAAGGCTTTGATATTGTAACAGAAACTGTAAATAATTTTATGGTATCATCATCAAGTAAGATGAATTTAGGTGGTGGAATATTAGGTGCCATGTTTTCATCCTTGTTTGTATACTTATTTGATTTAAATGGGACAATAATAACTACTTGGGCATTACTTATTTGTGGAATTATAATGTTTACTGGAGTTTCAATTTACGATGTAATTAAAAAAATGACTTCTAGAGTTAGTGAAAATTTTAAAAAAGATAGAGTAAATGACACAAAAAAACATATTAAAAAGGCAGAAGAAAAATTTGAAAATGATAATAAAATAGTTATTAATTCAGTTGAAGAATTGATTCATATAAATGA
Organism: Bacilli bacterium; assembly: GCA_047971315.1. Classification (GTDB taxonomy): domain Bacteria; phylum Bacillota_I; class Bacilli_A; order RF39; family UBA660; genus JBKDZP01. Next base: position 87,558 of record JBKDZP010000002.1, read on the forward strand.
AGAAAAACATGAAAAACCAAACATTATAAAAGAGGAAAAAGAAGAAAAACATGAAAAAATAGAAAAAAATGAAATTACAGATAAATTTATAGAAGATACTAAAGGTTATAATTATCCACCACTTTCACTTTTAAGTAAACCACCAAAAAATAAAAATGGAGAAAACAGAGATGCAATAAATAAAAATGTAAGTGTTCTACAAACTGTTTTCCATGATTTTGGGTTAGAAGGAAAAGTTGTGGCAATTAATCCTGGACCAACTGTTACACAATATGAAATGGAAATAAAATCAGGAACAAAAGTTAGCAAAGTTTTAAGTATAAATAAAGAAATTGCATTAGCTTTAGCTGCTAAAGATGTTCGTATACAAGCACCAATTCCAGGTAAATCTACAATTGGAATTGAAATTCCAAACTTAGTAACAGAAATGGTAACAGTAAGAGAAATTCTTGAAACAGTGCCAAAATCGATGGATGAATCTAAGCTACTTGTAACATTAGGTAAAAACATAATGGGAAAACCAATATATTGTGAAATAAATAAAACACCACACTTATTAGTAGCGGGATCAACAGGAAGCGGAAAATCAGTATGTATAAATAGTATAATAGTGTCAATATTAATGCGAGCTAAACCAGATGAAGTAAAATTAGTACTAGTTGATCCTAAAAAAGTTGAACTATCAATGTACAATGGAGTACCACATTTACTAACTCCAGTTGTAACTGAACCTAAAAAAGCAAATATTGCTTTGAAAAAAATGGTTGTTGAAATGGAAAATCGTTATGAAATGTTTAGTAATACTGGTACAAAAAATATAGCTGGTTACAATGCTTATGTTGAAAAGAAAAATGAAAATTTAGGTGATGGTGACAAAATAAGAAAACTTCCATTCATCGTAATAATTATTGATGAACTTGCAGATTTAATGTTAGTTGCTGCAAAAGAAGTAGAAGACTCAATTATGCGTATAACTCAAATGGCTAGAGCAGCTGGAATACACCTTATAGTTGCTACACAAAGACCAAGTACTGATGTAATTACAGGGGTAGTAAAAGCAAATATACCATGTCGTATTTCATTTGCTGTAACAAACGGAATTGATTCTAGAACAATACTTGATGCAACTGGAGCAGAAAAACTTTTGGGAAAAGGAGATATGTTATTTTTACCTCAAGGTGAAAATACAGCCATTCGTATTCAAGGGACATTCTTAAGTGATGATGAAATAAAAGCGGTCGCAGATCATACAATAAAACAACAAATTGCTAAATATGATGAAACATTTCTAATGGATGAAGAAGAAATAGGTGCTACAACAATGGTTAACTCAAATGATGATGATTATGAAGAGCCTTTATATAATGAAATTGTTGAATTTGTAGTAACTCAAGGAAAAGCAAGTGCATCACTTTTACAAAGAAGATTTCGTCTTGGATATAATAGAGCTGCTAGATGTATCGATTTATTGGAAGAACGAGGAATTGTTGGTCCTAATAATGGTTCTAAACCAAGAGAAGTATTAGTAAAATTAGGAAAAGAAGATGATGAATAATTATCTTCTTTATAAATTATTTAAAAAAATTAAAAAAAATATATAAAATTATTTATTTTGTGTTATACTATATATAGTAAAGTCTAGTCTCACTAGACTTCAGGGGTAAAAGAATAAAAAGGAGATGTTTTTATGACAGAAAAAATGACAAATGAAAAAAAATTAGAAAATATTGAAAATAATATGGAAAAAGATGAAATAATTGATTTTGAAGAAACAAAAGAATCAAGTATAGAATCAAAAAATAAAGAAATAGAACAATTACTAGATTCAGTTAGTAATGCTACAAACTTTAATAGTGAAACAGTTAAACCTACAATAAAAGAAACAATAGAAGGTAACACATCTAATTTTGATTCAATGTTTAACAGTTTATCAAATGATGTAGCTGGAGCAAATAATTTTATTTCAAATTTAATTGAACAAAAAAAATCAATTAATTTAAATGAAGCTTATTTAAAAGAAGAAAATGAAAAATTATTAAAAGAAAGAAAAGAATTTGATAAATTTGTAGAAACTCAAAAAAATAATATTGAACTTGAAAAACAAAAGTTAGATGAATATGAAAAAAATCAAAGAATAAGACTACAAAATGATGAAGTTCAATTTAATGCAGAAGTAGAAGCTACAAGAAAAGAATTTGAATTACAACAAAAATCAATTATACTAGCAACAGAAAAATTAGATAATGAAAAAGAACAATTTGAACGATATAAGGAAATTGAGGAAGAAAAAATTGGACATGATAAAGAAAGCATAATTGAAGAAAAATCACAATTCAAAAAAGAAAAAGAAAATTCTTTATTATCAATCAAAAATGCTCAACAAGAATTAAAAGAAAAACAACAACAATTTGAAAAATATAAAGAATTAGAAGAAAAAAAATTAGAATTAGAAAGTCAAAATCTATCTCAAAGTTGTGCTCGTTTCAAAGAATTAGTTACTCAATTTAATTCTGGGTTTCAACAAATTCCAGGTAAAGAATAATGACTTTTATTAATGACTTAAATATCGAAAATGAATTATCAGATATTGAATTAGAAATTAATCCAATAACTGGGGTGGACGATATTGACCAAAATGATACTGCTATAAGCGTATCAGATTTAAATATGGACACAATTAAAGACTCAGATTTTGATTTTAATATGAATGAAACAACAGAAGATGATTTAAATTTTAATATTGATGAAGATATTAATAATGAAACTAAAAAATCAGACCTTGAATTTAATCTTGAAGAAAATGTAGAAAGTAAAAATTCAAAAGTTGAGATGACTGATATTAAAAACTTTTTTGATATTGCTAATGAAAACATAAAAACAGCAACTGATATATTTAATAAAAGTGTTGATATGAAAAAGAAACTAACTGAAAAGACAAAAGAAGTAGAAACCTTAAGAAGAGAACATGAAATAAAAACAGAAGAAGAAATGGCTAAAGTTAGAGACTATAAAGAAGAAGTTTACAATAAATTAAAAGAAAAGAAAAGTGAAGTTGAAAGACAAATATCAAGTTTAAAAAATGATAAAGCTAATTTTGAAGAATATAAAACAAAAGAATTAGAAAAACTAGAAAATGAAAAAAAGGACCAACAAGAATTTTTCGATAAAAAAGAAATAGAAATAAATACTTTAAAAATTAAATTGGAACAAGAAAAAACAAAAGTAGAAGAAGAACGTTTAAAATATGAACAAAATGAAAAAGATTTAGAAACTAACTTGAAAAAATTTAATGAATTAGTAAGTAACTTTACTTCAGGAATGGATAAAATAAATGAAGAATAATCAAAAGTAATTGGTTATTTTTTTTAAAAGGAGACTATAGATGTTAGATATAAAAAATTATAAATTAAATACTAATTATAAAAAGAAAATTGCTCTAATTTCAGATATTCATTTTAGTAGTAATTATAAGAAATTAATATTAGATAAAATAATTAAGAATTTAATCCAAAACAATCCTGATTATATATGTATCCCTGGTGACATAATAGATCAAACACTTGAATTAAACGATATTAATAAAAAATATTTGTTGGAATTTTTTAAGACTTTAGGACAAATTGGAATAGTAATTATATCACTGGGTAATCATGATGTATCAAATTATCAAAAAGGTAATTATCAAAATAAATATGATAAAGAATGGTTTATGAAACTAAATACAATAGAAAATGTCCACTTTTTAGATAATAATTCTTTTATTTCAGAAGAATTCTGTTTTTTAGGATTGACATTAAGTTTTGATTACTATTATAAAAGTCCTCATGAAGATATAAATTCATTTATAAATAGTATAAATGATGATATTTACCCTAATCTAAGAACAAATAAATTTAATATAATGTTATGCCATTCCCCATATGTTGTATTAGAAGATATTGTATTAGAAAAAGTAAAAATAATATCTAAAATGGATTTAATACTATCAGGTCATATGCACAATGGAGTAATGTTACCATTAATGAATCGTTTAAAAGGAAGTAGAGGATTAGTTGGACCATTTATGAAACTACTACCTAAAAATGCTAGAGGAATGGTTATTAAAAAATTAAATGATAAAGAAATTAAACTAATAATAAGTGGTGGAATTATAACATTTTCAAACATAGCTCCATCATTTTATAAATTATTTAATGGATTATTTTTATCTAGCATTGAATATATTGACTTATAAATAACAATGTGGTATTATTTAAATAACACAGGAAAGTGTTTTTTATTTGAAAAAAAGAGGTGTAATAATGAAAGATTTAGGAAAATTTATCTTTGGTGTTAAAAAAGAAATGGGCATTGTAAGATGGCCAACGAAAAAAGAAATGATAACATACTCAACAGCTACTGTTGCATTTATAATAGTATTCGCAATTTTCTTTAGTAGTGTTGATTTAATTTTAGCAGGAATAAAAACGGTGGTGAAATAATGCAAAAAGAATGGTATGTAGTAAATACTTATTCAGGACATGAGAATAAAGTAAAAGAAAAGCTAGAAATGCGTGCTAGTACAATGGATATGGAAGATTTTATATTTAGAGTTGTAGTACCAGAACATTTAGAAGTAGAAGAAAAAGATGGAATATCTAAAGAAAAAATTAAAAAAACATTTCCAGGATATATTTTAGTAGAGATGATAATGAACGATGAAGCTTGGTTTATTGTTCGTAATACTCCAGGGGTTACAGGATTTATTGGATCATCTGGTAAAGGAGCAAAACCATTTCCGTTAACTCCAGCAGAAGTTGATAAAATCTTAGGTAGTATGGGAATGACTCGTCTTGAAATTGGAAATTCTATTAAAGTAGATGATGTTGTAACTGTAATAGATGGACCATTTGCTAATATGATGGGTAAGGTTAAAAATATAAATACTGAAAATCAAAAAATTGAAGTTTTACTTGATTTATTTGGACAAGAAACAACTGTTGAATTAAATTTAAATGAAATCAAAATAGGATTTTAAGTTTTAAAAGGTGAATTTATATGGATAAGAAAATTGAAGAAATAATGGTTGAAAATAGTCTACAAAAAGTTTTGGACTCAAAAATTGAACAAGAATTAATTATACAAAAATTAAAATTAGAAAAAGAAGAAGCTTTAACAAACTGGATTAATACAGGAAACAAATCAAGTATTGATATTGAAGATGAAATGTATAGAAAGATAAAATTAGATATTTCAAAAAAAACATTAAATCCTAAAATTGGAAACTTAATTCAGAATATTGTTAATACCATAAATTCTGAATTTAATGAAATGTATTGGCAAAATCCAGATGAGTATCAATATCCAATTACAATAGAATATGTTAATCCTGAAAATGAAATTAAAAATGAAGTTCCAGTTATAGAATTTTATTTAGAACATATATTGAATATGAATGATAATAAAAAAATACAAGAATTTCTTGATTATAAAAACTTTAATGTTAATAATAGAAATATTTTAACAGAAGCAAATGTTAAAGTAATACTTTCAAACTATATTCCAAAAATAAAAGAAACTTCTAATTCGAATGAACATGCAAATATTTTTAGACCAACTGAAGAAAAAATAACAATATTTACAACATTTAAAAATATTGAAATCCAAAAAGATAGAAAAAAATAAGATAAAACCGTAAATTTATTTACATTTTACAATAATTATGATATTATTAGTTCGCTATATTATTTATTTGATATAGATTTGAAAGTGGGAGATTGATTTATAAGCGGATTAATCATTTGAACCACTCGCGAAAAAAAATTATAGGAGGTGTTTTTCGTGGCAAAAAGAATCACTAAAAAAGTTAAATTAGCAATTAATGCAGGAAAAGCAACACCAGCTCCACCAGTTGGAACAGTGTTAGGACCTACAGGAATTAATTTACAAGAATTTGTTACAAAATATAATGATGCAACGAAGGATAGAATTGGAGATATTCTACCAGTTGAAATAACAATTTATGATGATAGAACATTTGAATTTGTAATAAAAACTCCACCAACTTCATTTTTAATTAAAAAGTTAAGTGGAATTAAAAAAGGATCTATTAAAGGATCTAAAGAAATAGTTGGTAAATTAACTGAAGCACAATTACAAGAAATTGCTGAAATAAAATTACCAGATTTAAATGCTTATAATGTTGAAGAAGCTGTTAAAATAATAGCTGGAACAGCAAAAAATATGGGCGTAGAAATAGAAAAATAATTTTAAAATCATATAGGTATATAAACCTATGTGGGAGGAAAACAAAAAAACAAATCCGCATAACCACATAAGGAGGTAAAATAATGAAAAAAGGTAAAAAGTATTTAGAAGCTTCTCAAAAAGTAGAAAAAGGAAAACTTTATACTAGAGAAGAAGCTATACAATTAGTTAAAGAAACAACTGTAACTAATTTTGATTCTTCAGTTGAACTTGCATTACGTCTTAACTTAGATACAAAAAAAGCTGATCAACAATTAAGAGGAGCAATCGTTCTTCCTAATGGAACAGGTAAAACTAAAAAAGTATTAGTATTAGCAAGAGGAGAAGCTGCAAAAGCCGCAATTGCTGCTGGAGCTGATTTTGTTGGCGAAATGGACATGATTGAAAAAATTGAAAAAGAAAATTGGTTCGATTTTGATACAATGATTGCAACTCCAGATATGATGCCAGCATTAGGAAAAATTGGGAAACTTTTAGGACCTAAAGGCTTAATGCCAAATCCTAAAACAGGTACAGTAACAATGGATACTAAAACAGCAGTAGAAGAAGTAAAAAAAGGACGTGTTGAATATCGTACAGATAGCTATGGTAATTTACATGTACTAATTGGTAAAACTTCATTTGATACTGAAAAATTAATTGAAAATTTAAATACGTTTGTATCATTAGTTATTAAAACTAAGCCAGCTGTAGTTAAGGGAAAATACATTTTAAATGTAGCAGTTTCATCAACTATGGGACCTGGAATTAAAATAGATACAAATTGCTTTGACAATTAATTATAAGTATGTTATAATTTGATTGTTCAAAAAATCATATATATGTACCGTAGACAGTAGGGGCAAAAAGCTTAATATCCTACCGAGGAACTTGAATTTATTTGAGTCTTTCGGTCTTACTGTATAGTAGGACCTTTTATACGGACATTAAAAAAGAATTGGAGGTGCAATATGGCAAATAAAAAAATAATTGAAGGTAAAAGTCAAGTAGTAAGTGAAATCGAAGCTAAGATTAAAGATTCAGCTAGTGTTGTTTTATTTGAATATCGTAATTTGACTGTTTCAGAAACTGATGAACTTAGAAAAGAATTACGTAAAATAGATTCAGAATTCAAAATATATAAAAATACTTTAACAAAAAGAGCATTAGAAAACTTAAATATTAACTTAGACGAACACATGAATGGACCTAAGGCAATCGCTTTTGGTAAAGATGTAATCGCACCAATCAAAGCATTGAGTGAATTTTCAAAAGCCCATAAGGCATTAGAAGTAAAAGTAGGTATCGTAGATGGAGCAGTAGCAGATAGTAATATGTTAAGTTCACTAGCAGCTATCCCATCAAGAGAAGGATTACTTACAATGCTTGCTGGTGGTTTAATTGGAGTAGTAAGAGATTTATCAATTTGTTTAGACTTATATAGTCAAGAAAAATAATTAAAAATGAGGAGGAAAATAAAATGGCAAAATTTACAAAAGAAGAATTTATTAATGGATTAAAAGAAATGACTATTCTTGAAGTTAAAGAATTAGTTGACGCAATGAAAGAAGAATTTGGTGTTGATCCAAGTGCTGTTGCAGTAGCAGCAGCACCAGTTACTGGAGCAACTGAAGAAGGACCAAGCACATATGATGTAGTATTAGCAAGTGCTGGACCAAACAAAATCGCAGTTATTAAATTAGTTCGTGAAATCACAGGATTAGGATTAAAAGAAGCTAAAGAAATAGCTGATAACGGTGGAGTTGTTAAAGATGGTGTTTCTACTGAAGAAGCAAATGATTTAAAAGCTAAATTTGAAGAAGCTGGAGCTTCAATCGAATTAAAATAATTTAAATTTAATACTTGAGCCTATACTAAAAACAGTATGGGCTTTAAGTGTATCTAAAGAGAGGTACTAAAAATGGCACATTATTTTGAAAATAATGAAAACTTAAAAAGTGAAATAAAAGAGATAAAATCTTTTATCCAAAAACAAGAATTTACTTTTTTTACTGATAATGGAGTATTTTCAAAAAAAGGACTAGACTATGGAACTAGAATTTTGTTAGAAAATATTGATATTTGCAAAATAAAAGGAGACATATTAGACTTTGGATGTGGATATGGACCAATTGGAATATTTATATCAAAAATGACAAATTTAAATGTTGACATGGTAGATATAAATAATAGAAGTCTTAATTTAGCTATTAAAAACTCTAAAAAAAATAATGTTAAAACAAACATTTTTTTAAGTAGTTTTTATAAAAATATAAGTAAAAAATATGATTTTATAATAACAAATCCACCAATTAGAATAGGAAAAAAAAACTTATATGAAATTCTTTTTGGAGCAAAAAAATACTTAAAACAAAATGGAGAACTATGGTTAGTAATAAATAAAAACCAAGGAGCTAAGTCTCTACTTGAAGACTTGAAAGCAGAATATATTACTGAAACAGTAAATAAAGATGGTGGTTTTTACGTTATTCGCGCAATAAACAATTGACATTTTGTAATAATTTTGATAAAATTAGATATTGACGAATACAACTTTTTTAAGCTGTATTCTCTTTGAAAAATATAGTATATAGGGGTGAAATTGTGTCTTATACAGTAAAAAAATTTGGTGATCACCGTGAAAGAAGAAACTACGCAAAAACAAAAAATGCAATTGAATTAGGTAACTTACTAGAAATTCAAAAAACATCATATGAATGGTTTATAACAAAAGGAATAGAAGAAGTATTTGAAGATATTTTTCCAGTAGAAAGTTTTACAGGAAATATGTCATTAGAATTTGGTAATTATTCATTTGGAGAACCTAGATATTCAATTAAAGGATGTAAAGAAAGATATGCGACTTTTGCTAATCCATTAAAAGTTGAAGCTAGACTTTTTAATCATGAAACAGGAGAAGTAAAAGAACAAGAAATATATCTAGGAGATATGCCAATTATGACAGAATCAGGTACATTTGTAATTAATGGAGCTGAGAGAGTTATAGTATCTCAACTAGTTCGTTCACCGTCTGCTTACTACGGTAAAGAAATTGATAAAAATGGTCGACTTGTAATAACTAGTCAAATTATACCAAGTCGTGGAACTTGGTTAGAATATGAATTAGATGCAAGAGATGTTATTCATGTTAGAATTGATCGCACAAGAAAAGTACCAATAACAACATTACTTAGAGCGATAGGTTTATCAACTGATGCAGATATTATTGACCTATTTGGAGAAAATGATTATATTGATCGTACAATGGCTAAGGATGCAAACAAAAATACTGATGAAGCATTAATTGATATTCATTCAAAATTACGCCCAGGAGAACCATCAACATTAGATAGTGCGAAAAATCAATTAATTTCACATTTCTTTGATTCATTCCGTTACGATTTAGCACGTGTTGGACGTTATAAATTTAACTTAAAATTAAGTGTTGTAGATAGATTACTAGGATGTACTCTTGCAGAAACAATAAAATATGATGATATTATAATTGAAAAAGGAACATTAATAACTAAGGAAGTTTTAGAAACTCTAAAACCAGCCTTAGAAAATGGTTATGGTGTTAAAGAAGCATTAATAAATAATGATTTAGATACTTATAATAAAGTACAAATTATAAAAGTATATTCTAATACTAAACCAGATAAAATAGTTAAAATAATTGGTAATGATAATACTGTTTCAATAAAAAGATTAACAATCTCTGATATTTATGCGACTGTATCATATTATTTAAATTTATTAGATGGAATAGGAAATTTTGATGAAATTGATCATTTATCAAATAGACGTGTACGTCAAGTAGGTGAACTATTACAAAATCAATTTAGAATTGGAGTAAGTCGAATTGAAAGAGTAATTAGAGATCGTATGAGTACTCAAGAAAGTACAGAAGTTACACCAAAAACATTAATAAATATTAGACCACTTACTGCAGCAATTAAAGAATTCTTTGGAAGTAGTCAATTATCACAATTCATGGATCAAACAAATCCGGTAGCGGAACTTACAAACAAAAGAAGATTATCGTCTTTAGGACCTGGTGGTTTATCAAGAGATAGAGCAGGTATGGAAGTACGTGACGTTAATCCTTCACACTATGGTAGACTTTGTCCAATTGAATCTCCAGAAGGACCAAATATTGGACTAATTACATCATTAGCAAGCTATGCTAGAGTAAATGAATATGGATTTATTATGACTCCATATCGTAAAGTTAAAAATTCAATTTTAACAGATGAAATAGTGTATATGACAGCTGATGAAGAAACAGCTTATTATATTTCACAAGCAACTGTAAAAGTAGATGAAAATAATAAAATAACAGCTACTAGAGTACCAGTTAGATATCTTGGCGATACTATCATAATAGATACTGAACAAGTAGATTATATTGATGTTTCACCACAACAAGTTGTATCAATTACAACAGCAGGAATTCCATTCCTTGAACATGATGATGGAAAAAGAGCACTGATGGGTGCAAACATGCAACGTCAAGCTATACCTTTATTAAAAGCAGAAGCTCCACTTGTAGGAACAGGTGTTGAAGCAATCGCTGCTAGAGATTCTGGTGCTGTCATAATGTCAAAAGCAGATGGGATTGTTGAATATGTGGATGCTAGAAAAATAATAGTAAAAACAGTTGGTGGTATGGATACATATTATTTAAGTGGTTTTGAAGAAAGTAATGCTGGAACATGTTATCATCAAATACCAATTGTAAAATTAGGTGACATTGTTAAAAAGGACATGGTTATTGCAGATGGACCATCAACTGAACAAGGTGAAATGGCCTTAGGTAAAAACGTAACAGTAGCATTTATGAATTATAATGGGTATAACTATGAAGATGCTATCATTTTAAATGAAAAATTAGTAAAAGATGATGTATATACTTCAATACATATTGAAGATTATCAAATTGAATGTCGTGATACAAAACTTGGACCTGAAGAATTTACACGAGATATTCCAAATGTAAGTGAAGAAGCACGAAAAAATTTAGATGATAATGGAATTATTCGTATTGGAACTGAAGTTAAAAATGATGATATTTTAGTAGGTAAAGTAACTCCAAAAGGAATGGCTGAACTTACATCAGAAGAAAAATTATTACATGCTATTTTTGGTGAAAAAACTCGTGAAGTAAGAGATACTTCATTACGTGTTCCAAACGGTGGAGCAGGTATTGTTCATGATGTAAAAATATTTACTAAAGAAGATTGTGATGAATTACCAGCTGGTGTATCTAAAATTGTTCGTGTTTATATTGCACAAAAAAGAAAAATTACAGTTGGAGATAAAATGGCTGGACGTCATGGTAATAAGGGGGTTATCTCACTAGTTTTACCTGAAGAAGATATGCCATATTTACCAAATGGTAAACCAGTAGACATATTGCTTAATCCACTTGGGGTTCCAAGTCGTATGAATATTGGACAAATCTTAGAAATGCATTTAGGAATGGCTGCTCAAGAATTGGGTATACATATTGCAACACCTGTATTTGATGGTGCAACACGTACTGAAATTATAGATGCTTTAAAAGAAGCAAATTTAGATGAAGATGGAAAAGCTCAACTATATGATGGTAGAACAGGTGATCCATTTGATAACCGTGTAAGTGTAGGTGTAATGTATATGATTAAACTTCACCACATGGTAGATGATAAATTACATGCTAGATCAACTGGGCCATACTCTTTAGTAACACAACAACCACTTGGTGGAAAAGCACAATTTGGTGGACAAAGATTTGGAGAAATGGAAGTTTGGGCATTATATGCATATGGAGCAGCAAATGTATTACAAGAAATGATGACAATTAAATCTGATGATGTTATTGGACGTGTCAAAATATATGAAGCTTTAGTAAAAGGAACACCACTTCCAAAATCAGGAATACCAGAATCATTTAGAGTTCTTATTAAAGAATTCCAAGCTTTAGGACTTGATATTACTGTTGAAAATCAAGATGGTGAGTTTGTTGAACTTAAATCTTTAGAAGAAGAAGAAGTATCTTTCTTAGCAGAAAGTGAATTAGAAACTGAATTATTTTTATCTGATAAAGAGGAAAAATTAGAAACAGATGAAATTGTTGAAGCAGATGAATCAGACGAAGTTGATGAATTTGGAGATTTAGATAGTCTTGATGATTCAGAAGCATATGGAGAAGGGGGCAAAAATTAATGAATGTTAATAATTTTGAAGGATTAAAAATTGCCATTGCTTCCCCAGAAAAAATAAGACAATGGTCTCATGGTGAAGTAAAAAAAGCTGAAACAATAAATTATAGAACTTTAAAACCAGAACGTGATGGATTATTTTGTGAAAAAATATTTGGACCATCTAAAGACTTTGAATGTTCTTGTGGTAAATATAAAAGATTAAGATATAAAAATATTGTTTGTGATAAATGTGGAGTAGAAGTAACTAGTTCAAAAGTTAGACGAGATCGTTTAGGACATATTGAATTAGCTACTCCTGTTTCTCACATATGGTTCTTTAAAGGAATACCATCTAGAATGGGACTTGTTCTTGATATGTCTCCAAGAGACTTAGAAGAAGTATTATATTTCGTTTCTTATGTTGTTTTAGATCCAGGTGCAGCTCCTTTAGAAAAAAAACAAACAATAAGTGATAAAGAATATCGCGCATATTATGAAAAATACGGAAATACTTTCCGTGTTGGAATGGGTGCCGAAGCAATTAAAGAATTACTTACACATGTTGAAATAGAACCTGAAGTTGAAAAAATTAAAGTTGAAATTGAAGAAATTAAAGATACAACTAGTCAAAAACGTATTCGTTTAATAAAAAGACTTGATGTACTTAATGCATTTATAGAATCTGGAAACAAGCCAGAATGGATGATAATGGATGCAATTCCAGTAATTCCACCTGAACTTCGTCCAATGATTCAATTAGATGGTGGTAGATTCGCAACATCTGATTTAAATGATTTATATAGACGTGTAATTAACCGTAATAATCGTTTAAAAAAATTAATAGAATTAGGAGCTCCTTCAATCATTATTCAAAATGAAAAACGTATGCTTCAAGAAGCAGTAGATGCTTTATTTGATAATGGTAGAAGAGGACGTAATATTACAGGAGCTGGGAATCGCCCACTTAAATCATTATCTAGTATGTTAAAAGGAAAACAAGGTCGTTTTCGCCAAAACTTATTAGGTAAACGTGTTGATTATTCTGGACGTTCAGTTATCGTTGTTGGACCTACATTAAAAATGTATGAATGTGGAATTCCAAAAGAAATGGCTTTAGAATTATTTAAACCACATGTAATAAATGGTTTAGTATCTAAAGAAATTGCTTCAAATATAAAAGCAGCAAAAAGAATGATTGAAAATCAAGATCCACGTGTATGGGATATAGTTGAAGAAAAAATTAAAGAACATCCAGTAATGTTAAACCGTGCTCCAACCTTACATAGACTTGGAATTCAAGCATTTGAGCCTAAGTTAATTAGTGGTAGAGCAATACGTCTTCATCCGCTTGTTTGTGCAGCATTTAATGCTGACTTCGATGGAGATCAAATGGCAGTACACGTTCCAATTAGTGAAGAAGCACAAGCAGAGGCTCGTATTCTTATGTTAGGTGCAAATAATATTTTATCTCCAAAAGATGGAAAACCAATTGTTACTCCGGGTCAAGATATGGTACTTGGTAATTACTATATTACAATTGAAAGAGCTGGATTAATAGGTGAAGGTAGAGTATTTAAAAATCCTAATGAAGCATTAATGGCTTATGAAAGAAGAGAAATTACATTACATACTAGAATAGTTGTTCCAGTATGTGGATTTAAATATAAGATTTTCTCAACTGAACAATTAGATAAATACTTAGTAACTACAGTTGGTAAAATTAAATTTAATGAAATTTTTCCAGATACTTTCCAATATATAAACGATGGAAGTAATGAAAATATTGAAAGTTTTACTCCAAGTAAATATTTCTTAGAAAAAGGAACTAATTTAAAAGAAACAATTGAAAATATGAGTGTTGTTAATCCGTTTAATAAAGGTGTATTTAGTAAATTGATTGCTCAAATATACAAAAGATATCAAACAACTGAAACATCAGTAATGCTAGATAAATTAAAAGATTTAGGATTTAAATATTCAACAATATCTGGTATTTCAATTTCTATTGATGATATTAAAGAAAGTAGAAATAAAGAAGAAGTTGTTAAAGTAAGCCAAGAAAAAGTTGATCAAGTCAATAAACAATTTAAACGTGGATTAATAACTGATGATGAACGTTATCTTAAAGTAATTGATATATGGACTGATGCTAAAAAGCAAATATCTGAAGAACTTGTAGAAATGGTTAAAGAAACAAAAAATAACTCTGTTTCAATGATGATTGATTCAAAAGCTCGTGGAGATATTGGTTCATTAACCCAACTAGTTGGGATGAGAGGACTATTCGCTAAACCAAATGGTACATTAGAAGAAATTCCCGTTTTATCAAACTTTAGTGAAGGTGTTACAATTTCAGAATTCTTCCTTTCAACCCATGGAGCTCGTAAAGGTGCCGTTGATACAGCATTAAAAACAGCAGATGCTGGTTATTTAACAAGAAGACTTGTTGATGTTTCACAAGATATAATTGTTAGAAATGATGATTGTGGAACAGATGATGGTGTAGTTGTGGAAGCTTTCTATAATACTGATGGAACTTTAATTGAAAGTTTAGAAGATAGAATTATAGGACGCTATACAAATAAGAAAGTAATTCACCCAGATACAAAAGAAGTAATTGTTGACAGAAATGTTTATATTACTGAAGCATTAGCAGACAAAATAATATCAGCTAATATTAAAAAAGTATCAATTCGTACAGTTTTAACTTGTAAAAATGAACATGGAGTTTGTAAATGTTGTTATGGACGTAATTTAGCTACTGGACATATAGTTGAAAATGGAGAAGCAGTTGGTATAATGGCAGCTCAATCAATTGGTGAACCAGGTACACAGCTTACAATGCGTACATTTAATACCGGTGGAGTTGCTGGTGATGATATTACACAAGGGTTACCTCGTGTTCAAGAATTATTTGAAGCTCGTAATCCAAAAGGTAAAGCTACAATCTCAGAATTAAATGGTGTTGTAACTCAAATAGTAGAAGATAATGGTAAATTAATTGTTACTGTTAAAAATGATGTTGAAACAAAAGAACATACTTCTAACTATGGAGCTAAAATAGCTGTAAGCTTAAATGAAGAAGTAAAAGCTGGGCAACGTTTAACTCATGGAGCAATTAATCCCAAAGAACTACTAGTGGTTACAAACCCAATTACAGTTCAACAATATATTTTATTAGAAATTCAAAAAGTTTATCGTTCTCAAGGTGTTGATATTAGTGATAAGCACGTTGAAGTAATGGCAAAACGTATGATTTCTAAAATAAAAATTGTTAATACAGGAGATTCATTATTCTTACCTGGAACAATGGTTAATATAAATCATTTTACAGATATTAATAAAGATTTAATATTACAAGGTAAAAGACCTGCAACAGGGAGACCAGTATTATTAGGTATTACAAAAGCATCTCTTGAAACAGATTCATTCTTATCTGCTGCTTCATTCCAAGAAACTACTCGTATTTTAACTGATGCGGCAATTCATGGAAAAGTAGATCACTTAAATGGACTTAAAGAAAATGTAATCATTGGTAAATTAATACCAGCTGGTACAGGAGCTAAAAAGTATCGTGATTGTGATTATGAATTAGAAGTTTCTAAAAAGGAAATAGAACCATTAGAAGAATTAGAATCAGAATTAATGGATTAAGGTAAAACTCCTTAATCTTTTTTTTGTAAAAAAAAGCTAATTTTGTAGTTTTTATTGAAAATTAATACTAAATAGTATAAAATATTAATAGAAAATAGGTGCATAATTATGTTTAGTAAAAATGGATTTACATTAGTAGAAATGATGGCTGTATTGATGGTTTTAGCGATTATTACAGTTGTTACTGTTCCACTAGCAATGAATCTTGTCCAAAGTGCTAATGAAAGTCAAAAAGAGAATTTTTTAAATGATTTATATTTATCAGCTGAAGCATATATTCAAGATAATATCGATACATTTTCTATTTTAGATATCCAAAATTCAAAAGCATATATAAGTATTGAAGATATAATTCAATCAGATTATATTAATAGTCAAACATACGACCCCAATACTGGTGAAATATTAGAAAATGAATCTGAATACACAATTATTGTTACAAAAGATGAGAATAATACATTAAATTATGAGTTTGTTTATGAAAAGTTATTAATGATTCCAACTTATTCAATAACTCCAACTCAACGTTCAATAGAAAAAAAAGTTACAATTAACTATCCAAAAAAACAAGTTGGATTTGAATTTTCTTATAGTATAGATAATGGTATAACATGGATAGTTGAAGAAAATGAAACGGTAAATTTATCTTTTAGTACAGTTGGAACCATAATTGCAAGAGTATTTACTGGAACAAAATATCTTACTGCATCATCATATACAATTACAGAATTAGATTTAATAATTATAGAAACTTAATTTTTTTAATTATATTTTAAACTTAAAAACAATTAAATAACATTATTTATTCTCAATTTATATATTATAAAAAAACAAATGTAAATCCTAATTTGACAATTTGTTCATTTGTAAATGATGTGAGACAAAAAAGTTGAAAAAATTAAAAGCAATATGATATAGTTAAAATATTAATTATTGAATGTTGTTTTAATTTTCTTTCTCATTTCAATAGGTGTTAACCAATCTAGAGTTTGCATAGGAATGTTGTTAGATCTTTTAAGATAATTCTTCATTTGATAAATTAAATCATCATATGAAAAAAATGATAGAAATTTGTAGAATCTTTCACCATCTATTTTATGACTTCTTTCAACTTTACCATTATGTCTAGGAGTTCTAGGCTTAATTAATTTATGATTTATATTTAAACTGTTACAAAAAACATCAAATGGATGAATCTTATCTGTGTTCATTGTATAAGTAAATTCCAAACCATTATCAGTTTGAATTGTTTCTGGTTTGTATTCAAAGAAAATAATAGCTCTTTTAATAAAATCAATATTGGAGTAAGAAGATTGCTCACGATAAGGATAAATAAATCTTTCTCTTGAAGCTTCATCGATTACAGTGTATTGATAGAATTTATCAGGTTTATCATCAACATAACATTGTTTTGGAATATATTTAACATCTAATTGCCATTTAATTCCTATGTTTTCTGGTGTTTCGTATTTTTTA
>JBKDZP010000003.1:0-185550 GCA_047971315.1 Bacilli bacterium
ATTTAACCAAATTGGTGTATCTTTATAATTTTGCCATTCTCCATCAGTTCCAATTTTATATAATCTTTGAACACTTGTAGAAAAATAATTTATTGTTACCATTTGGTATGGTTTTTTTATTGCCTTTGTTGGATCTGAATGTAATAACATATATCCATTTGTTGCACTAAATGTTTGCTCATTTGAAACTTGAATTTCATATAATTAAGGCAACCAATAAGAATAATTAGAATAGTAGCTAATACCAGTATATGTTATATATTTTGTTCCCATTGGAATTGTTACTATATCAGTTATTATTACAAAGTTTTTTGTTTTAACTATCTTACTTATTAAGTTCTTATTCTCATCTAAAAATTGTATTGTTACTGTTGCACCAGTATCATTAGTACATTTAAGAGCATATACTATGCATGATGCTTTGGATACAAGTCTTATAGGTTTTCCTTGCATACTATTATCTACTAACATATATTTTATTGATGATGTGCTTAAATATGTATTATCGTTTCCATCATATACTTCTGATGGTAATGCATCTGAAGGTAAACCTACAGTTTTACTTACATTTACAGTTAATCCTGTATCTTTTTTCACACTTTTTGCTATTATAGTTCCAGATGTAATATTAAATTTACCCGTATATAATATCCATGTTGCTCCATTATCTAAACTATAATAATTGTCTATATCTGTTCTACTATCAAATGAAATTGTTGCATCATCATCAAATTTTACTCCGGATGATGTAAGGATTGAATATCCTGATTTCGCATTAATTATAGGTGTTGATTGCATATCTAAATCTAGATTTACTAATTTTTTACTTATAATAATTTCATTTCCAGCTGTGTCTTTTCCTTTAGCATAAATAGTAACAGTACCATCAGTATTTTGCCAGTTATTTGCTAAAACTGTGTATGCTGAAACACTAAAAGTATCTGTATAAGTTAACCATGTTGTACTATAACCGATTTTATATTGTTTAGTAGTTGAATCACCAAAATCTATAGTTACCGATGATGTTAATCCAACCGTATTTTCTGGGGTTGACGAAATGATTATACTAGGTGGTGTTAAATCAATATTTTCTACATTTATAGTATATACTTGTTTATTTCCTACACCATCTTCTGCATAGAAAGTGTAATACGCATTTTCTGTTATTGTGACAACACTGTTATTTAATATTTCTGTTCCATTATTTGTAAAATAGCTTTCTCCTTTAATTCCTTTTGCCCATTTTACTTTGCCTACTCTTATATCATCAGTAACACTAACTCTTATTCCGATATTTTGAGCCGCTGATTCTAAATCCATTGTTAATCTTATTACTGGTTGTAGTTCATCTATATTTATTACTCTATAAATTGATGATTGACTCCATACTTCCATTTCATCTTGTCCTCTTGCATAAATGGTTGTATTATTATCACTAATTGTAAATGAACCATTATAACTAGTCCAATCTTGAATAATATTTCCAGTGGAATCAACTATTTTATATTGTTTATTTTTAAGTGTTGATCCATATATTATTGATACTGTTACATCCATAGAAGGTTCTAATGTATTTAGTACAATTTCTGGGGTTGGTGGTGTTACTGTATCCCATCTCATAAAGATATTTTCATTTAATGAAGTTAAATCACCATCTACTACATACCAGTGATTTGCATAATCAACTATATTACCACTTTCATTTGTTATATTTACACTAA
Organism: Bacilli bacterium; assembly: GCA_047971315.1. GTDB lineage: Bacteria > Bacillota_I > Bacilli_A > RF39 > UBA660 > JBKDZP01. The sequence continues at coordinate 1,722 of JBKDZP010000003.1, forward strand.
AGTTTCCAGCTTCATTTATTAATTGATTCCTATATTCTGGTTTTATTAGTAATATCCCATTTTGATTATAAGTTTTCCAAGTTCCGTCTTCGCCCCACTTATATTCTCTACCTGATGACTGTTCTGAGTAATTTAATTTCAATATATAATATTCTCCCATATCTAGAATAAATGGCACTGGTGGTGCTACTATATTAGATACATTGTAAGTTGAGTATGCTTGGTCTCCTGCAGCATTACTATTATAAGCATATATTGTAGAATTTGTGTCTACCTCAATTGGTTCAGTATAATCTCTGAGTGCTCCTTTATTAATACTATATCTTTTTATAATTGCATTTTGATCATACTCTATTGTAACCGTAGTAGAACTTGTTATATTACCATTGGATGGACTTGCTGTAATATAAGGTGCTGAAATCCCATTTAATAGATTATCAATTTGTTTAACAGCACTACCTGTCCCATCATTTGATATTGCATATGCATATATTGTTGTATTTGATGTTACTAAAAACGGTCCTGTATATTGTATTAGGTTAGTATCATCTCCTATTTGATAATATTTTATTAATGCTCTACTATCATAATTTATTTGAACTGTTACCTCGGCTACTAAATTATTTGATACAGTTGGTTCTGGAAATGCCATTATGTCAACTTGTAAACTAACATTTCTAGATGGTGCAACATTACCTATATTAGTTACTGCTAACTGTCTTGTAGTTATTCCAGTTGAATTTGTTGCTCTTGCATATATTGTAGCATTTTGTGTTAGTTCAAATGAACCAGTGTACTCAGTATATTCTATTCCATTTAAACTAAATTCAACTAAATCTGCATTACTATAATCAAGTGAAATATTAACATTATTTATTCCATATGAGGTTGAATATGGAAATGGAGTAGCATTTATTTTTAAATATGGACTATTCGCACTATATATATTACCAACCTGATAATAAGCCCTACTAGACATTTCACCTGTACTAGTAATATAATATGCAGTTATTAGTGTATTGTTTGTTACAGTTATTGGTGTTGTATATTCAACATAATTTTCTGTTCCTTTTTTTATATAAATAGTTCTTGCTGAGGGAGCACTTACTGTAACTTGTACTGACCCTGTTGTTGAGGTTGTTGGATTTGCTGTAATTATAGGTGCAGCAACTACATATGTAGGTATTTCAGTAGGACTTTCTCCATCTTCTAATGGTGGATTTGGTGTATACACTGTTGATGAATCATATCCTCCACCACTTCCACTGCTACCATCGCTTCCACTACTACTTGGATTATTTATATAAATTGCACTTGATTTAGAACGTTTTCCATTTGCATCATAATAATATGCTATTATATATGTTCCATAACGACTTATACTTATATCATCAGTATATGTTTGTTCTATTCCATAATTTAATTTATATATTTTTCTTGTTGCTCCAGCTGGATATGTTATTTTAACTTTTGCAACTTCGCCATCTTCGGTCTCAGTTAATCTTTCAATAGTTGGTGCTGCTAAATCATCTTCAACTACTCCAACATTTCCTATATAAACTGCATCTCTACCAACTGCTGTTCTTTCTACTAAAAGATTTCCATCTGTATCATATACATTATCTGGCTTACTTGCTCTTGCTTCTATCATGACATTTTCTGTTACAGTAAATTCACCTGTATATGTCATCCAATCACTATCTCCAACACGATATTCTTTTATTGTTGCAGTATCATCATAATTTATTTTAACATTTACAGAACTTACTTGAGCAGATGTCCCATAACTATCTGGTTCAATATCAACTAGTACAGTTCCAATTGGTGGGATTGTTACTGTTTCATTATTTAATTCATATCTAATCCAAATATCTTCTGTTCTATCTAGTCTTACTGTAATAGAGCCGGTATAATTTTGCCACATTAAGGTTTCATCGTATCTAACCTCACCTTGAGATCCAAGTCGCCACTGTCTATTTGTTGAACCTATAGGATAATATAATGTCATAGATATCCAACCATCCCAAATTGTATTACCTGTTCCTAAATCAGATGTATTACTACCGGTTTCACAGATTCCATCTATATAATCACCAATTTTAACTTTTTCTTCATTATATTCTTTAGTTGCACAATATTTATTGTTTGTAGCAACTATTTGAACATTACAACTACTATCAACACTTGCTGTTGCATATAAAGGTAATTGTCCTTTTACTTGTATGTCTTTACCAGAAGTTACTTCATATTCTTCTATTACATAAGAAGTAGTTATTTCTTCATTATATAAAGATTGTAGGGTACAATTTTTTTCTATAGCTGTAACTGTTCCCTTCGTTGTTTGTCTAAAGGCTTCTTTTCTTACAGTCTCAACTATTTTAACTGTAAAAGAAACTGCTATCATTACAACTATTGCTAAAATTACAATGATTGCTAAAAGTTCTATTAAAGTAAACCCTTTTTTTCTATATTTATTATTAAAATATCTTTTTTTTAAGTTATCCATATAATAATCCTTTCTAATTTAGTATTTTTTAATCATTAACAATTTCAGAACTATAAAAAACTATACCTTTTCCTTTTTCATACACTCTTATTTCTTTATAGTCTTTTTCTATTGGACTATTTTTACCATCTTCATAACCATTTATTGTTCTAACACTTTCAATTGTCACTTGATTATTAATCATTTTTGTAACAGTATTTGTAACTAATCCATCAACACTCTTCCATGACAACCCAACAAATGGAATTCCTACTATAATTTCTGTTGGATAAATAATTGATACAACTGTATCATTTTCTATATAATTTATAGTTTCAATAACTTTTTCATTGCTTATTTCATAAATTGATTTTCTTTTTGTTGAATTTATTTCATATTCAGTTGTAACAATTGTAATATCATCTTTTTTTTCAATACTTACAACATTACCATCATATTTAACATTCTCATATTCAAAAATATATGATTGTTTTTCTGTTGGAAATAATTCTTGTAAATTACTTAAATTATAAGGTTCATTTGAAGTCTTTTTATTATTTATTAAATTTACTAAAAAGATAACTAATCCTATTACAATTAAAATTCCTAAACTAACAGTTATAATTTTCTTTTTCATTATTCAACCTCCGTAATCTTAAATTCTACATTTTTTATGTATGTATAATTTCCAGCAATTCCTGTTGTTAGGATTTTTATTCTATTTGGTTCTAAATTTTCAACTATTTGCATTACTGATTTAACTTTATTACCATCATCATCAATAAAAATGATTTCTAATTGAAAATTTTTAATTTCATCTGTATTATTTTTCATTTTAGAAGTTATTGTAGTTATTCCTTCATCAAATATTTTAGTGATATAACTAAATGTAATATCATCTAAAACTACATTAGTATTAGCTTCATTATTTTCTATAATAGTATTTGATTGTTCTTTTGGTTTATTTTTATTTACTATAAATATAACTAACAAAACAACAATAATTGCTACAATAATTGAAATAATTAATATCTTTTTTTTATTATTTATCATACTTACCATCCTTTTTATTCAAATTTTATTAACCTAATTTAAAAAAATAAAGCTTATATTTTAATAAGCTTTAGCAAAATAAACTATTTTTTTAGCGTCTTTACTGCAGCAAATACATTTTTTATTCTCAATAGAATCTTCACTAATACAACGAGATGTTGCAGTAGTTTTTTCTTTAACTTTTAATTCACATTCGGTATCACCACACCATGGTGCTTTAATAAATCCACCTTTTTGTACTAAAGTTGTTTCAAATTCGTCAAATGTATTTACACTATGAGTATTTTCTTGTTGATGTTTTGTAGCTTTATCTAACATTTCATTATGAATTTGATTTATTAAATTTAAAATATTTTCACTAAATTTATTATCTAAATTAAATATTGTTTTAGTTGAATCATTTCTTTTTACTACTACACATTGATTGTTTTCTAAGTCTCTAGGTCCAATTTCAATTCTAATAGGAATTCCTCTTACTTCTGCTTCACTAAATCTAAAACCAGCTGATTTATCACTAGTATCAACTTCAACTCTTAATCCATTATTTATTAATTGTTCTTTTAAATTTTTCGAAGTTTCTATTAATTCATCAGTATTTTTGATTGGTATTATCATTACTTGAATTGGAGCTACTTTTGGAGGTAATACTAAACCATTATTGTCACCATGTACCATTATTATTGCACCTATTAATCTAGTTGATACTCCCCATGAAGTTTGAAATACATATTGCCAACTATTTGTTTTATCTAGGTATTTTATATCAAAAGCTTTAGCAAATCCTTGTCCAAAATAATGGCTTGTTCCTGATTGTAATGCCTTATTATCATGCATAAGTGCTTCTATGGTATATGTTTCAATTGCTCCTGCAAATTTTTCTTTTTCTGTTTTTCTTCCTGTAAGCATTGGAATTGCTAACAAATCTCTAGATGTTGCTTTATATATTTCTAACATTTCTAATGTTTCTTCTCTTGCTTCTTGTTCTGTTGAATGAATAGTATGTCCTTCTTGCCATAGAAATTCTGATCCTCTTAAAAATGGCCTTGTTGTTTTTTCCCATCTAACTACTGAACACCATTGATTATATTTTTTTGGTAAATCTCGATATGAATTTACTATTTTAGAGTAATGTTCACAAAATAGTGTTTCACTAGTTGGTCTAACTACACATTCATCTTCTAATTGTTCATATCCACCCTTAGTTACAACAGCACATTCTGGAGCAAATCCTTCTACATGATCTGCTTCTTTTTGTAATAATGTTTTTGGAATTAATAATGGCATATATACGTTTTGATGTCCTGTTTGTTTAAATTTTTTATCCAAATATTTTTGAATATTTTCCCAAATTGCATATCCATATGGTCTATATATTATAAATCCTTTTAAAGATGAATAATCCATTAATTCTGCTTTTTTACACACATCTGTATACCAAGATGCAAAGTCTTTCTCCATACTTGTAATTGCTTCATTTTTCATATAAATTCTCCTTATTTACCTAAATTTCTTAATTAATTATACCAAACTTTTTTTATTTTTTAAATATAATTTGTATAATTTATTTGTTTCATTTCATAATAAAATAGAAAGGAATGAGTAAATGGATCAAGTACCTACTATGATATCAAGTAAAGATCTTGATTATTTGAGTGATATTTTTAATTGGAATTTTAATGCTTTTAAATTGATTAATCATTTTATTAATGAAGTAACAAATGAAGAAATGATTAATTTATTTGAAAGTTTAAAAGAGATGCATTTAGAAATATGTACTGATATTACAGAAATTTTAGAATAGGAGAAATTTATGTCAGATGATGAAAAAATACAAAATCCCAAAGTTCAAGTTGAATGTGGAATTGAAATGAATGATTGTGATATTTTAAATACTATTTTAACTTTAGAAAAAGGAATGAGTTCAAGTTTAGCTACTGCTTTAAATGAAGCTAGCAATTTAGATTTATATGAAGAATTTTTAGAATTTTATACAGGTGTAAGTACTGCAGCTAAGGATTTATTTGAACTTAGTTTTAAAAATGGATGGTATTCCTTAAAAAAAGCTGATACAGCTGAAATAAATACTAAATATGATGAATTAATTAATAAACTCTCAGAGATACAAGTCTAGTATCTCTTTTCTTGTTTAATTTATGAAAATATTATTTTATTTATAAAACAATATATTTTAATACTTTATTCAAATTTTTTAGTTTTAAAAAAAAGACAACTAGTTGTTATCTTTTAATAAATCTATAGCTTGACGCATTTCTAAATCATATTTAACCATTTCTAGACCACCAAATTCATTTAGGAATTTATCTTCTTCCATATTATATTTTTTAGCTAGATTAGCTGCTTCTTCTTTTGTTTTTTCTTCAGTAATTGTTATTTTTTCTTCTTTTACAATTGCTTCTAATAATAATCTAGAAGAGATTCTTCTTTCTGCTTCAGGTTTCATTTGATCTTTTAAAGCGGTTTCATCAGAGTTTGTGAATTGGTAAAATTGTTGTAATGTAATTCCTTGCATTTTTAAGTTTTCTTCGTATTGACGAATCATTCTATCTTGTTCTTCTTTAATCATTACATCTGGAATTTCTACTTCCATATTTTTTATTCCTTCATCTAATAATTTATCTATGAAGTTGTTTTCAACATTACTTTCTTTTCTAGCTTTAATGTTTTCTTCAAGTTGTTTTTCTAATGCTTCTTTAGTATCTATTCCTTCCATTCCTAAATCTTCAAAAAATTCTTTATTTAATTCTGGAATTTCAGTTGTTTTTACTTCATTGATTTTTATTTTGAAGATTGCTTTTTGACCTTTTAAATCTTCACTATGATATTCTTCTGGAAATGTTACTTCAATATCCTTTTCATCATTTAGTTTTAAACCAATTAGTTGTTCTTCAAATCCTGGAATAAATGTATTACTTCCTATTTCTAGAGAGTAGTTTTCACCTTTTCCACCTTCAAAAGGTATTCCTTCTTTGAATCCTTCAAAATCAATTACTGCAGTATCACCGTTTTCAATTGCTCCATTTTTTTTAACAACTTCAGCATAACGATTTAATGTTTCTTTTAAAGCTTTTTCTATTTCTTCTTTTGATACTGTTGTTGTTTCTTTTTTTACTCCTAATTTTTTGTATTTATTTAGTTTAACTTCTGGATATAATGTAAGTGTGAATACAAATTCAACACCAGTTTCATCAATTGATTTTACATTTACTGATGGTTGAGTAGCTATCTCAAGCTTTTCATTTTCTTTTAATACTTCATGATATGCAGCATCTAAACAAAGATCTGCAGCATCAAAAAACAATGCTTCTTTACCATATTTTTTGATAAATACATCTTTTGGAGCTTTACCTGGACGAAATCCATCAATTTTTGCTTTTTTACTTGATGTTTTGAACGCTTCATCCATTGCTTTTTGCCAAGCGTCTCCTTCTATTTTTTTTGAAATTTCTATTATATTTTTATTATTTTCCATTTGTTTTCCTCCTCAATAATATTAATTATACCTTAATTTGTTTTATTTTTCAATTTAAAATTTTAGAAAAAGCACTAATGTGCTTAAAAAATTTCAATTATTTCAACATTGTATTTTCCATTTGGACTATCTACTGTTACTTTATCTCCAGTTTGTTTACCAATTATTGCTTTTGCTATTGGTGATTCATTTGATATTTTATTATTAAATGGATCTGCTTCTTTTGACCCTACTATTGAATATACATCAGTTTCATTATCTTCAACATATTTAATTTTAACTTTTGTTCCAAGTGAAACTTTAGATGTATCAACCTTAGTTATTACAACTGCACCTTCTACCATTTTTTCTAATTCTTTAATTTTACTTTCTAACTCAGCTTGTTCTGTTCTAGCTGCATCATATTCTGCATTTTCACTCAAGTCTCCTAATGCTCTAGCATCCTTTAAGGCATTTATTACATCTGGTCTTTTAATTGTTTTTAAATATTCCAATTCTTTTTTTATTTCTTCTAATCCTACTTCTGTTAAATAAATTTCTTTAGTATTTGACATATTGCCACCTCTTTTCTTAATTTATACAACCTGTAAGGTTTTTTTTAATATTCGTATTTTCTACGATGCTTTAAGTAAATCATACAAACTTATGTTTTTTGATAGATTTATGTTACAACAACACTAAAAATTTCCTACGGTCAAAATATTACTACATTATTTAATGTTTGTCAACTTATTTTTTTATTCTTAACATATCAAATTGGTTTACTTCTTGATTTATTTTTAATTTTACTATTTGTTTTGGATGTCTAACTATTTCTATTTCATTCCCATCAATATCTATTATTTCATCTATTTTATAGTTAAATGTTTGAATGTTTGGTCCAAATATTTCTACACTATCACCTTTTTTAAAGTAATTTCTTTGTTCAATTGTTGCTATTTGTTCATTTTTATCATATTCTAATACAATCCCAATAAAATCTTGATTTGATATTTCTATTCTTCCATTATAATATTGACATGTTTCATCATTTTTATTGTTAAAAAATTGAGGTACTGCATCTCTATTTGCACAATTTCTTAATATTTTTTCATACTCATCATTATATGTATAAGTACCATTTAAATACTCATCAATTGCTTTTCTATAAATATTTACAATAGTTGCAATATAATATATTGATCTCATCCTACCTTCAATTTTAAATGCTGAAATATTCATATCAATCATCTCAGGAATATGTTTTAACATTGATAAATCTTTAGTACATAAAGTGAATTCTTTTTCTCCTTCTATATGATTTAAATTATTATCTAGAAGGTCAAAATCCCAGCGACATATTTGACTACATCCACCTCTATTTGAGTCTCTACCTGTAAAAAAATTAGACAGCACACATCTACCACTAATTGATGCACACATTGCACCATGAATGAATGTTTCTATTTCGATGTCAACATTATCGATTATTTCTTTTATTTCTTCTTTTGTTACTTCTCTACCAAGAACAATTCTTTTTATTCCTAATTTTTTCCAAAATCTAACTGCTTCAATATTTAAAGTTGATTGTTGAGTTGATAGATGGATTTCTAAATTAGTATTATTTAACGCAATATCTATAATAGCTGGATCACTAATTATAACAGCATCAACATTACATTCTTCTAGTTTTTTTAAGTATTCTAATACTTCTTTTATCTCTTTATTATGTAATACAATGTTTACTGTAACATGAACTCTTTTATTATATTTATGAGCAAATAAACATCCTTCTTTTATTTGTTCAAAATTAAAGTTTATTGCATTTGCTCTAAGTCCAAGTAGTGGGCCTCCAATATATACTGCATCTGCTCCATAAAGGATTGCAATTTTTAATCTTTCTAGGTCACCAGCAGGCGCTAGTAGTTCTATTTTTTTTTGTTTAGTCATTATTTTTCACCTTATATATTGTTTCTTTATATAAAAATCCTTTATCTGTATTGTCATTTAATAATATATTTAACTGTTCTTCATTTGTTCCATTTTTATATAGTTCTAGTATTTTTTTAAATAGTTCATCTTCTATATTAAATGCATTTAAAGTTACATAATCTATTTTATTATTTTTAAGTTCTAGATATTCATCAAAACCGTTTAAAATTGAAGCAGAATATATAGTTGTTGTTTGATCATTATCTATTATTGGATAGTTTTTATTATTATGTCTTATATAGTTTATTTTTGATTTAGTACTAAGATTAAATGTTTTTAAATAGTTATCTACAAGATGTCTTTCTGATACAAACATTGGTAAGTATCCTAATATAGGAACAATTAATTTATTTTTTGTATTTTTTCTTATTTCAATTATTTCATCTTTTGTTATTTCACCTGAAAGATAAGTATATTCTACACCATATTTTTGATAAAAGTTTATTGTTGCATAATTAGTTGTAAGATGTTCAGCACTCCATACTAGATTTATTTTTAATTTCAATTTATCTTTTAGTGATAACAAAGCTAAATCATAATAAAATATTCCCGTAATATTTAGATTTTCTATTTCTAATAATATTTGTTCTAGTTGATCTAGGTCTTTGTTATGAAAATTTTTATTTAAAGCTATAAAACATTCTTTATTTTTTTTATTTAAATATTCTGATATTTCTTTAAGTTGTTCCATCTTTATATAATGTTCAAAGTTAACACTCATATTTTCTATTCCAAAAAGATAAGCATCAGCTTGTTCTAATTTTTTATAATTTATACTAGGAATTACCATTAATTTAGTCATAATATCACTTCCTTACATATTATATCAAAAAAGAGATTTTTTGTCTCTTATAATTTGATACTTATACTAATTCCATCGCCTATTGTATAAAACGTTGTATTATATTTTTCATTTGTTTTTAAATATTCAATATATTTATTTAGTTTTCTAACTAATCCTTTAACGTTTCTACTTTGTATTTTTTCTGTTTGTTTTATTAATCCATGAAAATCTAAATTATCTGATAAAATTGTACCATTTACTTTTAGATTTTTTTCAAATTTCTCAAAGAATTTAATATATTGACTTTTAGCAGCATCTATAAATATTAAATCATAGTTTTCTATTAATTCAACTTCAAATGCATCTTTTAATATTATATTAATTCTATTTTCTAGATTATTAAATTTAATATTTTTAATTGCTTCTATATATCTTTTTTCATCTCTTTCAATTGTTGTAATTTTAATATCATTATTTACAAGTGCCATTTTTATTGCTGAATAACCAATTGCACTACCAATTTCTAAAATGTTTTTTATATTATTTTCTTTTATATAATTACATAGAAATTCAATTCCATCACTCATCATAATTGGAATAGAATTGGTTTTTGCGTAATCTTCAATTTCACTTATATTCATTTAAGCACACCAGTTATCTGCTGAAATTAATTCTTGAATTGTATTGGTGTGTCCTGATGAATTTGTATTAAAGTAAGTTTTTCCAGAACAATCAGCAACAAAATAATAATAATTGTTTGATGTAGGATTAATAGTTGCATCAATTGATTCTTTCCCAGGGTTATCGATTGGGCCTACAGGTAGTCCTTTATTTGTTGAACATCTAGTATTATATTTATTTGAACAATCATTAAGTTCAGTGTACGTTAGAGAATAAGAAAAGTCGTCTATTTTAGAACCATAGTATGTAGTTACATCACTACCTAATGCCCAATTATTTTCTAAACGATTATAAAATACACCAGCAACTCCTGATCTATCGTTACTATTTCCTGCTTCTAGTTCTATAACTGATGCAAGAGTTAATATTTCATGTACTGTATAGTTAGATTCCTCAATTGTTATTTTGTAGGTATCTAATTCTACTTTCATTTGATCTAACATTGTTTCAATTATAGTTTCAATTTTTGTTGTTTTTGAAAATTCATAAGTGTTTGGAAATAAGTATCCTTCTAGTGAATAATAAATATCTTTATTTTTTATTTCATCGGTTAAAAACCAATATTTACTTATTAATTCATCAATATAATTTTCATCTTCTAATAATTCAAATACTTCATCTTTTGTGTTGTTTGTATTGTCTTCAATTAGGTTAGCAATTTCCCTAATGTTTATTCCTTCTTTAAATGTAATTGTTATAGTATCTGGATTATAAGTACTACCATTTTTTAGTGTTTCGACAATTTTAGCAACTCCCATATCTTCACTTAAAGAATATTTGCCAGCTTGAAGACCATTTATTTTAAATAACTTAATATATAGTTTGTAAAAGAATTCTGATTTAATTAAATTATTTTCTTTTAAAAGTGAGGTTATAGTTAAATAAGAACTTCCACTTTCAACAATTATTTCAACCTTATCACTATTATTACTAACGCTATCTATTTTATATTTATAAATTGAACAACAACCAATTATTAATATTGCACTTAATATTATTAGTATTTTGGCAGCATTATTAAACTTCTTCATATTTTTAAAAACGAGCTTTTATTGCTCGTCTCCATTTGAAGCTGCTTCTGTTTGAATTTCTTCTAAAATTGTTTCAATTATTTGCCATTCTTTTTCTGTTTCGATTGGTTCTAATTTTGTTTCATCTTTATCTGGATCATAGATTGATGCATATACTTTTGTATTTCCATCTTCATCTATTGTATTATCTGTATATACCATGTAATTTTTATTTGTTTCTTCTGATTCAAATGTGAATAGAACCTCACATTCTACTTCTTTACCATTATCATCAAAAATTTTAAATGTCATTTTTTCTTCTTTCATTTATTTCATTCCTTTCGTCTTATCCAAGTAGGTTTGTAGAATTATTGTGGCTGCTAGACCATCAATTTTCTTCTTTCTTTTTTTTCTAGACATATCTGCTTCTATTAAATAGTTTGTTGCTTCTACAGTTGATAATCTTTCATCTTGCATAATTACTTCAATTTTAAGATTTTGTTCTAAAAGTTTTTTAAATTCTAATGTTGCTTCTCCTCTAAATCCAATACTATTATTCATATTTTTAGGTAATCCTAATATTAATTTTGTTATTTCATTTTCTATTATTATTTGATTTAATTCATCAATTAGTATAACATACTCTGAATCAGGAAAACGAATTGTTTTATAATATGATGCTATTGTTAATGTTGGATCACTTAATGATAATCCAAGTGTCCTAGTACCTAAATCTAAACCTAAATATCTCATAATAATGCTTTCTTTAATATTACTTCTAAAATTTGTGTTCTTTCTATTCCAGTTATTAGAGTTCTTGCTCCTTTATAACTTGTTATATAACCTGGATCTCCACTTATTAAGTAACCAACTACTTGATTTGTTGGATTATATCCTCTTTCTTCTAATAGAACATAAACATCTCTCAATATTTCAAGTACAAATCCATCATTAAATTCAACTGCATTGTATGCTTTAGTCATGTCCATTCTTTCACCTACTTTGTTACATATATATTTTATCAAAAAAATTTTTTTTTAGCAATTGTTTTGAATATTATAATTTGTTATTTACATTTTTATTTATTTTTTACCTTTATTGTTTCCAAGTTTTTAAGATTTATTCCATATTTTTCTTTTAAATCTTTTTTACTTGAACTTAAGATTGGGTTTAGTTTTTGATTTCCTTGTTCATTATATACAGTTAGATCTATTTCATTATTTATTAAATATTGTAGCAAGTTTTCTAAATCACTTGTTTTTAGCCTTAAACATCTATTGGTTACAAATTGACTGATATTATATTTTTCTAAAACTGCTATTCCATTTATAATATTTTTTATTGATAGTATGAATATGCTTGGGATTAGAAGGTGTTGATATCTTATATCATCCCATATTTTTAAATGAATTTTTTCTTGAATTGTTTCATAGCTATTTTTCCAAATATTTGATGTTAGTAAACCTTGGTACTTTTCTTCTTCCCATTCAGGCATTTGTAAAACTAATTCGATGGTTTCTTTATTACTATGCCAGATACTTGATGTTAGTAAACCTTGGAATTTTTCTTCTTCCCACTCTGGCATTTTTAATATTTTTTGGATGGTTTCTTTATTACTATTCCATATAGTTGATTTTAGTAACCCTTGGTACTTCTTTTCTTCCCATTCTGACATTTGTAAAATTTTTTGGATGGTTTCTTTATTACTATTCCAAATAGTTGATGTTAATAAACCTTGGTACTTTTTGTCTTCCCATTCTGACATTTGTAAAACTGCTTCGATGGTTTCTTTATTACTATTCCATATTGTTGATTTTAGTAAATCTTGAAACTTTTTATCTTCCCATTCTGTCATTTGTAAAACTGCTTCGATGGTTTCTTTATTACTATTCCATATTGTTGATTTTAGTAACCCTTGGTACTTTTTGTCTTCCCATTCTGGCATTTGTAAAACTGCTTGAATAGTTTCTAACTTACTATTCCATATATTTGATGTTAGTAAATCTTGAAACTTTTTATCTTCCCATTCTGACATCTGTAAAACTGCTTCGATGGTTTCTTTATTACTATTCCATATTGTTGATTTTAGTAAACCTTGGTACTTTTTGTCTTCCCATTCTGGCTTTTTTAAAACTGCTTGGATAGTTTCTATATTACAATACCATATGTTTGATGTTAATAAATGTTTAAATTTGTCTTCTTTCCATTCTGGTAGTTCTAATACATTCTTAACAAATTCATATTCTCTTTTATACATAAGGCTACTTTTTAAATTTTCATTATTTCCTATTATATTGTCTATTTTTATTTTTAATTGATTATTCATTCATTTACTTCCTTTTTATTTCATATTGTTAGATTTTAATTACTATAAATAATTATATTAATTATAAAATTTTTCAAATAAATTCATATCATTTTTTGCATATTCTAAAAATGAATTATTATATTTACTATTAAGTGTTTTAAATTTTAATTTAAATTCATCTATTTCAATTATGAATAAATCTAAATAATCTTCTAATAATTCTTCACAATAATCACAATTATTTGTTTGTAGAAATACAATAATCTGTTCAACATTTTTTATATTTATGTTTTTTACTATATCTTCACTAAATTTTTGTAATATTTCATTTATATCAGGCACAACCAGACCTTCTTTCTTTTTATAATAGCTATTATTTTAAAATCACTTGTTTTTTAAGATGTATTATAACACATAAATTAAATTTAAGTACAATAAATTTCTATATGATTAAAGAAATTCTTTTTAATAAAAAAAAGTCCTGATATAATGGACTCTTCTTATCTTTATATATTTTTATTAATTTAAAGTTGCTTTTATTCTTCTTACACCTGCACTACTTGCTTCTTCTTTTGTAATTTTAAATATTCCAAGTTCGCTAGTATTTTTAACATGTGGTCCACCACAAAGTTCTTTTGATACATTTCCTATTTCATATACTTTTACGATTTCTGGATATCTATCTATAAACATACATTCAGCACCTGTTTGAATAGCTTGGTCTTTAGTCATTTCAGTAACAATTACTTCAAGGTTTTGTTTAATCCACTGATTAACTAGAATTTCAGTATTTTGAATTTCTTCTTCTGTTAATTTATGATCACATGAAAAGTCAAAACGCATTCTATCACTTGTAATATTAGAACCTTTTTGATGAACATCTTTATTAACAGTTTGTTTTAAGGCTGCATTTAATAAATGTGTTACAGTATGAAATTTTATTTCCATATCACCAGTTGATGCTAAACCACCTTTGAATTTTTCTTTTGCTCCTGCTCTTGATAGTTCTTGATGAGTTTTAAATTTTTCTTTAAAACCTTCAACATCTACATTAATTTTTAATTCATTTGCTAATTCAACTGTTAATTCAATTGGAAAACCATATGTGTCATAAAGTTTAAATGCTAAGTCTTTATTTAATTTTAAATCATTTAAGTTAGCTACTATTTTTTCAAATTCTTTTAAGCCTTTTTCTAAAGTTTTATTAAATTTAGTTAATTCATCAGATAATACTTTTAATACTATTTCTTTATTATCATTTATTTCACTATAATATTTAGAATTTTTATTAATTATTTCTAAGGCAATTTCTATTTCCCAATTACTATCAATAGCAATATCTAGTTTTTTTGCATGTCTAATTGCTCTTCTAATTAATCTTCTTAAAATATAACCTTGATCAGTATTTGATGGTTTAATACCGGCTGGATCAGCACTAATAAATACTGCTGTTCTAATGTGATCAGCTATTATTCTCATTGATTTTTCATTACCTTGATATGGTTTATTTGATATTTTTTCTATTTTTTGGATAATTGGATTCCAAATGCTTGTTTTATAGTTATCATCGACACCTTCTAATACAGCAGTTATCCTTTCAAGTCCCATTCCCGTATCTACATTTTTCTTTGGTAATTCAGTCACTATTCCATTTTCATCTTTATAAAATTCCATAAAAACATTATTCCAAATTTCAACCCATCTATCATCATTTGGATCAAAATTAGTTGGAATTTCATCATTACTTCTAAAATAAAATATTTCTGTATCTCCACCACATGGTCCTGTTTCACCAGCTATCCAAAAGTTGTCTTCTTTACCTAAGTAAGCAATTCTTTCATCATTTATTCCAAGATTTCTCCATATATCAGCAGATACTTCATCTTTTGGGATTTGATTATCTCCAATAAATACTGTAACTGCTAAGCGATTTAATGGAATATTTAATATCTTAGTTAAAAATTCAAAACTAAATTCGATTGATTCTTTTTTAAAATAGTCTCCTAGACTCCAGTTACCTAACATTTCAAAAAATGTATGATGAGTTTTGTCTCCTACTTCTTCTAAATCATTAGTTCTAATACATTTTTGATAGTCACAAAGTCTTGTTCCATATGGATGATTTTCACCCATTAAATATGGAATTAAAGGTTGCATTCCTGCTGTATTAAATAATACTGAAGGATCATTTTCTGGTACTACAGGTGCGGATGGTATTAATTTGTGTCCTTTACTTATAAAGTAATTAATATATAAATCTTTTATGTTCATTGTCTTACCTCTTTAATTTTTCTAAAATTTTTTCTACAACTTCTTCAATTGTTAATTTTGTCGTATCTATTTATATTTGATCATTAGTTCTTTTTAAAGCACCAATTGATTTATTAATTTCAATATAGTCTTTAAATTTGATATTTTCGTATATTTCTTCATATGTCATGTCTATATTTTTTTCTAAACATTCAACAGATCTTCTTCTTGCTCTTACTTCTACATTTGCATCTAAAAAAAATTAATAATCAGCATTTGGAAATACCACAGTAGTTATGTCTCTACCTTCTAACATTACATTTTTATTTTCAGCTATTTTTCTTTGAAATTCAACTAAAATCTCTCTAACAGATGGATAACTAGATATTTATGATACAATTTTAGTTACTTCTTTATTTCTAATTTGATTTGTAACATCAATTCCATCTAAATATACTTGTCCATCTTTTGTTAAGTTTGTATCTAATTTTTTAGCTAATTCATAAATTTTTTTGGTATTATTTAAATCTATTTATTACTTAATACAGCTAGAGCAATACATCTATAAGTTGCTCCGGTATCAATATTAAACAGATTGCATCTTTTGGCTACTATATTTGCAATTGTTCCTTTTCCACTACCTGCTGGTCCATCTATTGCGATTATTTTATTCAAAGTTTTCATCCTTGACAACTTCTACTATTTTTTGAGTTAGTTTTTCTATTGTATTATTATTGTCAATTATATAATCATATCCATTAAATGTATCTAAAGCAGTTTCTGTTATATGATTTTTTTGTGTTACGTTTAATTCATTATTTATTTTTTCTATTCTTATTACTTTAGTATTATAAAATACATTTTTTATATTTACTATTTCTTCTAAATATATAGCATCATTTATTATTATAATATCATAAAAGTATGAGTACACTTTAATATTTTCAATCATTCTTCTAATCAAAAGTTTTGAATCTATTTTTTCTCTAATTAAATTAGTTCCTATTTCTTGAAGAAATTGCTTTGGTTTAGTTTCTTCTTTACCATTCCAATTTAATATATTTTTAGCATATTCATTTAATGAATCAGCGTATGATAAACATATTACTTTTTTATTTTCTTTTTCTAATATTTTTTTAATAATTGTTGCTGTTTTTGTTTTTCCTGTCCCACTTTTTCCAGATATTATAAATATTTTTGAGTTTATTTTATTAAATTCCATTTTTATTCCTCCTTCAAAATTTCTATAAAAAAACCGCGGATAGTATCTATGATATTTTAATTCGCGGTACTGTCATAAGTTACAACGATGATGATTTTTAATTTAATTAGAATATTTTTTTAATCTCTATATTCTATTAATTTATATTTTTCATCAAAGTATATAAATATAACTTTTAACGAAGAAATGATTGGTGTAGCAAGTGCCATCCCAAGTATTCCAAAGAAGTACCCAAATATCAATAATCCAAGAATTATTGTTACAGGATGAAGTTTAGTTGTTTTACTCATTATAAATGGTTGTAGGAAGTTTCCTTCTAAAAATTGAACTACTACTATTATAATTAATGTTATTATTCCAATTATTGGTCCTTGTGAAAATCCAACGATTACAGCTGGTATTCCACCAATATATGGACCAGCATATGGTATTACATTTGTAATTCCGCAAAATAGACCAAATAGCAATGGTGCTCTTAATCCACATATTGCAAATCCAATTGAGGTTATTACAAATATTAAACTTGAGTCTATTAATGCACCTTTAATAAATTTACGTAATGATACATTCAATTCATTAACAAGTTCTCTAGCACTTGCTTGTATTTTTTTTGGTAAAAATGTGATTAGTAAATCATTTGCATTATCAAAACTTATTAATAAATAAAATCCTATAATTAATCCAATTACAAAGGTACCAATTCCTGAAAAAAATGATTTTCCAACAGTTACAATGGTATCTGGTAAGGACGATGTTAGATTTGTTCCTATTTCTTTAATTTTACTAAATAATTCAATTTTCACACTATCAGAATTAAACCCATCAATGGCACTTAGATTATTAAACATATCGTTAGTCCATTTTGTTAAATCTTCTAAAATTGAAGGTAATATTTTTACTAATTCATTAATTTGATCAGATAAAACTGGAATTATTGAACCTACAATTAATAATAAAATTCCTATAAATATTATATATGTTATAGCAGTTCCAAATCCTCTTTTAATACCTTTTCTTTTTAAAGTTTTGACAAATGGATCAAATAACCAAGCTATAAATATACCTATAAATAATGGTGATATTATTTTTAAAACAGGTAAAATAAATTCAAATATTTTTAATTCCTTAACTATTCTAATTATTGCATAAGCAGCTATTATTACAATTAATATATAGGCTATTTTTAATATTTTATTTGATAGTCCAAGTACTTCGTTTAGTTTAATCATGTCAATTGAGTCTTTATCTTTTTCTTTTTTTTGAAACATAAAACACCTCTTTTGTTTATTATATCAAAGTTTTAATTCCTTTACTATATGTATTATGAATTTTGTATATAATTCATTGTTTCAGCTATTGTATTATTAAAATTATCAAAGTTTACCTCTATAAATTTTAAATTCATTTGATTTCTAAACCATGTATATTGTCTTTTTGCATAATTTCTACTTCTTTTTTTTATAAGTTCTTTTACATCTTCTAACGATATATTATTTTCAAAATATTCAAAGAGTTCTTTATAACCTATTGGTGTCATTACTGCTTTTGTTCTTATATTTGTTTTATAGATGGTTTTAGCTTCTTCTATTAAACCTGCCTCAAACATAACATCAACTCTTTTATTAATTCTTTCATATAATGTTTCTCTATTTGTAGTTAAACATATAAATACAACATCATATAAAAGTTTGTCTTTTCCTTTATAATCATCATTATTAGTATATGAATTTTTTAATGCATTTATAAGTCTTTTTCTATTATTTATGTGAACTTCTGATGTAATATTATGTTTTAGTATTTCATTATTTAATTCTTCATTTGTATATTGTTCTAAATTTAGATTGCTATTATATTCAGTAAATTTGTAATCATATAAAGCTGCTTTAATATATAGTCCAGTACCTCCTACTATAATTGGAGTTTTAGATTTATTAAATAATTTATCAATTATATTTCTACAATCTATTTGATAATCATATACATTGTAGTCTTGCGAATAATCTTTAATATCGATTAGATGATGTTTAATATTTTCTTTTTCTTCTGGTTTTATTTTAGCTGTTGCAATGTCCATATTTTTAAATATTTGAGTACTATCCGCATTAATTATTTCACCATTAAGTTGCTTTGCTATTTCAATACTTAACTTTGTTTTACCTACTGCTGTAGGGCCTGTTATAACTATTATTTTATTCATTTTTATCTCACTTTATAAACATCGAATCACCAAATGAGAAAAATCTATATTCTTTTTTTATGGCAACTTTATATGCATTCATTATATTATTTTTTGTTGCTAAAGCACTTACTAACATCATCAATGTAGATTTTGGCAAGTGAAAGTTAGTTATTAAAGCATCAATTGCCTTAAATTCATATCCTGGATATATGAAAATATCTGTCCATCCACTACATTCTTCAAATTTATCATGTTTATTTAAAATAGTTTCTAGAGTTCTAGTTGATGTTGTTCCAACAGCAATTATTCTATTTCCTTTTTCTTTAGCAGTATTTAAATTTTGTGCAGTTATTTTATCCATTGAATAATATTCACTGTGCATTGTATGCTTTGTTACATCATCTACATTTACTGGTCTAAATGTACCTAGTCCTACATGAAGAGTTACATATAAAATTTGCACATTTTTCTGTTTTAATTTTTCTAAAAGTTCATCTGTAAAATGAAGCCCGGCTGTTGGTGCTGCTGCACTTCCTATATTTTTAGCATACACAGTTTGATATCTTTCTTTTTGTTCTAGTTTTTCATGAATATATGGTGGAAGTGGCATTTCACCTAATTCTTCTAAAATTTCATAAAGAATACCTACATAAATCAATTCAAAAATTCTAATTCCTTCATCTTTTATTCCTACACATTTAGCTTTTAACTTATTTCCAAATGTTATAATAGTTCCAAGCTTTACTCTTTTCGCAGGTTTTGTTAAACATTCCCAAGTATCTTTTTCAACTTCTTTTAAAAGTAATAATTCAATACATGCATTTGTCTGTTCTTTAATACCATAAAGTCTAGCAGGAAGTACTTTTGTATCATTTAAAACTAAGACATCTGATTTTTCTAGATAGTCTAAAATATTATTAAAATGTTTGTGTTCTATTTGTCCAGTAATTTTATCAAGTACTAACATTTTTGAGTTATCTCTTTTTAAAATTGGAGTTTGTGCAATTAAAGATTCTGGTAATTCAAAATCAAAGTCATCTGTTTTCATTTTTTCACATCTTTTCTATTCGTCGATATTAGGACAATTAATTCCTAAATGTTCGTATCCAAGTTTAGTAACAATTCTACCTCTAGTTGTTCTTTTTAATAGTCCCATTTGAAGTAAGTATGGTTCATATACATCTTCTATTGTTGTTTGTTCTTCACCTATTGATGAGGAGATTGCTTCTATTCCAACAGGACCACCATTAAATTTTTCGACAATTGATTTAAGCAGATTATAATCTGTTTCATCTAAACCTTTTTGGTCTATTTTTAGTTTAGCAAGCGCAAGTTCTATTATATTTGAATCTATTATTCCATCACCTAAAACCAATGCGAAATCTCTAACTCTTTTAAACAGTCTATTTGCTATTCTTGGAGTTCCTCTACTTCTTTTAGCTAGTAAGATTGAGGCTTCTTCATCAATTGGAGTTGCTAGAACACGACTAGTTCTTTTAATTATTTGAGTTAATTCATCAATTTCATAGTATTTTAATTTACACATTATTCCAAATCTATCTCTTAGAGGACTAGTTAAATCTCCTGCTCTTGTTGTTGCTCCAACTAAAGTAAATGGTGGTAAATCTATTCTAATATTTTTACTTGATGAGTCACTTCCTACAATTATATCTAATACATAATCTTCCATAGCTGGATATAAAATTTCTTCAATATATCTAGGCATTCTGTGAATTTCATCTATAAATAATACATCATTTGGTTCAAGACTTGATAAAATTGCTGCTAAATCACCACTCTTTTCAATTGATGGTCCACTAGCTGTTTTTATGTTACTTCCTAATTCATTAGCAATTATACATGCTAATGTAGTTTTACCTAAACCAGGAGGTCCATAAAGTAAAACATGATCTAATGATTCATCACGCATTTTTGCTGCTTTTATATATACGTCGATATTTTCTTTTATTTCTTTTTGGCCAATGTATTCATCTAAACTATCAGGTCTAATATTTTCTTCAAATGTGTCTTCAACTAATTCATGATTAGTAATAACTCTTTCATCCATTTTATTTCACCTATTTTCTTTATTTTAATAATAATTTTAGTGCTTCTTTAACTTGATTTTCTAATTTTTCATTATTATTTATACTTGGTAGTATTTTATTTATATCAGCTATTTTATATCCTAATGATTTTAAAGTTTCTATTAATTCTTCATTGACAATATTTTTTTTAGAGATTGAACTTACTGTTAGTTTTCCTTTTAAATCTAGTATTATTTGTCTTGCTACTTTATCTCCTATTTTTGGAAATTTTTTTAGGTATAAAATATTTTCTCTTTCTATTGCATCCATAATTCCAGAAATAGATCCAGTTGCGAGCATTGGTAATGCCATTTTACACCCTAGACCTTTTACAGATGTTAGTTTAAGAAACATATCTTTTTCTTCTTTATTTTTAAATCCATATAAAGATATTTCATCTTCTCTTACATGTTGATACAAATAAATTTTACATTCTTCATCTTGTTGGAATGAATATGGATTAGCTGTATATATTAAATATCCAATTTTGTTATTATCTAGTATTATATAATTACTTTCTATTTCTTTTACAATTCCATTTATATATCCATACATTTTAATCACCAAATACATTGTACCATATTTTTAGTTTTTAATAAACATTTTTATGAACATTTGTTTTGTAAAATAAAAAAGCATTAATTTATGCTTAATTCTATATTATTTATTTAATAAAATACAAATTACAAAGAAAGCTATTCCCAAAAGAAGAGTTAGTCTAGTTATGAATAATTCTCCTCCTCTTTCTTTACGGTTTTTAAATAAACTACTGTTTCCACCTGTTAGAGCTTCTGATGCACTTTCTGCTTTACCTGCTTGTAGTAAAACAATAGCTATTATTAATATTGATATTATGATTAACGCTAATTCCATATTAGTCCTCCTGACTTCTTTTATAATTTATCATATTTTTTGTTTATTGGCAATATTTTTATTTTAGTTTAACTAGTACTATTATAGTTTATTATATTATTAATATTTTCATAGTTTATAGTTATTAAATATTCTTCTTCTACTATATTAGTTAAATCTAATTCTATTTTATATATTTGATTATCTTCTTCATAAGTAGTAACAGTAATATTTTCATCACTTTCAGTACCAAAGTATTGTTTAATTTCTTTTATTAAAATTATATATTCTTTTTTTATTGTATTATCACTATAAGTAGTTTCATTTAAATTATTATTTAGTTTTATGTATGAATAAATATAATTGGGTAATATTTCTAAGATATAAAGTTTATCATCTATTGAAACTTCACCTTCAATTTTATTATTTACTATTGTGAATTTATTATTTTCAATACTAAATTCATTAATATCATTATATTTAATTCCATTGATATTTGTAATTTCATTATTTATTTCGTATTTATAGTGGTATTCATAACTATTCATATTATTTAGTGTTTCTAGTGAATCTTTAATTTCTACATTTTGGTTAGTAGTATTTTTTGAGATTGTTATATAAATAAATATAATAACAAAGAAGACTGCATATAATCCTAAAACCATTAAAGCGTGTATTCTAGGATTATTCCATAATTCTTTAAATGTTTCTAATTTATTTTTCATTAGGTTAATATTTTACCAATTAAAGATTCTTTATTTTGGAGTCCATTTAGTAAGTCTGATGCTTTCATTTTAGTTTTTCCTTCTAGTTGAATTAATGTTAAAACTATTTCACCATTTCCTACTTTTACTCCTATTCCATCATCATATAATTTAGTTATTTGTCCATCAAATTTATTTGGATAAGTTTCATCAGTTTTTCTACTTTCCCATACTTTTAATATTTTACCTTCAATTTTACAATATGCACCAGGCCATGAATTTAATCCTCTTATTTGGTTGTATATTTGTTTTTTTGTTTTTGAGAATTTTATTTGTTCATCTTCTCTTCTAATATTAAAGGCATATGTTGATTCATCTTGATTTTGTGGTGTTCTTGAAGATGTTTTATTTAGAATTGATGGGAGTGTATCTAATAATAATTTTGTTCCAGCAATACTTAATTTATCATGTAATGAAGATGCTGTTTCAAGTTCAGTTATTTCTACTTCTTTTTGAGTTATGATATCGCCTTCATCTAATTTAGGATTCATGTACATTATAGTTACTCCAGTTTTTGAATATCCTTCAATTATTGCTCTATGGATTGGTGCTCCACCTCTTAGTTTTGGTAGTAATGATGCATGTACATTAATACAACCATATTCTGGATAAACTAGTAGTTCTCTTGGTACTATTTGTCCATAAGCACAAGTTACAATTAAGTTTGGTTTTAAATCTGTTACTAGTTGCCAATCATCTTTTAGTTTTTCCGGTTGAAGTACTAAAATTGTATGTTGATTTGCAAGTTGTTTTATCGGAGATTCCTTTAATATTCCATCTCTTCCAACTTTTTTATCAGGTTGAGTAACTACTGCTCTAACTTTATAATTTTCTATTAATGCTTTTAATATTGGTACAGCAAAATTGGGTGTTCCCATAAATACTATTTCAGCATCTTTTTTTATATTTAGGCTTGATATATTTATTTCTGTTTTTTCAAAATTTTCTTCAAAATATTCTTTGTTCATTTTTATCACCTAGTATTAGTTTATCATAAATCTGTTTATTTTACTACTATATTTCAAAATTAAAATCTACACTTTTTATGTAGATTTTATATATGTTAAATTTTAATTTAATCTTTAATAGTACTAATTAAAATTGCTTTATATATATTTGTATTTTTAATTACATATAATTGAGGTTTAAATAGTACTAATAAGTTTATTTTTAATTCAATTTTATTTAGTAGATCATCAATAAAAAAATTATATTGATTACCATCTTCACCCATAATTAGTCCACTATTTGTATTAAATATTTTAATTATTTTTCCTTGTAGTTGATTCTTCATAAATATTATTTTCACCTTTTTCAAAACTAAATTTTTTTATTTCATTTAATGCTTTTAAATATTCATCACGAGCTCTAGAGTCATATGGTAATAGACATGTTAATAAGTTCATACAATTATCAATTGCAATAAACCAATCCTTATTTCCTATTATATATTTATAATCAGCTGCACAAATTGATTGATAGTTTCTTTTATTTTCTGATTTTTGAAAATCTGAAATTTTCTTACAATCAATACTTGAATAGTTTATATAATTTATAAATAACTGAATACGCTCTTTATCTCCTTCTTCAAAAGTACGATATTCATAATTAGCATTTCTCTTTTGAAAAAATTGAACTTTAGGAATATAATATTTTGGTTTTGGAGTTGACTCATAAGAAGTTAGTACATAATTATTTATTGTTTCTTTATAATAATCTGAATAAAATTGTCCGTTAATTGCTAAGTGTTGATCAATTTTAATTAACGGATATGAATTAGAATAAAAATAATCTTTATAATGTAAATCTGTTAAACAAGCAAATTCGATTTTCTCCTCTGGTATACTACATTTTATTATTTTTTTAAAGCATTCTGTTAATGCTTTAACTATATTTTCTTTTTCTTCAATAGTTTTTGGTTCTGGATCAATTCCATTTCCATAAATAGAATTTCCATTTCTAATAACTGGACATATATATTGATTATTTAGATTATCTTTAAGGTTTATTATAACTGCATGCTCACTTGTTAAGCAATATCTTAAAAAGTCTTCTCCAATACCGCCTATTCTAAAACAATTTCCAGCATCAATACCACTAACAATTAAATTTGGATCATCAAAATTCATTACTTTATAATCTATTTTATTAAATGTTCCTGAAACTATTGGAATTGATGATTTTGATTTTTTTCTATGTTCTTTATGAAGTTGCTTTGCTCTAAATAAAATTTCTTCCTCGTTTCCCTCACAATATTTTTTTGAATTTATTATTTTTACAAGTGAATTTAGTGTGATATCTTGTTCATCAGGTTGTAATTCATAGAGAAATGTTTTGGAAATATCAATCACATCTAAAATACTATTTAAGGTCAATTTACCGTTTGATGAATCAATTATGGTTTTTAACATTTCGAAATTATTGATGATATTATCTATTGAATTATTAATTCCAAGTGCTAAATCATTAAAAATTAGTCTCATTAAGCAGTCATTATTATTTTTTAAATTACCTAATAAAAATTTTTCTAATAAAGTATCTATAGTAGGTGATCCAGATTTATCTAGATTTATTATTTTTAAATCTAGATTTTGAAATTTTTCATATATTTCTTTACAAGTCAAATTACTTCTATTCAATCTATTTTGATTTTTTAATAAATTTTTGTATTCATCTAGATAATTCTGTTGTAATTTTTTTTAACGCTTTTTTATAATATTTTTTAATAATATTGAAATTTCTTCAAGTACCTCATTTGAATTTTTTGAAGAATCTAATTTAAACTTTAAATTGTTAAGTTTTTCTTCAATTTCTAAATCTTTTATATCTCCTAGTTTATAGAAATATTTATAATTATTAATTTCAATATGTTTTCTGGCTTTTGTAATCATATTTATACTATAGAATTGATTTTGATTTTCTAGACGATATTGTCTTCTATTATCAATAAATTCACTATCTGATGCTCTTTTTATTGTAATATCATTTAATTGGGTAAACTTATCATTAATTAAACTTAGTGCATTTGAGTATCCAAAAATTGAGTATGTATAAAGTGCAGTTAAGAATATTATAGTTTTATTTTCTTTGGAATCTTTTTTTAGGAGTGATTCGATTAACATGTTTAAATGTTTTTCATTTATTTTAGAAATGTATTCCTTATTTATGGCTATATTATTTTCAAAAATCAATTTTTCATTTACTTCTTTAATGTCCAAAACAACATTAAATTTATTATACATATAAAAAACTATATCTGATTTTATATTTAGTAGTTTGATAGGATTTCTCTTTTTTTGTTCAACTTTTACTAGAAAACTAGAAACCATACTTTCATCTATTTTAAAGGTTTCTTGTATATATTTTTTTATTTCATTTTTTGTTTTAAATATTTCAGTTTGATCTATTTTACCAAACATTTCTTCAGTTTGATTTGAATTAAGTTTACCAACTAATTCTTCAAATTCTTTACTATCAATTCTTTTTTTTTGTAAAATGATATATTGCTTAATTTCTAGATTAGACAACTCAAATAGTGTTTGATTATATTTATTTTTCTTTGTTTTTAAAAATAGATTAAGATAATAGTCATCTTTTAATAATTCTATTTTCACTTGATCTTGTAATGGTAGAAATAAATAGTTAAAGTTTTCTAGGTTAATCAGTTCATGAATTTTAAATAAATTATAATTTTTATTTACATTTGATAGTTTTATTAATAATACTATTTTAAGTATTGGTAATTTTAAAAATCTAGAAATATCTTCTTTTGTAATTTTTTCTACATTATTAATTCCCTTAAAATATTGAATATATTCTTCGTCTGTTATTTTTAATACTTCAAGCATTAAGCATCACCTCTAATAAGATTAGTATAACATAATTTGTTTAAGATGTTAACAAATCTCTATTTTTATGTTTTAAAATAGTTTTAAATCTAATAAAATTTTTGCATTTACTATTTAGTTGATTTATTTGTCTATTCATTTTTTCTTAAAATTTTATGCATTGATTTACCTTTTGAAAGTTCATCTATTAATTTATCTAAATATCTTATTTCTTTCATTAATTCATCTTCTATATCTTCTATTCTAACACCACAAATTACTCCGTTAATTAAGAATCTATTTGGATTTAACATTGGTGCTTTATTTATAAATGTTTCAATATCTATTTCACTTTTTAATATATTATTTAAATCATTTTTTGAATACCCAGTTAACCAATAAATTATTTCATCTACTTCTTCTTTAGTTTTATCTTTTTTCTCTACTTTCTTTATATATAAATGATATATACTTTTAAAACTCATTGTATAAATTTTGTGTTTCATAAGCTTCCTTTCTTTTTATATTTGAATAGGATTTAAATCTATTTCTACATTTACTTTATGTTTACGATACATTTCTATAATAAATTGTAGTTCATTTATTATATCCTCTATTTTTTTATATTTTATTATTATTTGACTAGTATATATTTGATTTATTTTTGGAATTGAAGCCAAAGCAGGACCAAGTATAATAGCTTTATTATTTATTTTATTTTTTAAATTAATTATTATTTTATTACTTTCTTGGTTAATTTCTTTAATGTCTTTTGATTTTATTTTTATTAAACATAAATTATAATATGGACTATATTTTAATTTTTTTCTAATTTCTAATTCTTGATTATAGAATCTTTCGTAGTCATGCCTACTAGCACATTCAATACTATAATTATCAATATTAAATCCTTGAATTATTACTTCTCCTTTTAATTTTGCTCTTCCTGCTCTTCCTGCGACTTGAGTTAATAATTGGAAGGTTCTCTCAGCACTTCTAAAGTCTGGAATATTAAGTGATGAATCTCCACTTATTACACCAACTAGAGTTACATCTGGAAAATCTAGTCCTTTAGCAATCATTTGAGTTCCTAATAAGATATTATATTCTTTTTTATTAAATGCATCTATTATTTTTTTATGACTACCCTTTTTTGTAGTTGTATCATTATCCATTCTTATTATTTTAGCATTTTGAAATTGTTCTTTTAATACGAGTTCTAGTTTTTCAGTTCCCATTCCTAAACTATTTATTTCTTTACTTTTGCAATTTGGACATGAAGTTATTACATTCACTTGATGTCCACAGTAGTGACAAACCATCTTATTAAATCCCTTATGATAAGTAAATGGTATATCACAGTTTGGACATTTGTGTGTAAATCCACATGTTTTACAAGTTGTAACAGTAGTAAATCCTCTTCTATTTAGTAATATTATTATTTGTTCATTTTTTTCTAATTTTTCATTTATTTTTTTTTCTAATAAATTTGAAATAATTCTATTTCCTTTTTTTATTTCATTTTTCATATCAATTAATGTTACATAAGGAAATGTTTGATTTATCCTATTTTTTATTGTACAAAGTTTATAAATTCCAGTTTTAGCTCTAGTATATGATTCAATCGATGGTGTAGCACTTCCTAATATTAATTTAGCTTGATTTTTTTTTGATCGAAATATTGCTATATCTATTGCATGATATTTAGGGGTATTTTCTTGTTTATAAGTAGTAGAATGTTCTTCATCTATTATAATTATTCCTAAGTTTTTGAAGGGTGCGAATATAGCACTTCTTGCTCCTATTACAATTTTTACTTCTTGTCGTTCTATTTTTCTCCATTCATCATATTTTTCACCATTACTTAAACCACTATGAAGTATTGCTACATTTGTACCAAATTTTTCTTTAAATTTATTCACAACTTGTGGTGTTAAGCTAATTTCTGGTACAAGTAATATTGCTTCTTTATTTTGTTTTAAAACCTTATCAATTAGTTCTATGTATATTGCTGTTTTTCCTGAGCCTGTTACCCCGTGAATTAGAAATGGAACAAAACCTACTGTGTTGGATATTGTATTTATTGTTTGAATTTGTTCTTCTGTAAAGTTAATTTTTGTATCTAGTTTTGGGGTATTTTCAATTAAACGATATTGTTCTTTTTTTATTTCTTTTACTATATTATTTTTTAATAATGTTTGAAGTGATGATGAAGAAATTTGCTGACAAATACTTTTTAATACTGTTTTATCTTTAATTATTAAATTAATTATTTCTTGTTGTTTTTGATTTGTTACTTTTATATCACTGTTATTTAATTCAATATAACTAACTAATTTTTTATTTGTTTTATCCTTTATTTTGGCCTTAAGGGCACTAGGTAACATTGTTTGATATGCACTGATTAAATTACATAGTGTTTTTTTTGAAATGTATTTTCCAAGTTCTAATAATTCTTCATTTAATACAGGTTGTTCATCAATTAGACTAATTATTTCTTTTAAGTTGTAATTAGATTCAAGTGTATTTTTAATATTTAATACAAATCCTTCTAAAGATTGATTTCCAAAAGGTACAATTACTCTCACCCCTTTTTGGATTTTATTTTTAATATTATCAGGTATTTTATAAGTAAATGTTTGATCAATATTTTTTGCTTTTATTTCAACTAATACATCTGCATACATAATATCACTTCCTAGTATTTATTATATCATATGAACAAATGTACTTCAAATAAAAAGATATATTTTTAGATATATCTTTTATTATAATTAAATATCTGCTTCAACTAATTTAGCTGTTATTTTAGCTAACAAATCAATTGCTGCTTGAACTACTAATGCAACTTGAACTTCTGTTTGTGTAATTGTAATATCGTCTGAATTTATAATTTCTATTTTTTCTTTTTCAATTTGTTTATATTCAAGTGTTTGTACTATACTTTGTAACTTTTCTAAATCTTGATCATCTTCAGTAAAGTCTAATGCTACAATTAAAGCTTCAATTGCTGCTTGAAGTGCAATTTGCACTAAGAATAAAGCTTGTGTCTCAACTTGATCAATTGTAATAGTATGGGAATCTTTTATTTTAACTCCTTGAATTTGTACTTGGTCTGCAGATGTTTCTTGTTTTACTGCTTGTTCTTTATTTTTTGATTCTGAACAATTCATAATTTCACCTCACTTAATATTCACTATATTATATTAAGCAAATAAATTTTAGTAAATTATTTAAGACTAGTGAATAAAAAAAAGCATAATTTATGCTCTTTTTAAATCTTCATCAATACGGATTAATTGATTGTATTTGCAAACTCTGTCAGTTCTTGATAAAGATCCTGTTTTAATTTGTCCTAAATCAAGGCCTACTGCTAAGTCAGATATAGTTGTATCTTCTGTTTCACCACTACGGTGAGAAATAATTGTGTTATAATTGTTTAATTTTGCTAGATTAATTGTTTCGATTGTTTCTGTTATTGTACCTATTTGATTTACTTTTAATAAAATTGCATTACCACAACCTAAATCAATTCCTTTTTGTAAAAATTCTTTATTTGTTACAAATAAATCATCTCCAACAATTTGAATTTTATTTCCTAATCTTTCTGTAACTAATTTAAATCCTTCCCAATCATTTTCATCAACTGGATCTTCTATTGTAATAATTGGATATTTTTTTATTAATTCTTCATAATATTCAACTAATTGTTCTGTTGTTAATACTTTATTCTCACCTATTAAATTATATTTACCATCTACATAAAATTCTGATGCAGCTACATCTATTCCTAAATTTACATCTGTTCCAGGTATATATCCAGCTTTTTTAATAGCTTCACAAATTAATTCAAAACCTTCAGAATTGTTTTTTAAGTTAGGTGCGAATCCACCTTCATCACCTACACTTGTAGCGTATCCTTTTTCTTTTAAAACATTTTTTAAATTATGAAATACTTCTGTTCCAATTTGAATTCTAGTTTTTATGTCATCTGAATTTGGAATTATCATATATTCTTGAAAGTCTAAACTGTTATCTGCATGTGCTCCACCATTAATAATATTCATCATTGGTCTTGGTTGTGACATTTTTGCTACTTGATATTTTTTATTAACATAAATATAAAGTGGTGTATTATTAGTTAGTGCTGCTGCTTTTAAAGTAGCCATAGATATACCTAAAATTGTATTTGCGCCTAATTTAGATTTAGTTTTTGTTCCATCCAATTGTAACATAATATTGTCAATTTCTTCTTGATTTTCTACTTCTTTTCCAATTAAATAGGGTTTAATTTTATTTATATTGTCTACTGCTTTTTGTACACCTTTCCCCATAAAACGAGTGCCACCATCTCTTAGTTCTAAAGCTTCTCTAACTCCAGTTGATGCACCAGAAGGTACAGCAGCTCTACCTATTATTCCATTTTCTAAAAATACATCTACTTCAATTGTAGGATTTCCCCTTGAATCCAATATTTCTCTACCAATTATATCTTTTATTTTTTCCATTTAATTCCTCCTATTTTAAATTATTAACTAATTCTTTAAATTCTATTCCTCGTTCTTCAAAATGATTATATTGATCCCATGAAGCACAACCTGGTGATAATAGTACAACATCCCCTGTTGTTGATTGATTATAAGCTAGTTCTACGACATCTTTTATTTTTTCTACTGTTTGATAATTAATGTTATTATTTATAGCAAACTCGGCAATATTATCTTTTGATGCTCCATAACCAACAATAAATTTTACATTTTTTAAATCATCTTTTAATACACTAAAGTCTTCATTACGATTATATCCACCCATTATTAAAATAGTTGGTTCACTAAAAGCTTTTAAAGCGGTAATAGTAGATTTAGGATTGGTTGATTTTGAATCATTATAAAAAGCTACTCCATTTATATTTCTTACAAATTCAATTCTATGTTCTACACCATTAAAATCTTTTAAAACTTCCTTAATAGATTCATTTGATACATTATATTGTTTAGTGACAATTATTGCTGTCATTATATTTTCATAATTATGAATCCCTTTTATTTTTATATCTTTTAATTTTATGATTTCTTCATCTTTATAAAATATAGTTTCATTTTCTATATATGCATCTTTTTTTTCTAAACTTGAAAAGTACAATTTTTCAGATGGAATATCATTAGTAATTTCTAATACATCTTTATTATCATAATTTAATACAGCTAAATCACCTTTTTTATGATTCATAAATATTCTTTTTTTAGCTATTTTATAGTTGTCATAAGTTCCATGTAAATCTAAATGAGTTGGACTAATATTAGTTAAAACACTAATATTAGTTTTAAATTTATACATATCAAGTAGTTGATAATTTGATATTTCAAGAACTAATATGTAATTTTCTTTTGTTTTATTTACTAAAGCTGAAACGGGAAGTCCAATATTACCTCCTAACAATGTATGTTTTTTATCTTTTTTTAATATTTCATAAATTAATGTTACAGTAGTTGTTTTACCATTTGACCCTGTTACTCCTATAATTGATACATTTTTTGGTAAAAATTGAAATGCCATTTCTACTTCATTAATTATTGGAATATTAAGTTTCTTTGCTTTTATAACAGCTTTATTTGTATTAGGAACTCCTGGATTTTTTATTAATACATTAAATGTTTCGTCCAACAATTCTTCAGGACAATCAGTCATTTTATATTCAATACCAAGTGATTTTAACTCTTCTATTTCATTCTCAGATTGCTTCATTTTGTCAGTAATTAATATTTTATTATTATAATTAGATAAAAGCTTTGCTGCTTCATATCCACTTTTAGCCATTCCTAAAATAAATATTTTACTTTCAGTATACATTATTATCACCTTCATTATTTATTATATCAAATTAAATTTTATTTGTTAATATATTTTATATATTTTACATTTTATGTGTGATATAATATCGTAATGGAGATGGCGATTTATGGTTATTAAAGAATTAACAAATGAAGAATTTCGTTTTTTTACTGAAAAATTTAATGTTAAATCTATTTATCAAACAGTTGAATACGGTATTATGATGAATCATCAAAATTATGATAGTATTTTTTTGGGTTTAGTTGATGATGTAGGTAATATTTTAGGAGCTTCGCTTATTTTAATAAAAAATGTTTCAAAGTTTAAATATGCATATGCTCCAAGAGGTTTTTTAATTGATTATAATAATTCTGTTTTATTTGAAACTTTTACAAAAGAAATAAAAAAATATTTAGGTAAGAAAAATGTTGTAGCTATAAATGTTAGTCCTTTATTTATTAAAGATGTATATGATTTTAAGTATAATACTATAAAACATAATAATTATTTTAATAAAGTATTTAAAAATTTTGAAAATTTAGGATATCATCATTGTGGGTTTAATAATTTTTTTGAAAATTTTAAGCCAAGATTTGAAGCTTTTGTTGATTTAAGTTTACCTTATTATATTTTGTTTAAAAATATTGATAAAAAGTTTAGAACTAAAATTAGAAGTGCGGAAGATAAAGGTGTTAAAGTATATTTAGGTAAAGAAGATGATTTAGATATACTTTATTCACAAACAAAGAAAAAATATTCAAAAGATTTGAATTATTTTAAAGATTGTTATAATTTATTTAAGAAAAATAATCGAGTTGAATTTTTTTATACGAAGTTAGATACTGAGTTATTTTTAAAACATGCGAATAAAGAGTTTCATAAGCAAGAAGAAATTTGTAATGAATTTAATTTTTTACTTAGCAAAAATAATTCTGAAAAAAATATAAATAAATTAATGAATAAAAAGCTGGATGCTGATAAATTATTAGATATTTATAAAAAAGATTTAATTAGAGCTACAAGTCTTTTAAAAAATAATCCTGATGGTATTATTACATCATCTATTTTAATAATTAAAAATGGCGATGAAGTATTTAATTTAATAGATGGATATGATCCAAAATTTAAAGACTTAAATTCTAAACATTTACTTGTTTGGAAATTATGTGAAAGATATTCTAATATTGGATATAAAAAGTTTAATTTAAATGGTATTACTAATCCTAATTTTGAAAATAATAAATTTAAAGGTCTAAATGAATTTAAGATTAAGTTTAATAGTATTGTAAATGAATACATTGGTGATTTTGAATTAGTTACTAATAATACTTTATATTTTATGTATAAAAATATACAAATTAAAAAAATCCTAAAAAAATAGGATTTTTTTATATAAACAATGATTTTTATTTTTCTTTAATTATCTTTATTTTAATAATTAATTATATCAAAAAAAGGAATAAATATTCCTTAATTTAATTATTCAACTATTTCTGAAACGTTTCCAGCTCCAACAGTTCTTCCACCTTCACGAATTGAGAATTTAGTTCCAGTTTCGATAGCAATTGGATGAATTAAATCAACTATCATTTGAACGTTGTCTCCTGGCATAACCATTTCAACACCAGCTTCTAATTCTATAGTACCTGTAATATCAGTTGTACGGAAATAGAATTGTGGACGGTAGTTACTAAAGAATGGGGTATGTCTTCCACCTTCTTCTTTGCTAAGTACATAAACTTGAGCTTTGAATTTTTTATGTGGAGTAACTGATCCAGCTTTAGCTAAAACTTGACCACGTTCAACATCATCACGAGAAATTCCTCTTAATAAAATTCCAGCATTATCTCCTGATTCAGCATAATCTAATTGTTTACGGAACATTTCAATTCCTGTAACAACAGCTTTTCTAGTATCTTTAATACCAATAATTTCTATTTCTTCATTAAGTTTTAAATGTCCTCTTTCAACACGACCTGTAACAACAGTTCCACGTCCTGTGATTGTGAATACATCTTCAATTGGCATTAAGAATGGTTTTTCAGTATCTCTAGCTGGTGTTTCGATCCAAGTATCAACAGAATCCATTAAATCTAAGATTGCTTGTTCATAATTAGTATCTCCTTCAAGAGCTTTTAATGCTGATCCACGAATTACTGGAGTATTGTCTCCATCAAATCCGTATTCAGTTAATAATTCACGAACTTCCATTTCAACTAAATCTAAAAGTTCTTCATCATCAACCATATCACATTTATTTAAGAATACAACCATACGAGGTACTCCAACTTGACGTGATAATAGAATATGTTCACGAGTTTGTGCCATTGGTCCATCTGTTGCAGCAATAACTAAGATTGCTCCATCCATTTGAGCAGCACCTGTAATCATGTTTTTAACATAATCGGCATGTCCTGGACAGTCTACGTGAGCGTAGTGTCTATTTTCAGTTTGATATTCAACGTGTGATGTATTAATTGTAATTCCACGTTCTCTTTCTTCTGGTGCTTTATCAATGTTTGCATAATCAACGAAATCTGCAAATCCTTTTTTAGATAAAACATTTGTAATAGCCGCAGTTAAAGTAGTTTTACCGTGGTCTACGTGTCCAATTGTACCAATGTTAACATGTGGTTTTGAACGATCATATTTTTGTTTTGCCATATTAATTTCCTCCTTATTTTTTGTTACATATATATTTTATATTAACCAAGAAAAAATAGCAAGTATTTTCTCTTAGTTTGAACCATTTTTCTTAATGATTTCTTCTGTAATATTTCTTGGTGTTTCTTCATAATGGTCAAATACCATTGTGTAGTTTCCTCTACCTTGAGTATTTGAACGTAAGCTTGTTACATATCCAAACATTTCAGATAGTGGTACCATTGCATCTATTGCTAATGCATTACCTCTTGATTCTTGACCAAGTGGACGTCCACGTCTTGAAGTAACATCTCCCATAACACTTCCTAGATATTCATCTGGAACTATTATTTGTACTTTCATAATTGGTTCAAGAAGAACTGGTTTACAATTGATTTTAGCTTGTTTAAGTGCAAAGCTAGCTGCAATTTTGTAAGCCATTTCAGATGAGTCAACATCATGATATGATCCATCAAATAATGTTGCTTTAACATCTACCATTGGGAATCCAGCAAGTACCCCAGTTTTTAGTGCATCTTGTAATCCCTTATCAGTAACTGGAATGTATTCACGAGGAACAACTCCACCTACAACTGCATCAACGAATTCATATCCTTTATCTGGATTTGGTTCAAATTTGATCCATACGTGTCCATATTGTCCACGACCTCCTGATTGTTTAATATATTTTCCTTCACATTCTGCAGCTTGTGTAATTGTTTCACGATATGAAACTTGAGGTTTTCCAACGTTTGCTTCAACATTAAATTCTCTTTTCATACGATCAACTATGATATCAAGGTGTAACTCACCCATACCAGCAATTATTGTTTGACCAGTTTCATGGTTTGTACTTGCTCTAAATGTAGGATCTTCTTCTGCTAATTTTTGAAGAGCAATTCCCATTTTATCTTGATCTGCTTTTGATTTTGGTTCTACTGTAAGTTCAATTACTGGTTCTGGAAATTCCATTGATTCTAAGATACATGCATTTTTTTCATCACATAATTTATCTCCTGTTGTAGTATTTTTTAAACCTACAGCAGCAGCTATATCTCCAGCATAAACTTCAGATATTTCAGTTCTTGTATTGGCATGCATTTGTAGAATACGTCCAATTCTTTCTTTAGTATCTTTAGTTGAATTTAAGATATATGAACCACTTGATAAGTGTCCAGAGTATACACGGAAGAATGTTAATTTACCAACAAATGGATCAGTCATAACTTTAAATGCTAATGCACTAAAAGGTTCTGAATCTGATGGATGTCTTTCAATTTCATTTCCGTCTAAATCTGTTCCTTTAATTGATTCAATATCAGTTGGAGTTGGTAAGTAGTCAACTACTGCATCTAGAAGTAATTTAACACCCTTATTTCCTAATGCTGTTCCACAAAGTACTGGAAAGAATTCAACTGCAAGAGTACCTTTTCTAATTGCTTTTTTAATTAGGTCAATCGAAACTTCTTCATCCGCTAAGTATTTTTCCATTAATTCATCATCAAATTCTGCTACAGCTTCAATTAATTCATTACGTTTTTCTTCTACTATATCTAACAAATCAGCTGGGATATCAATTGTAGTTGCATTTTCTTCTGAGTTACCATCATAATGGTAAGCAGTTCTTGTTACTAAATCAATTATTCCATCAAATTCATTTTCAGCTCCAATTGGCCATTCGATAGGTTTAGCATTAACACCTAAACGACTATCAACTGAACTTAAACTAAATTCAAAGTTAGCTCCCATTTTATCCATTTTGTTACAAAATATTAATCTTGGAACTTTAAATTCAGTAGCTTGACGCCAAACTGTTTCAGTTTGAGGTTCTACACCAGCTTGTGCATCTAAAAGTGCTACTGCACCATCTAATACACGAAGTGATCTAGATACTTCAACAGTAAAATCTACGTGCCCTGGAGTATCAATAATATTAAATCTATGATTTTTCCAAAATGCTGTAGTTGCTGCTGAAGTAATAGTTATTCCACGTTCTTGTTCTTGAGCCATCCAGTCCATTTGAGAAGCTCCATCATGAGTTTCACCAATTTTGTGAATTTTTCCAGTATGAAATAATACACGTTCAGTACAAGTTGTTTTACCTGCATCGATATGTGCCATTATTCCTATGTTACGTGTATTTTGTAAACTATATTCACGAGCCATACTTTATATTTCCTTTCTTTTACCAACGGTAGTGTGCAAATGCTTTATTTGCCTCTGCCATTTTATGTGTGTCTTCACGTTTTTTAACAGACCCACCTGTTGCATTAGCAGCATCAACTATTTCATTTGCTAATTTTTCTGCCATTGAGTGTCCTCCACGAAGGCGAGCATAATTAACTAACCAACGAAGTGCAAGTGTTTGTTTACGTTCAGCACGAACTTCAATTGGTACTTGGTAGTTAGCTCCACCAACACGACGTGATTTAATTTCTAATGATGGTTCAATATTTTTCATAGCTTCTTGGAATACTTCCATAGGATCTCTATTAGTTTTTTCTTTAATCATATCAAATGCTTCATAAAGAATAGTTTGTGCTGTTCCTTTTTTACCATCTAACATAATTCTATTAATTAATTTTGTAACTAATTTAGAGTTATACATTGGATCTGCTAATACATCTCTTTTTTCTGCACGTCTTTTACGCATAATTTTTCCCTCCTCTCATTTTTATATTTGTTTATATTTATTTACCAGTTTTACCAGCTTTTGGTCTTTTAGAACCGTATTTAGAACGTCCTTGTCTTCTTTTATCTACACCAGCAGTATCCATTGTACCACGAATGATATGATAACGAACTCCGATTAAGTCCTTAACACGTCCTCCACGAATTAATACAACGCTATGTTCTTGTAGGTTGTGTCCTTCACCACCTATATAGGCAGTAACTTCATAACCATTACTTAAACGAACACGTGCATATTTACGTAAAGCCGAGTTTGGTTTCTTTGGTGTCATAGTTCCAACACGAGTACATACTCCACGTTTTTGAGGTGCGTTTAATTCAGTAGTTTTCTTTTTTCTACTGTTATAACCGATTCCTAAAACTGGTGATTTACTTTTTCTTGATTTGTCAGTTCTATTTTTTCTTACTAATTGATTAATTGTAGGCATAATATCCTCCTCCCATTACACACTTCCAGGTGTTTCATAATTGATCTTAATTAAAGATTTACCGAAGTAAACCTTAACTAAATTCCCTAATAATATATCATTTTATTATATGTCTGTCAATAAATTTTATTCACTTTAATCCAAAATTTGTAATTTAATTCAAATTATGTTTTTTTTCAATTAATTAAAATTATTTTAATAAAAAAAATTATATCTTTTTAATTTTTTTTAATTTATTTTTTATTCTTTGTAAAGCATTATCAATTGATTTTTGTTCTTTTTCTAAAATTTCTGATATTTCTTTATAATCAAATCCATTTAATTTTAATTCAAATACTCGATATTCTAATTCAGTTAATTCTTTTTCAGCTAACTTAAGTAATTCATTATAGCTTTCAGTATATGCAATTATGTTTTCTGGATTACCTTTTTCATCTTTCACAAATATATCTAATGAATAATTATTACCCTCTTCATCATTATAATCAAAGGAAATTGAATCATTTAATAATTTGTGTTTTAATCTTCTTGCTCCTAAGACTGAACTAATTATCTTTCTTTCGATACACTTTTTGGCATATGTATAAAATAATGTATCTTTAGAATCACTATATTGATCAATTGCTTTACTTAAACCTAATCTGCCTTCTTGAGTTAAATCATTAATTTCCAGTCCACTGTTTTTAGCATAAGGATAAATTTTTCTAGCAAACTTTATTATTAATGGTTCATATTTTTTATATATTATTTCATTTGCTTCTTCGCTGTTTTCAGCTATATAGTCAAGTAATTCATAATCATTATAGTCTCTATAATTCATTGTTATTCCTACTTTCTTGATTTAATTGCTTCAAATATAACAATACCAGTTGCAACAGATGCATTTAAACTATTAATTTTTCCTGGAGTTGGGATAGTTGCGATAAAATCACAATGTTCTTTCACAATTCTAGCCATTCCATTTCCTTCATTACCTGTTATTATGGCAATTTTACCTTTATAGTCAATTTTATCATAATTTGTTCCTTCCATATCTGTTCCAATTATCCAAAATCCTTTTCTTTTTAGTTCTGTTAGTGTTTGACTTAAGTTAGTAACCATAGCTATTTTAATATTTTCTATAGCCCCAGCACTAACTTTTACAACAGTTTCATTCACACTAACTGATCTATTTTTTGGTATAATTATACCATCTATTTTTGCCGCTTCACATGTTCTTATAATTGCACCAAAATTATGAGGATCTTCAATATGATCTAAAATTACAATTAAAGGATTTTCATTAACTAATAATTCATCTAAGGTATTGTATTTAAAATCTGGCACATTTAATATTATACCTTGATGATTTCCTTTTGCAAGTTTATCTAATTCGAATTTTTCAAGATAAACTGTTTCAATTTTTAATTTTTGTAATTCAGATATTATAAATTGGTCATTAAATTTATTAAAAAGAAAAACTTTATTAATTTTTTTATTTTTTTTAATTGCTTCTGTTGCTACATTTTTTCCATATATATACATATTTTTTCTCCTAAAATTATATTCATTATTTCTTCTATTTTTTTTATATTGTTTTCTAAATATAAATATCCAATTAATGCTTCTAAAGCTGTTGCATACTTATATGTTATTATATCAGTTGATTTACTACTATGACTTTTATGATTACGAGCTCTATATACAACATCAATTTCTTCTTGTGTTAAAATATTTTGTTCTAAAATATTACTTAAAAATTTGGCTTGATTTTTTGCACTTACGAAGTTTATTGATTCTTTTTGTAATTCTTTTACTTTTCTAATTCCTTTTTTTATTAAAAATAGTCTGATATATATTTCATATATAGAATCTCCTAAATATGCAAGTGTTAGTGAATTAATTTCTTTAGTCATTATAATCCTCAATTCGATCAAATGTAATATTTTTTATAAGTCCATCTTTAACATCATTTAATATAACAGAATATACTTTTTCAAAATCAATTATTCCGCCTTTACTTAAACATCCTCTTTTTTTACCTATTATTTCTAGAGTTTCTTCTATTTCATCACTTATTTTTGTTATATTATATCTTTCTTCTAAAATACTTGGATAGTATTTATGTAGCATTTTCAATATATGTATGATTACTTCATCTATTGGTAATACTTCTTCTTTTATTGCAGTTAAGGATGCTAAGTTTAAAGCTACTAATTCACTTTCGAATTTTGGCCATAAGATTCCTGGGGAATCTAATAATTCAAATTCATTATTAATTCTAATCCAATCTAAATTTTTAGTAATACCTGGTTTATTTCCAACATTTACTGCTTTTTTACCAACTAATCTATTAATTAAAGTAGATTTACCTGCATTTGGAATTCCAACAATTAAAACTCTTGTTCTTCTTGAGATCATTCCTTTATTTTCTCTTTTTTTATTGGTTTCTTCCATTAATTCTTTAGTAGCATCTATTATTTTTTTTGTATTGTCTTTTATTAAATCAATGCCAATTACCTTATATCCTTTTGATTCATAATACTTTTTCCATTTATTTGTTTCCTTTTTATCACATAAGTCTATTTTTGTCATTATTAATACTCTTGGTTTATTTTTAATAAATTTATCTATATCAACTATTTTTGATGAATATGGGATTCGAGCATCAATTACCTCAAATACTACATCAATAAAGTCTATTTTTTCAAGTATTAATCTTTTTGTTTTAGCCATATGTCCTGGATACCAGTTAATGTAGACTTTTGGAAACCCCTCTGTCTTATTATTATTTTCTGTTTTATTTTTTCTTCTTTGCTCTCTTTTTTGATACATATCCATAATGAATCGCTCCTTTTCTAATTACATGAACCTTTTATTATTATAACATAAAATGTTTAAAATAAAGTATTAGATTAGATTTCATCTTTTATATACAAAACAATAGTTAGATGATATAATACCTAACAGGAGGGATATTATGAATATTTTATTTATAGTAGCAATGAATACAGAGGCAGATCCAATTATTAACCATTTTAATTTAAATAAAGTTGATGAAATTTTTTTTAAAAATGAAAATATTAATTTATTAATTACTGGAGTATCTAGAAATAGTGTTGTATCATCACTACTTAACTTAATTACAAATAATATTATTTATTTAGATACAACAATTTTTATAAATGTCGGATTAGTTGGAACAAATAACTTAAAAATTGGTGAGGTTGTTATGATTTCAAAATCTTATGGTTACCATTTTGATTTAACTCCTTTTGGAGAAAGTTTATATCATAGTTCATTTTCACCATATGAATTAAATACTATTTCGAATATTGAAAAATATGATTGTTATACTTCAGATGCTTTTGTTTTAAACACTACAATTACTGATAATGCCGTATTTGATATGGAATTAAACGCAATTACACCATTTGTTACAAATAAGTTATACTCTGTTAAAATTGTTTCAGACACTTTATGTGCTGATAAATATCGTAATTTTAATTTTGAAGAAAGTTTTGAAAGATTATTTTTTATTTTAGATGAAATTGTAAAAGAAAATATTCTGATACAATATTAAGACTTATGGATACCATGAATAAAATGAATTTTGAGTTAATAAAATTTAGTGATGTAGATTCTGAAAGTTTAAAAAAACAATTAGATAGCCTTAATTCATTACCTTTCAATAAAAATGATGCTAGTTTAAT
The DNA here is from genome assembly GCA_047971315.1 of Bacilli bacterium. Classification (GTDB taxonomy): domain Bacteria; phylum Bacillota_I; class Bacilli_A; order RF39; family UBA660; genus JBKDZP01. The sequence continues at coordinate 43,971 of JBKDZP010000003.1, forward strand.
CTTACTTGAAAATCTACCAATTGGTGTAGTTAGTATTACAAAAATGCGTAATGGTGATTTAGATATTACATATGGAATATTTGAAGAATATAGAAATAAAAAATACGGTACAACTTTTTTAAACTATTTTGTGAATTTAATTTTTAATGATAATCCAGAACAAAATATAGTTACTTTAAACATATATTATACTAATCATTTTTCTATAAAAGTAGCTGTAAATAATAATTTTAAGATGGATTTTAGCGAAATTGAAAAACGAGAATATTATGGTGAAGGAAATGAATTAATTCCATTTTATAAAGAAAATCCAAGATTAATAAAAAAATTATATAAAAAATGAGGTGATTTAATGTTAAGTGATTTAGAGATAAATAATGATGCAAAAAAATTAGATATTAAAAAAATTGCAACCAAATTAGGTCTAAATGAAAATAATATTGAGTTATATGGTAATTATAAAGCTAAAGTTAATTTTAATGATTTCAAAAATAATGGAAAATTAATTCTAGTTACATCTATTAATCCTACTCCGTATGGTGAGGGTAAAACTACAGTAACAATTGGGATTAATGATGCTTTAAGAAAATTAGGATTAAATAGTATTGCAGTATTAAGAGAACCATCTCTTGGTCCAGTATTTGGTTTAAAAGGTGGTGCTACTGGTGGAGGATATTCTCAAGTAGTACCTATGGAAGATATTAACCTCCATTTTACTGGAGATATACATGCAATAACTAGCTGTAATAATTTATTATGTGCTTTAATTGACAATCATATTTATTGGGGAAATAAATTAAATATTGATCCTGATAATATTTTAGTTCATCGCTGTTTAGATATTAATGATAGATCGCTACGAAATATTAATATAGGAAGAAAAGAAAAATTTAATATTACAGCTGCAAGTGAGATAATGAGTATTTTTTGTTTAGCACAAGATTTTAATGATTTAAAAGTTAAATTAGAAAATATATTAATTGGTTTTGATTTTGATAAAAACCCTATCTTTGTTAAGCAATTAGAATGTGTTGATGCTTTAGCTATTTTACTAAAAGATGCTTTTAAACCTAATTTAGTGCAAAGTTTAGAAAATAACCCTATTTTAATTCACGGTGGACCATTTGCGAATGTTGCTCATGGATGTAATAGTTTAGTTGCTACTAAGACAGCATTATCTTTATGCGATTATGTAATTACTGAAGCTGGATTTGGAGCTGATTTAGGATTTGAAAAATTTATTGACATAAAATGTAGAAATAATATTAAACCAAATTTAGTTATTTTAAACATTACATTAAAAGCTATTAAACATAATGGTTATTTAGATAAAGAATTAATTAACTTACCTAATATTGAAGCATTAAAAAAAGGTATAATAAATTTAGAAACTCATATTGAAAATATTTCTAAATATAACTTACCTATTTTAGTTTCATTAAATAAGTATGAAACTGATACTTTAGAAGAAATTGAGTTTATAAAAAATGCAGTTTTAAGTAAAAATGTAGAATTTTATGTATGTGAAAGTTATTCTAAGGGTAGCTTAGGAGCAATTGATTTAGCTAATGCTATAATTAATAAAGTTGAAAACAATAATTTTAAGTTTTTATATGAACTAGATTTAACAATTAAAGAAAAAACAGAAATAATTTGTAAAGAAATATATAGAGCAAAAGACATTATTTATTTTGATTCTGTTTTAGAAAAAATAGAATTATTTGAAAAAAATGAATTAGGTAAACTACCTATTTGTATCTCTAAAACACCATATTCATTTAGTGATAATCCAAAAATACTTGGAAGTCCAAAAGACTATAAAATTACAGTAACCGATATTAATATTTATAATGGTGCTGGTTTTATAACTATACATTTAGGTAATGTAATAACTATTCCTGGTCTATCTAAAGAACCTGCAGCAATTAATATGACTATTGATAATAATATGAAAATACATGGATTATTTTAATTCATGTTTTTTATTATTACTTTTATTTTAAATCTATAAAATATCTATACTTAACAAATTCATAAAAATCATAATTATTAATATTTTTTTATTTAGGTAATATATTTTATTAGAGGTGAAATCATGTTCCATAAAGAAATTCATATTAGAATTAAGATTATTTTAACAGTTTTTATTATATTATTTTTAATTATATTATTAAAAGTTTTTTATATCCAAGTAATTCAATATAAAAAATTAAGTACATTAGCTTCAAATTTATGGAATAGAAATCTTCCAATTGAAGCAGATCGAGGAAAAATATTTGATACCAATGGTATTACACTAGCTGGTTCTAAAACTACTACTTCACTAGTATTAGTACCAAATCAGATAAAAAATAAAGAAGAAACAGCAACAAAATTAGCTGAAATATTAGGAGTTTCGACTGAAGATATGTTAGGACATGTTAGTAAGAAAACTTCAATTGAAAGAGTACATCCTGAAGGACGAAGACTTAATTACGAAATAGCTGATAAAATAGACTCCTTAAACTTAGATGGTGTATATTTAGTTAAAGAATCCGAAAGATTTTACCCATTTGATAAATTGCTTGCTCATACACTTGGTTTTGTTGGAATAGATAACCAAGGATTAAGTGGCTTAGAACTTATGTATGATAGCTACCTAACAGGAGAATATGGTGCCATAAAATATACATCAGATGCGAAAGGAAATAAATTAGAATTAACTGAGATATATGAAGAACCACAAGATGGTATGAATATTACTTTAACAATTAATTATGAATTACAAAAAGTATTAGAACGAGAACTAGATAATGCTGTTAGTAAATATAATCCTGATCAGGCACTGGGTATAGCTGTTAATCCAAAAACTGGTGAAATACTAGCGATTTCATCTCGACCTAATTTTTCAGCAAGTGATTATCAAAATTATACAGTTGAAGAAATAAACAGAAATCTACCTGTTTGGGCAACATATGAACCAGGTTCTACTTTTAAAATTATAACTTTAGCAGCTGCTTTAGAAGAAAAATTAATTGATTTAGAAAATGATACTTATTATGATTCTGGGAGCATTACAGTTGAAAGTTCTAGGATAAAATGTTGGAAAGCTGGTGGTCATGGAGCTGAAACATTTATGCAAGTGGTGGAAAATTCATGTAATCCTGGATTTGTTATTTTAGGTCAAAAACTTGGAAGTGAACTATTATTTGATTATATTTCTAAATTTGGTTTTGGTGAGAAAACTGGAGTTGACTTAAATGGTGAAAGTGATGGTATACTTTTTAAATTAGAAAATGTAGGTCCAGTAGAACTGGCTACTACATCATTTGGGCAAGGAGTTAGTGTTACCCCTATTCAACAAATTATGGCTGTATCTGCTGCTATAAACGGTGGTTATTTAAATAAACCATATATAGTTAAAAGTATAAATGAGCCAGAAACTAATAGTGTAATTAAACAAAATAATACAGTTTTAGTTAGAAAAGTAATCAGTGAAGATACTAGTAATAAAGTAAAATATGCCCTAGAGAATGTAGTTACAAATGGGACTGGAAGAAATGCATTCATTGATGGTTATAGAGTTGGTGGTAAAACTGGGACTGCTCAAAAAGTTAGTAATGGTAAATATATGATTGGTAACTACATTGTATCTTTTATAGGATTTATGCCAGCTAATGATCCACAAATTGTTGTTTATATAGCAATAGATAATGCTAAAGGTATAACTCAATATGGTGGTACAATAGCAGCTCCTATAGCAAGAAGTATACTAGAAGCATCCATTGATATTTTAGATATAAAAAAACCTGATGGTGCTAGTGAAAAAAAATACAATTATACTGATAAAAAATATGTTGAAGTTCCAAATATTGTTGGAATGACTTTAAAAGAAGCTAGTACTTTTTTAAAGAGTTTTAAAATAGAATATACTGGTAGTGGTAATTTAATTACTTTTCAAAGTCCTAGTGCTGGAACTAGAATTTATGAAGGTGAAACTATTAAATTACTTTTAGATAAGGAATGATATTATGCTTTTACTAACAAAATCTGTATTGGCACTTATGATTGGATTTTTACTTTCTATAACTTTTGCACTTTTAATTATACCAATTTTTAGAAATTTAAAGACATCTCAACAATTAAGTATTTATTTGACTGATTTTCATAAAAGTAAAATAGGTACTCCTACTATGGGAGGATTAATTTTTATAATTCCAACAATTATTGCTTTATTAATTTTATATTTAACAAACAAAATTAATATAAGTTATAATTTTATAATTATTATTTTTACATTTGTAGGTTATGCCTTAATTGGATTTATAGATGATTTTTTAATTATTAAAAATCATAATAATAAAGGTTTAAGTGAAAAAGCAAAAATTTTATTACAAATTGGAATTGCTATTGTATTTTTTTATCTATTTATGGAAGCTGGTAATGAACCCCTACTTTGGATTCATAGTTTAGGTTTAAAATTAGATATAGGATTTTATTATGGATTGTTTATTTTATTTGTTTTAGTTGCTAGTAGTAATGCTGTTAATATTACCGATGGCTTAGATGGACTTGCTGGTGGATTATCTGTAATAGCATTTTTTACGTTTGGTATTATATCTTTTGCTACTGGATGGTTAGATGGATATCAAGAAATTGCCTTATTTTGTTTTATTTTAGTTGGTTCTCTTTTAGGATTTTTAGTATTTAATGTTTCACCTGCTAAAATATTTATGGGTGATACTGGATCTCTTAGTTTAGGAGCTACTCTTGGTAGTATAGCTATTTTAACAAGGCATGAACTATTACTTATTTTAATTGGTATTGTATTTGTTATTGAAACTACTACTTGTCTTATTCAAAGATATTATTACAAATTGACTAAAAAAAGATTTTTTCCAATGACTCCAATACATCATACTTTTGAAAAATTAGGTTGGAAAGAACAAAATATAGTTAAGTTATTTTGGATAGTCGGCTTACTTGGTTCAATGTTTGCAATAATATATGGAGTGTGGATATGAGAAAATTCGACATTTTATTATTTCTAAGTGTTATTTTAATATATATATTTGGAATAATAATGATTTATTCAGCATCTTATGTTTGGTCTATATATAAATTTGATGATGCATTTCATTTTGTTAAAAATCAATTTATATTTTTTATATTTGGTTTAATTATATTATTCATAATTAGTAAAATTAATTATTTAAATTATTATAATAAAGCAAATATTATATTATTATCTACACTTATTCTTTTAGTATTAGTTATTATTCCAGGTATTGGAACTGTTCGAAATGGAAGCCGTAGTTGGTTTGGACTTGGTACTTTTGGTATTCAACCTAGTGAAGCTTGTAAAGCAGCAATTATTATTTTTACTTCTAAGTATTTAACTAACAAAGAAAAAGATTTAAAAAAAATAAAAAAAGGTGTTCTTCCTATTTTTATGATTATAATGTTTGCTTTTGGATTAATATTATTACAACCTGATTTTGGTACTGGAATGATTTTAGTAGTTAGTGCTATTGGTTTATTATTTGTTGGCGGAGTTAGTTTAAAATTTTTTTTAAATTTAGGGATTTTAGGATTAATTGGAATTACCTTTTTAATTATTATTGCACCATATAGACTAGCTAGAATTTTATCATTTATTAATCCTTGGAGTGATCCTTTAGGTAGTGGTTTTCAAATCATACAGTCATTATATGCAATAGGTCCTGGTGGTTTATTTGGTTATGGATTTTTAAATTCTAGACAAAAGCATTTTTATTTACCAGAACCACAAACTGATTTTATTTTTGCTATTATTAGTGAAGAATTTGGATTTATGGGAATATTAGTTATTTCAAGTTTATTTTTGGTAATAATTACTAGAGGTTTTAAAATAGCTCATAATTGTCAAAATAAATTTGGTAAGTATTTAGCTTTTGGATTAACTTTTCAAATTGCATTTCAAACAGTTCTTAATTTAATGGTTGTTGTTGGTTTAATTCCTGTTACTGGTGTTACACTACCATTCTTATCATATGGAGGTTCAAGTTTACTTATTACACTAGCTGAAATTGGAATTATTTTAAATATAAGTAGATTCAATAATATTTAAATTTGTAATAATATTTTTTTTACAACTATTTATATAATACATTAAAAAACTCTCTCAACTTTCTATGTTAAACATAGTTAAATTGAAAGAGTCTAATATTTAATATCTATTTTAGCTTGGAAGAAATAATTTTTAAATAATTATTTAATAACTGAAACAATAGCACGAAACGAACTGACGCTATTTGCTCCACCATATGTGTCACTAAATGCTCCTAACCCAGCAATCGAAGAGTAATCGAACCTAGTCCCACGTTCGAACCATGGACCATAATAAGAAGGTAAGTAACTTGTTTCAGTATTCCATCCTCCTGCGGGTCTACTACTCCATTCAGTTCCATTATATTGATTTGCTCCTTTACTTGTTTCATATATTCCATCTCCATATACTGTTAAATCATAATCCATTCCTATATTATTTAACATATCATTTGATGATGTTGTATATTTTGTAATATGTGAATCTGTCAATGCATTAAATTCATTAGTTGTGAATCCACTGCTCGATATTATGTTATTGTATACTGCCATTATTTTTTCAGATGAACCTCCACTCATATCATAAACTCCTGTAATATTCCATGTTGTACTTGCTCTAACTCCATTACTAGAATTATATGGATTAGTACAAGTTGCTGATGTTGATGTTCCTGCACTGGCTGTTGATCCTGCACATCCAGTTATATAATTTTGATTATTATTTATATATACTTCATTTGTATTTGCTCCATAATCAGATAGAGTTAAATAGTAAATTGCCCCCAATTCCAAATTTGTTTCCATATGAGTATCAACACTAGATTCTTCCCATCCATAAACTGTATTTTTTTTCATTGCTAAAGCGGCTTTATATGCAGTTGATATATTTATACATCTCCATGAAGTTGCATTTGGTAAACTTTGAATTGTCTTAGTTGATACATTATCTCCTTCTATTGGACATGACCAATTTGTTATATATTCATTTTCTACACCTTCTAAAGCTGTAGATTCAAATTTTGCTACCCAAAATCCTAACTCATTTAAATCATTTTGAAATACTGGATGTACAAAGTAATTAGTTGATGTATCAATTGTGCCTGCTATATATCCACTTGATAATAGATTTGTTCCATCTACTGCTATATCCGATGTTCCAACTAAAAATTTAACATCTATAGAACCAGCATCTGAACTATGGTATCCACTTGTTATTTTATATGCATATCTTGGTATCCATACCCAATATGATCCATCCGCTGTTTTCGCATTTGCCCATAGTTTATTATCATAATCATACCATTCCAAGTCTTCTTCTGTAGTTACTGTTTCTACTCCATCTACCCATTTAATTGGTGTCATTCCTGTTGCTAATACTGGTGCATTTACTTTTTTTTGAATACTGTAACCTATTGTTGATAAATTAGTGTCTATTTCATCACAAGTATTTAAACTATCTATACTTGCATTACTAAATGTATAATCTACTTTATAATTATTTATACAAACTGAAGCTAATGTAACTTCACCTGATTCATTTACTACTACTACACCACTAGTTGGTGCTTCACCTTTTAGTGATACTAAATTATTCATTTCTTCTACTAAATAAGTTCCATTAATTAAATCTTTACTGCTATCTAATTGTGAAACCATTGCATACTTTTCTATTGTATCTACATAACCTAGTACACTAGATTTAGCTGCTCCTTGTTTGGCTGTCTCAATTACTCCTAAAATAATTGGTGTTGAAATTACTGCTATTACTGCTAATACTACTATTACTGCTAATAATTCTACTAATGTAAATCCTTTATTTTTCAATCAAACCATCCTATCTAAATAAAATTATAAACTTCTTTAACCCAAATATCAAGATTTTTTTATCAAAATTTGTAATTTATTGTAGACAAATATTACTTTATTACATTAAAAATATTAATTATTTAACATGTATTTTAATTTTAAAAAAAGCACCTTCAAATGCTTTTTAAATTTTATTATCTAAATTTAACCTTTTAAGATATATGGATCAATATTTGTACCGCTTCCTGAGGAAATATATACACTTGAGATTAAATTAACTACTGGATAAATATAATAAAGTCCTGTTGAATTTGCTAAATTAGCTGCACCAGAATTATTAACAATCCATACTTGTGAATCACTATTATTTATTGTCCAAACTGTTTTACCACTAAATAAAGAACCTAAATAATTTGAATTTATACAACTAGTTGATAAATAATCTGTTTGACAAGACTCATCTAATGATGCTCCAATATAATCACCTAAACTAATTAAACCAATATTTGCATAAATCTTTTTAGCTGTTTGTTTTGATTTTAAAACTGTATATGAGAATGTTGAATTTTCAATACTACCTACATTCCATGTGAAATTTTGATCAATTTTATTTATTAGACTATTAATACTATTTGATTTATTATTTAAATAGTTTGTTAAAATTTCTGAATATAATGATGATTCTTCAAATATAATACTATTTGGATTATTCCATACATTATAAGCAATAGAATCATTTTTCATTATTTTCATTACCTTATTTGACTTATCAATTGAAATAATTCTCCATAAATCACTACCACTATTTAATTTGATATAATTATTAACTGATAAACCTCTAAAAATATATTCATTATCAAATTCATATAATCCATTAGATGTATTTCCATATACTAATAATTCATTACTATTAAGTATTGTTTTAAATGCTGGATCTAAACTACCACTTTTAGTTTCTTCTTTAATCCAATTGTCACCACTTTTAGTATAAACATAACCAAAAGTATTAGAATTATCTAAAAATATTTCACATGTTTCATCATTATATTTATAGTTGTATTGACTATTATCATTATTATATGATATTTCAATACATCCGTTCATTATTGATTTATCAATTGGATTTATTATTTCATCTTTTTCTAAATAGTTTAAATACTGTAAATAACTAATTGGCATGTAAATATTATTTAAATGATTACTGTCTAATTCAGTATAATATTCTGTTCCCCATTTTTTACTAGCTAATTCTATATCTTCAATTTGAACTTTATATAAACTTTCTTTAGAACTTTTAATTGTGTTTGTTACTGCTGGAAACATTATTAAAGTAATAGTAATTATAATTACTATTACCGCTAATAATTCAACTAAAGTAAATCCTTTTTTCATACGCACCTCACTATTATCATTTTAACACTTTCGATTATTTATGTAAACTAAGAAGTTATAGTATTTTCATCAAATTTATCTTCTAATTTTACTGTTATTTCTGTTTCTTTATTTATAACTGTATTTGTATCAATACTTTGATTTGTAACATATCCGTAACCTTCTATGTTATATTTAATATTTAGTAAATCAAATAAATTTATTACTTCACTTCTACTCCAACCAATTAATGATGGTAAAGTAATATTTGTACTATTTGTAACAAAAATTATTTTTTCTGTATCCATAATTAGACTTCCAGCATCTACTGATTGACTTACTATCTTTTTACCATCACCTATTATAACTACATCTATTCCTTTTTCCTCTAATTCTTTTTTAACTGTCTCACAATCTTTATTAATATAAGATTCAACACTAAAAGTACTAAGTGTCGGATTGCTTGTTACCTCAGTAAACATATTTTTATATTTGGCAATACTTTCCATAATTGATTTTGTAGCAGTAGATAAACTACTACTTCTTCCCCAAGTTGGTTGTTTCATTGCTGCATATATTATTATTTCAGGATCATCATTTGGATACATTCCTGCAAATGAGAAAATATATGAATTATCGCCAGTTAAATATGATTTTGTATCATTACTATAAATTTGTGAAGTACCAGTTTTACCGATTATATCAAAACCATCAATTCTATATGGATAACCTGTTGAATAAGTATCAGTTCCTTGAACTACATTATACATTAATTCCTTTATTTTTGTTATAGTTGATTTTTTAACAAGTTGTTCACTTTCTTCTATTTCTCTTTCATAATATAATTCGTCAGTATTTGAATCTACAATTTTACTTACAATATGTGGTATTAACATTTTTCCATTATTTGATATTATAGTTAATGCTTGTAGTTGCTGAATAGCAGTTGTAGTAATACCTTGTCCAAAACCAGCTGTTGCCACTTCAACTGCATAATTAAAATCAATATTACCAGTAACTTCTCTATTTAAATCAATTCCTGTAAGTTGTCCAAAACCATATTTTTCAAAACATTCTCTTAGTTGCTTTTTAGTTATATAATTAGTTACTAAATTAACAATCCCAAGATTACTAGAATATTCAAAACCTTTATCAAAAGAAATAGTTCCAAACCCATTTACATTCCAGTCACTGATTGTTGCACTTCCAATTTGATAACTACCTGACACATATGTTGCATTTTCATCATATACACCATTTTCCATAGCACACATATATGTATAAGTTTTCATTGTTGAACCAGGTTCAAAAGCCATTGATACTAAAGGATTTTCATAATTTGTTATATTTCTAACATTAGGATCAAATGAAGGTCCTGAAGCTGTACCTAAAATATCTCCAGTTTTAGCATCCATTACAGTTATATTTACCCATTCTGGAGAATAATTATTATAAAGATTTTTCACTTCAGTTTCTAAAAATCTTTGAATAGTAGCATCAATTGTTAGATAAATATCATATCCATTTTTGGCTGCAACTTCATTTGATGCCGCTTCTGCTATTTTGTATCCATATAAATCTTTTTGATACGTTAAATATCCATCAGTTCCCGTTAATAAATCATTAAACTCAGATTCAATTCCAAGCTCTCCAATAATATTTGTTGTGGTTATTTCATTACCATTCTCATCATTTGTAGTAACTTCTATATCTTTTGCATAACCTATTACATAGGAAGCAAAGTCACCATTAGGATAATATCTTTTTTGTTTTTCAATAAATCCAATTCCTGACAAATTCAATTCTTCTATTTCTTCTTTTTTTAATTCGGTAATTCCTCTTCCTTCAGGGCCTAATTCTACTTGGTATTTATCTGATGATAACAATGTAATCAAATCTTCTTTTTCAATACTTAGTACTGTTGCTAAAGAGGTTGCTGTTGCATCAATATCTTTAACATAATCTTCACCTTGATAAGATTTACTTTTTTCTAAGTAAGCCACTACTGTGTATGATGAAACATTTAATGCTAATAAGTTGGAACTATTATCATAAATATTTCCTCTAATTGCTTCAATTGTTTGAGTTACTGTATTTCTATTTTGAGCAAATGTATCCATATCTTTACCATATATTTTATTTGATAATGAAAGATATGCAAATTGTATATACAACAAAAAAATACAAATAGAAAAAATTATAAAAACTATATTAGAAAATTTCCAATTTATTTTAATTTTTTTATTTGTATTCATCTTAACACCTCATTAATCGTTAATAATTATTATCTTATCATTATTATACGCTAATCCCATGTCAGATACAACATCTTTTATTTTATCAAATGCTGTTAGTTCATTTACTTTCATAGTCAAGCTCTCGTTTTTTGTTTCTTGAACATTTATTTTATAACGAGTTTGTTCTGTAATCATACTAAGTTGACTAATTGTTGCACTTCCAAATGTTTTTAAAACAATAGTTAAACAAAGACATAATGTAGCAGTTGTATAAAGTAGTACTTCACCTTTTGTTATTCTTAATCTTTTTGTCTTTGTTTTTATCATTTTATTTCCTCCTATAGTTTTTCAATTACTCTTAATTTAGCACTTCTTGAACGATTATTACTGTCTATTTCTTCTGTTGATGGATTTATATTTGCTACTATTTTATAAATTGGTTTTAAATGTTCTGGTATTATTGGTAATTTTTTCAAATTGTTATCAATATCGCTTACTTGTTTAAATATGTTTTTACATATTTTATCTTCTAGGGAATGAAATGTTATTACACATATTCTTCCGCCTTTATCTAATAATTCTAGTGAATCAAGTAGAGCTTTTTCGAAAACTTCTAACTCTTTATTTACTTCTATTCTAATTGCTTGAAATATCTTTCGAGCTGGATGTTTTTCTCTTTTATATTTTTCTGGAACACTTGATTTTATTATTTCAACTAATTCTAATGTTGTTTCAATTTTTTTTGTTTGTCTACTATTTACTATTTTTTTTGCTATACTAGTTGAATATTTTTCTTCTCCAAATTCTCTAAATATTTTAACTAATTGATTATAATCGTATTCATTTACTACCTTGTAAGCCGTTAATTCACTTTCACTGTCCATTCTCATGTCTAGTGGTGCATCTTTATGAAAACTAAAACCTCTATAATCTTCATCTAATTGCGGACTTGATACTCCTAAATCAAATAATATTCCATTTACTTTAGATACATTTCGAATGTTTAATTGTTCTTTAATATTTACAAAATTACTTTTGATTATTTCAAAGTTATTACTTATTTTAGATAATTTATTTTGACTAAATTCTATAGCTTCAATATCTTGATCAAACGAATATAAATATCCATTTGGTATTATTTTTAATATTTCACTACTATGTCCAGCATAACCTAGTGTGCAATCAACAATTATACTTTTATTATTTATGTTTAGATATTTAATTGATTCTTCTTTTAAAACACTTATATGCATAAATTCTCCTTAGTTTAAATTTGGTGCGAATAGATTATCAGCTATTTCAGTTAAGTTTTCTTCATTTTCTATTATGAAATTTTCCCAACCATCTTTACTCCATATTTCTAATCTTTCATTTACTCCTATGATTACACAGTCTTTTTCTAAATTAGCGTATTTAATAAGTGGTGATGCAATATTTATTCTACCTTGTTTATCAAATGTTGTATTTGTTGCTCCTGATAAAAAAAATCTCATAAAATTTCTAGCATCTTTTGTATTAGGTAATTCTTTATATTTTTTAATTAGGATATTCCATTCTTCTTTTTGATAAACAAATAAACAATTATCCAATCCTCTAGTTACTATAAATTCTAATCCTAATTCATCTCTTATTTTAGATGGAATTGTTAGTCTACCTTTTTCGTCAATTGTATGATGATATTCTCCCATAAACATAAAAATCACCCACTTATCTCCACTTATTACCACTATCTACCACTATTCTACTCTTTTTTAAATAAATTGTAAATACATTTAACATAAAAAAAGAATGTTTTTATACATTCTTATTTTATTAAGATTTCACTTATTATATTTGATAATTCCGATATAAAATTTATTGTATCATATAATTTATCTTTAAAATATGTACTTTTTATATTAACCAAATTTATTTTTAAAATATATCCGTCTAAACATTCTATTAAATCTATTTTTTTTGTATAGATTTTATATTTTTGTTGAATTTTATCCATATTATCTTTTATACAAAATAAATAAATATCATTTTTTGCTAAATAAATACTATCTTTTATAAATTTATCAGTAAAATTATTTATTTCATTTTTATTTACAATAATACAATCTATTTTTTTCTTTTTAAATTGTTTTCTAAATTTACTAACTCTAATTGTATTTGTTTTTTGGTTTCCTTTACCTTTTTTTGAATATTTATTTTCTAATAAATTGCATGTAATAATATTATTATTTATGTCTAATGCTTTTTTTACATTTTCACTATTTATCCCAATTCCTAATATTTCTCCTTTTAAATTACTTACAATATTAATTAACTCATTATCTATTTTACGCATTATCATTACCATTTTTTAATATATCATTTATTATATAACTAGTACATAATAATCCTGCAGTTGATGGGACAAATGAGTTAGATGCAATTATTTTACTTTCTAATTTTAGTGGTGGTTCTTCACTACATATTACCATTATTTTATTTTTTATTTTTTCATATTTTATCATTTTTCTAATTATTCTAGCAATTGGATCATTATATGTTTTTCTAATATCAACTATTTTAAATTTTGTTGGATCTAGTCTTTTGCCAGTTCCCATTGATGATATAAGTTTAATATTTTTCATAATACATTTTCTAATTAGTTCTTTTTTTGTTTCAATTGTATCACATGCATCTACTATATAGTCTGGTTTATAATTTAGTAATTCTTCAATATTATTTTCTGAAATAAATTTATTTATTTTAATTACTTCACATGTTGGATTAATATCTTTAATGCGTTTTTCCCAAACATCTGTTTTGTTTTGTCCAATATTTGAGTGAAGAGTCATTAGTTGTCTATTTAAGTTACTAATATCTATAATATCTTTATCAACTATTATTATTTTTTTTATACCACTTCTAACTAAACTTTCAGTAGCATAACTTCCTACACCACCTAGGCCCAATATTAATACTGTTGTATTTGTTATTTTGTTTAAGTTTTCATTTCCTACTAATATTTCTAATCTTTGTAATTGTTTCATAATTCACTTCCTAATGATTTTATTATACATTGTTTTATCAATTATGTGAAGAAAAAAAAGTTAATTAGATTAATAAATTAACTTAACAAATTCCTTTTAATAATCAAATTCACTATCTAACATTTTAAACAGTAATTCAAATTCTTCATCATATCTTAACATTTCCATATTTTGTTCTTCCACCATTTTTTTAAATTGTTTATATGAAACATAAAATAAATCATCAAGTTCTTCTTTTTGTTTTTCCATTTCTTCAATTTTCAAATTAGTTCTTAACAAATATACATTAACATATTCATTATCTATAAATTCTGGTGTTACTTGTTCTGTGCGTTTTACTGTTGCAATAAACTGAAGATCTGTATTATTTATATCTATATTTACTTCTTCTTTTATTTCTCTAATAGCAGCATCTAAATAATCCTCACCAGCAGCAATATGTCCTGTACAGGAAATATCTAACATATTTGGACTACTATCTTTATTTGAACTTCTTCTTTGTAGTAATATATCACCTTTTTCATTTATAATCCATACATGAATAGACTTGTGCCAATCACCATCTCTATGTACTTCTTTTCTTAATTTTATTTCTCCTAATTCATTGCCTAATTCATCTAATAAATCAAAATATTCTTCCATTTTTACCTCTTATCTTTTTTTATTTAACCATAAAAATTAATAGTACTAAAATACCTAATATTATTCTATAATACCCAAATGGTTTAAAATTATTATTTTTTATATATTTCATCAACATTTTAATTACAATTATTGATATTATAAAGGCTGTTAACATCCCTATTAATAAAATTATTATTTCAAATGTTGTGAATGTAAAACCAAATTTAATCACTTTCAATAAGCTTGCTCCAAACATTACTGGTATAGCAAGAAAGAAAGTAAACTCAGCTGATACTTCTCTATTAGCTCCAGATAACATACCACCTATTATTGTAGCACCTGATCTTGAAGTTCCAGGTATTAGTGATAATACTTGAAAAATACCAATTTTAAAAGCTTTTTTATAATCCATTTTTTCTATTGATGTTGTTTTAAATGTTTTATTTTTATTTTTGTTTTCAATGACAATAAATAATATACCATAAAAAATTAAAGCTATTGCAATTGTTTGATAATTATAAAATATTTTATCAATTGTATCTTCAAATATAAGCCCTATTAAAGCCGCTGGTATTGAAGCAATTAATACTTTAAACCAAATATTCCATGTTTTTCTTTTTTCTATTTTTGTTTTTTTAATTGAAAACGGATTTAATTTATTAAAATATAATAATACTACAGCTAGAATTGCTCCAAGTTGTATTATTACAAAAAACATTTCTTTAAAACTTTCTGACATGTTTAGTTTTATAAATTCATCAACTAATAACATGTGTCCTGTACTACTAATTGGTAACCATTCTGTTATACCTTCTATTATTCCTAAAAAAATTGTTTTTAAAATTTCAATCATCTTTTATGGTTCCTTTCTAATCGTTATAAGTTAATTCATCTAAACTATTTTCTATATATTTAATTATTTTATCATTAGTCATAATATATGCCAAATTATAAAAATCATTATCTAGTGTATCAAAAATATTTTTATCAGTATTTTCCATTTGTTCAACTAGTTCATTATAATTTTCTTTAGGTTTTAAAATATTAATGCTATCTTCTAATAATTCAAAATAATCAAATAAATCAAATTCTTTTAATACTTCTAAAATTTCTTTCCATAAAATCCCAAAATTACTTTTGTAAAAGTCATAATGTCCACCATTACTTATTTCTAAATCATATTGACTAATTAAATAAAGTTTCTTTTGAGGTAAAGATAAATAATTCAAATAATCTAATGCTTTGTTTTTATCATTTTGAAAATCTACTTCATTTACAAAATCTCTTACAAATGGTTCAATAACTTTGTATATATCATTTTGCAGAAAATATTTTTTTACTAAATCATTAGTAATATCTTCTTTTTCTAATTTTATTAAATTACAAAAAATATAAAAATCTTTTTCTAATAACATTTTTTTTATACTTTGATAATTTTTTTTTGATAAATTATTACATTTAGAAAGTATATTTGATTCATTATTTTCATTTAAAATTACTTTTTCTACTTTTTTTGTTGTTTGTTTAAAAAGAAAAACTATTTGATTATCTTTATTACTAATATATTCATTCCAATAACCTTTTTTTAAATATTTTTGAATAAATTTTTCATAAATTTTAATTTTTTCCTTTGGAATAGATACTTGATAATCATCATTAAATTTATTTACTACTATTCCTTGTTTTTCTAAGTTTTTAATACTAAATTTTAATCCTATACATTGATTTATTCCTACTAAATAACTGTAATACATACAAAACACCACTTTTCCTACATACTTTTTTTACCATAGTTAATTATATCAAAAATAAAATATTATACAATAATATTTAAAACTTCAAGTGTAAGTTTTTGTAAAGAATAAATTACCTTTTATTAAATTATTTTTGTAATATTATAAAAGAAATAAGATTTACTTATTTCTTAATTTTGCAGAAGTTTTTGTTTCTACTTCATTTATTATTTTATTAAATATTTCAGTTACTTCTTCATCTATTAATGTTTTAGTATTGTCTTGAAAAGTTAATGAGAATGCGATTGATTTTTCATTTGCTATTTTATCTTTTACATAAACATCAAATATTTCTATTTTTGTTAGAAGTTTTCCACCAGCTTTTTTAATTACTTTTTCTATTTCTTCTGCTCTAATATCTTTTTCTACAACAAAAGCTACATCTTTTATAACTTCAGGAAACTTATTAATTTCTTTGAAAGTCATTTTACTTGCTCTATTTTCTAATAATTTAGTTAAATTAATTTCAAATACAAAAATATCATCATTAGTAACATTAGGATGTATTTTACCAATATAACCAATATTTTTACCTTGCATAATTATAGATGCTGCAACTCCTGGATGTAATTCATTTGGTATATTTTCATCAATTACTAGTGAGTATCTATTTTCAAAACCTAAATAATTTAATAAGTTATTTAATATTCCTTTAATGACATAAAAATCTATTTTTATATTATTTAATCCATTAATATATTTACCTGTCATTAAAACAGCTAGTTTTAAGTCTTCTTTATAGGTATCATTTTCTTTATAAAAACCTTTACCCATTTCAAAAATTGAAATATCCTTATAATTTCTAGCTTTATTGTATTCATATATTTCTTTTAGTGAATAAATTAAACTATTTCTTAGGGTTGATCTATCTTCACTCATTGGATCAGATAATTTAATTCTTGTGAAATTATTTAATGTATAATTAAATACAGCAGATTCTGGTATTAATGCATATGATGATGTTTCATTTAAACCTAGATCAACTAGTCTATTTTTTATATCACGATTTACTCTATTGTATTTACCTATTTTACCATCAAATACGGGTAGTTTTCCTTTTATTTTATTTATACCATAAATTCTTCCGAATTCTTCAATTAAATCTTCTTTTATATTAACATCCAATCTTCGAGTTGATACTATAACTTGTAAACAATTATTTAATTTATTTACTTCAAATCCTAATGATTTATAAACAGATATTACATCTTCTTCTAATACTCTTATTCCTAATACTTTTTCTATTTTGTTTACATTAATTTCAATTGATTTAAAATCTTTACTTGCTTTATCATGAAGCACAATATCATTCAAAATTGAAGCACAAGCATAAGTTTCTAGTAAATTACAACTTCTATTTATTGCCATTAGTGTACAATTTGGATCCAATCCCTTTTCAAAACGAAGTGAAGCTTCACTTCTTAATATCTTTTTAGATGTTCTTCTTATTTTAACATTATCAAATATAGCTGCTTCAATAATTATATTTTTAGTGTTTTCGTCTACTTCTGTTGATAATCCACCCATTACTCCAGCAAGTCCAATCACTGTTTTACCATTAGTAATTACAATATCATTAGTATCCAAAGTTCTTTCTATATTATCTAATGTAATTAGTTTTTCATTTACTAATGCATTTCTAACTTCTATTAGATTTCCTAATTTATCAGCATCATAAAAATGTAGTGGTTGTCCTGTTTCTAGCATTACATAATTTGATATATCAACTACGTTGTTTATTGGTCTAATTCCAGATGAAATAAGTCGATTTTTTATATATAAAGGACTTTCTTTTATTACTACATTAGTTATTTTTTTAGCAATGAATAAACTACAGTCTTCAGTGTTTATTTTTAATTCAAATTCATCTTTGATACTTTTATTTATTTCATTAAAACTAGTGTTTATTGGTTTTACTTCTTTTTTATATATTGCTCCTAGTTCATAGGCCATACCTAAAATACTTAGTAAATCTCCTCTATTTGATGTTAGTTCAAAGTCTATTACTTCATCATCTAATTCTAGATATTTAATAGGATCTTCTCCTACTTTTGCATCAGTTGGTAATTCATAAATACCTGATTTATCTGATTCCTTTAAATACTTATTATCTAGCCCTAGTTCTGCTATTGAACACAGCATACCATTAGATACTTGTCCTCTAATAGTTGATTTTTTTATTTCACCACCAGGTAATTTAGCACCATTTATTGCTACTATAACTTTTAGGTCTTTTCTTACATTTGGTGCTCCACATACTATGTCTAAGATTTCTGAATTTATATCTACTTTACAAATATGTAAATGATCAGAATCAGGATGAATACTACATTCTATTACTTCCCCAATTACTAAATTAGTTGCATTAATAAGTTTAGATGCATCATCATATTCATTTCCAACATTTGTCATATCTTCTGCTATTTGTTTTATAGTAATTCTTGGATCTAAATCAATATAATCAGATACAAATTTTCTACTTAATTTCATTATTCTTCATCCCTTCTATCAAATTGTTTTAAGAATCTAATATCATTTCCATAAATTGTTCTAATATCAGTTATTCCATATTTAAACATAGCGAATCGGTCCATTCCAGTACCAAATGCGAATGCTTGATATTTATTACTATCATACCCACTCATTTCAAGAACATTAGGGTGAACCATACCTGCTCCTAGAACTTCAATCCATCCAGTTTGTTTACAAAGACTGCATCCTTTTCCACCACATTTAAAACATGTTACGTCAACCTCAACTGATGGTTCTGTAAAAGGAAAGAAACTTGGTCTAAATCTAACTTCTGTTTTTTCTCCTAAGAATTTTTTTAAAAATAATTCTAATGTTCCTTTTAAGTCAGCCATTGAAATATTTTCATCGATTACTAATCCTTCTATTTGAGCAAATTGATGTGAATGTGTTGCATCTTCGTCTCTTCTATACACTTTTCCAGGACATACTATTTTTAGTGGACCTTTTTCTACATTTTCTTGCATTGCTCTAACTTGTGCTGTTGATGTTTGACTTCTTAGTAAATAATTTTCTATTTCATTTTCTAAATAAAATGTATCTTGAGCATCTCTAGCAGGATGACCGATTGACAAATTTAATTTTTGAAAACAATTTTCATCTGTTTCTAATTCAGGACCATCATAAACTGTATAACCCATTGATACAAAAAGATCCTCAAATTGTTCTTGAATTCTTGTCATTGGATGTTTACTTCCTACTTCAACTGAAAATGCTGGTAAACTAATATCAATAGTTTCTTGTTTAAGTTTTAAATTGATTAAATAATCTCTAAATTCATTTTGTTTGTTGGTATATAATTCATTGAATGTATTTTTCACTTCGTTTAATTTAATTCCAAATTCTTTTTTTTCTTCTAAAGTTAGATCTTTAAGATTACTTGTTAGTTCACTTATTTCACCTTTTTTACCTAAATATAAAATTCTTATTTCTTCTAGTTGTTTTTCTGTTTCAATTTCTTTAAATTTTTCGATTATTTCTTGATTTATTTTTATTAATTTTTCTTTCATATTCTTCTCCTTTAAAAAAAAAATCACATCCTAATTTAAGGACGTGATTACGTGGTACCACCTTAATTTATAGTAAAACTATATCTCAATACTATAACGCGTTACCGGATTTTCATCAGCTCAAAAGGTGAATTCATAAACTGTTAATACATGTTTACACCAACTACATGCTCTCTTTAATTAACTTGATTTATTACTATTTCTTTATCTGGGCATTTAATTCAATAAATAAAGTATAATATATTATTTAGATTAATGCAAGTTTTTATTGATAATTTTACTTAATAAATTTGCTTATTTCATTTTTATAATTTTATTTCATTTAATGTTTTTCTAGGTCTAGGATTTGGGTCTTGATCTTTATACCCTATAGAAATAGCAGATATTAACTTTTTATCAACTCCTAAGTATTTATTAACATTTTCTTCTGCTCGAAGTAAGTTTGTAATCCATAATGAACCTAAATCAAAATCAGTTGCAGTTAAACAAATATGTTCTATAAATGCACCTAATGATAAAATATTACTAATATCGGTATTGGAATCACTATATATTAATATTATTTTTGGAGAATTTTTTATTATATTTGCTGTATGTTCTATAGAAATATCTATATCACTTTTAAATTTTAATAAAATTTCTCCAATATCTTTAATTTGATTTTCATTTAATATTTTATAATACCATGGTTGATTATTATGACCAGATGGTGCGAATACAGCAGATTCTATTAAAGAATCAATTATCTCATCACTTATTTTTGTATCCTTAAATATACGAATGCTTCTTCTTTTTTTTATTACATCTAAATATTCCATTTTTTTCCTCTTTCTAACTTTTTTCATGAATTATTTCAATTTTTAATATATCATCTATATTTATTTTGTTATTAATAAGTATAATTTGATTATAAACATTATCAATTTTTCTAACATTATCAATTAAGGTAATATATTTACCACCTATTTTTTTATTATCTTTAACAAAATATAGTATAGAAACTTTTGGCTTATAATATATTTTTTCAGTTATTTTTATTAATTCTTGATTTAAATTAAATATGCTTTCTTCATCTAATTCAATTTTCATATCTGTAAGTCTGGCTTTTTCTTCTATTTCTTCATTGAATCCTGTTAAAGCAGCAAATGGTGCGAATTGAGCAGACCTTGATTCAATTAACATTTTCTTATGTTTAATTGATATTGGACGTTGTAAATTAATTATTTCATCATATTTATTCATTATCCTTTATGTCCTCCAACTTGTCCATTTCTATCTCTACTAGTTGCATATTCTTCAAAATTCATACCTTTTAATATGGAATTTTTCCCATATTTATTTTTTATATCTAACAATACATTTTGTAATTTTCTTTCTTCTACTATTTCTTGTTTTTCACTTTGTTTTTCTTTATCAAAAGTACTATAATCTTTAAATAAGTCAAATTGTTCATATTTTGGTCTTACTTGTTCATACTTTGATTCATTAATTAGGTTATTTACAGATATATTTATTTTTCTTGATAATAATTTTTTGTTTGAAATTTTATCATATAATTCTAATACTGATTTCATTAAATTTTTTGTAGATGAAGTATATGTAAAATTAATTGTTCCATGAGCACTTTTAGGTACATTTCTACCATATTGATCTGTTGTAATAACGCCATCATATAATCTACTTATTATTGGATCTGATAAATTTAAAATATCATAATTTATAGTTAAAACAAGTTGGTTTGTAATTAATTTTTTAGCAACTAAATCAAGTGATAATGAATCAATCATTTCCTTTACAATCAATCTTGTTTGATCAAAATTATAAGGACAATGAAGAACTTGACCACTTGATAAACTTGAAGTACTTGGTTTATATGATTTAATGCTTTCCATGGTACATGGTTCATAACCCCAAGCGTGATCTATTAAAAGTTCTGCATTTATTCCAAATAATTTGTATAATAAATCTTCATTATTAATAGAACATAAAGCAATATCTCCCATGGTATGCATATTATATTCTTCTAATTTTTTTGAATAACCTTTTCCAATTCTCCAAAAATCAGTTAATGGTTTATGATCCCATAATTGTTTTTTAAATGACATTTCATCAAGTTCAGCAATTCTTACTCCTATTTCATCTGGTTTTTTATGTTTAGCTACAATATCCATTGCAATTTTACATAAAAATAAGTTTGTCCCAATTCCTGCAGTTGCGGTTATTCCTGTTTTAGTATATACATCATTAATCATCTTTTTAACAAATTCATAAGCAGTTATTTTGTGAATATTTAAATAATTAGTTATATCACAAAATACCTCATCAATCGAATATACAAATATATCATCTTTTGATAAATATTTTAAATAAGTATTATATATTTTTGTACTATAATTCATATATTTTTTCATTTGTGGTGCTGCTATTATAAAGTCTACTTCTAATCTACTATTTGTTTCTAATTCCTCTTGAAAATATGATTTACTAATAAACTTTTTATAATTATTATTTTTTAGTCTCTTATAATTTATTTCTCTAACTTTTTGTAATACTTCAAATAGTCTTGCTCTACCACTTAATCCATATTCTTTCATAGTTGGAGTAATTGCTAAACAAACAGTTTTCTCTGTTCTACTTGAGTCTGCTACAACTAAATTAGTTTTTAATGGATCAAGGTTTCTTTCACGACACTCAACTGATGCATAAAATGATTTTAAATCTATACAAACATATACTCTATTTTTCATTTTATCACCTCTGAAATAAGTATTTTTTTATTTCACATTTTACTTTTTTTTACTTTATATTTCTATTTTTTTTATTTTTCTTATAAATTGTATCACTTATAAGAATCTTTGTAAAGTATTATAAACAACGTATAAATACTAAATGTACTATCTATTTATTTAAAAATATACAAAAGAAAATTACAAAAAAAAACTAACTATTTCTAGTTAGTTAATATCTTAATTGGTGACCAGTACGGGATTCGGACCCGTGAATGCTGCCGTGAAAGGGCAGTGTGTTAAGCCGCTTCACCAACTGGCCAAATGGCGCCTAATGTAGGACTCGAACCTACGACCTATCGGTTAACAGCCGAGTGCTCTACCGACTGAGCTAATTAGGCGTGTCTTTGTTAAGACTATATAAGTATATCTTATATTTTTACTTTTTGCAATACTTTTTTTTAAATTTTTACATTTTTTTTAATTAGATATTAAGGTTAGAAATTATCTAACCTTAATATGTACTTCTCTTAATTGTTTTTCTGATATTTCACTAGGACATCCCATCATTTTATCTTCTCCACTAACACTCATTGGGAATGCTTGAACCTCTCTTAAATTTGGTTCATCTTTAAGAAGCATAATCATTCTATCAATTCCAGGTGCCATACCAGCATGTGGTGGACATCCATATTGGAATGCATTGTATAAAGAACCAAATCTTTCCTTTACAACATCTTTAGAATATCCAACTATTTCAAAACATGCTTCTAAACTTTCTAAATTATGATTACGTACAGCACCTGATGCCATTTCGTATCCATTACATACAAAGTCATATTGATATGCTAAAACTTCATCTAAATTTTGTGTCTCTAAAGCTAGTTTTCCACCTTGTGGCATACTAAAAGGATTGTGACAAAAATCATATTTTCCATCTTCTTCATTATATTCAAACATTGGAAAATTATTTACTATACAAAATTCAAATTTATTTAAATCGATTAGTTCTAATTTTTCTCCTAAATGAATTCTAATTGTTCCAGCTTGTTTTGTAGCAATTCTATTTTCTCTATCAGCTATAAAAAACAATACACTACCTACTTTTAAATTAGCTGTTTTAAATAGTTCTAATTTTTCTGTTTCACTTAAAAATTTATCAATTGGCCCTTTTAGTGTTTCATCATCATTTACTGTTATATACCCAATTCCTGGCATTCCAATAGTTTTTGCATAATCAACAACTTCATTAAACCATGAATTAGATTTATTTGCTAAATCATCTACTTTAATACCTTTAACACAAGAACCTCTAAATGGTTTAAAATCAGATTCTTTAAAAATACTACTTAAATCTGTAATGATTAAAGGATTTCTCAAATCTGGTTTATCAGTACCATATAAAGACATAGAATCAGAATAAGAAATTCTTCTAAATGGTTTTTCTGATACTGTTTTATTTCCAAAAGTCTTAAATGTATCATAAAATATTTCTTCACCAATTTTATATACATCTTCTTCTGTTACATAAGCCATTTCAAAATCTAATTGATAAAATTCTAATGTTCTATCTGCTCTACAATCTTCGTCTCTAAAACAAGGAGCAACTTGATAATATTTATCAAATCCTGACACCATTAATAATTCTTTAAATACTTGTGGTGCTTGTGGTAATGCGTAAAATTTACCAGGAAATTTACGAGAAGGAATTACAAAGTCTCTTGCACCTTCAGGTGATGATGCAGTTATAATTGGAGTTTGTACTTCAGTAAATTCTAAACTATCCATTTTATTTCTTAAATATTTTAATAATTGACTTCTAAATACAATATTGTCATGTACTTTTTTATTTCTTAAATCTAAATATCTGTATTTTAGTCTTGATTCTTCATTAACTTCATGAGATTTAATTATTTCAAATGGTAGTGTCTTACTTTTTCCTAAAATTTCAAGATTTTTTACTAATATTTCTACTTTACCAGACTTGATTTTGGAATTGTAATCCTCAACTTTTCTTTCTCTTACAACACCCAAAACTGTAATACTTGACTCTTTTGTTAATTCATTAAACATACTTTCATCATTACTTACAAGTTGAACAGTACCAAATTCATCTCTTAAATCAACAAAAATAACTCCACCATGATCTCTAATATTTTCAACCCATCCAGCTAATCTTACTTCTTTATCTGTATGAATTTCTGATATTTTACCACAGTGTTCACTTCTATATTTATTGTTCATAAAATTCTCCTTATCTTTTTTCTACTTCATCTATCATCATTGTACGAGCTTTAGCAGGATTTGCTTGCCCTTTTGTTTTTTTCATTACTTGACCTACTAAGAAATCAATTATATTAGTTCTTCCAGCATGATATTGGCTTGGTGCTTCTATATTTTCTTCTAATACTTCTAATATAACTTTTAAAATTTCATCATCATTTCCAATTTGTTTAATACCTGATTCATTAATTATTTGAACTGGATCCTTATCTTCTGTTAAGGCAGAATATAATACTTCTTTTGCTTGTTTTGATGATATTTGATTTGTATTAACTAATTCAATTAATTCTTTTAACATTTTTGGTGTGACAAAAATTTCATTAATTAATACATTATTTTTATTTAAATGACCAAGTATTATACTTGTAATCCAATTGGATGTTAGTTTAGGATCTGCTCCACAGTTAATTGTTTGTTCAAAATAATCTGATACAGATTTTTCTTTAACTAAAATTGTAGCATCATAATTTGATAAATTGTAATTATTTATATATGATTCTTTTCTTTCATTTGCAAGTCTTGGAATTAATTCTTTTATTTCTTCTATCCATTTTTGTGATAATTTAAATTTAGGAATATTTGGTTCAACAAAATATTTGTAATCAATAGCATCAACTTTACTTCTCATATAAACAGTTGTACCAGATTCTTCATCCCATCTTCTTGTTTGTTGTTCCATTTTATCATATTCTTTATCTTCTTTTAATTCAATTTGTCTTTTAATTTCAAAATTAATAGAATCTTTAACCCCACCAAATGAATTAACATTTTTAATTTCTACTTTTGTTCCCCAGTTTTTAGGATCACTTTCATCTAAATTTACATCCATTATTGATACATTAACATCACATCTAATTTGACCTTTTTTACTATCAGCTTCAGATATATTAGTATACTGATATATTGTTCTCATAGTTTCTAAGAATGATACTGCTTCATCTGCTGAGTGGAAATCAGGTTCTGTTACTAATTCTAATAGTGGAACACCTGCTCTATTATAATCAATTGCTGAATATCTTGAAAAATGATCTGTTGATGCTGCATCTTCTTCTAAATGAATATTATTAATTCTTACAGTTTTAAATTCATCATTACATACATATTTCAATTGTCCATATATTCCAATTGGAGCTGGTTTAGTTTCTTGAGTTATTTGAAAACCTTTAGGTAAATCTGGATAATAATAATTTTTTCTTTCAAAATAAATAAATTCTGGTTGTTTACAATTAAGTATTATACTCGCCATTAAAGCTTTTTTTACTGCTTCTTTATTAACAACAGGCAAAGTCCCTGGAAATGCCATATCAACAGGTCTAATATTTGAATTTGCTATTTCATTAAATGAATTTTCAGCACTTGAGAATACTTTAGTATTTGTTTCGCTTATTTCACAGTGCATTTCTAGTCCAATTAATACTTTATAATTATCCATTATTTACCTCCTTTGCGATTTGATTTTTATATTCCATAGCATTTTCTAAAGCATAAGCAATATTTAATACATTAGCGTCATCATAACAATTACCTGTTATATTTACTCCAACCGGTAATTTACTAACGAAACCATTTGGTATTGTTATTGATGGGAATCCACCAAAATTTCCAACTTGTAAATGTTCTTCTAAGATTGCTGTACTTTTATCTAACATATTTTTAGATCCATCTAATTTTATTGCTGGACCACTACTAACTGGTAAAATTACCGCATCATATTTATCATATAATTTTTTCCATTCATCTACTAATAATCTTCTAACTCTTTGAGCATTATGGAAATATCTATCTTTATTTTGAGCTTGTAATACATAAGATCCGATTATAAATCTACGTTTAATTAATGAACAAAAACCTTTTGTACGATATGTTTTCATCATTTCAATATAATTATTCGCATCACTTCTAGGTCCAAAAATAATTCCAGTTAAATTAGACATGTTTGATGTAGCTTCAGCACATGATATTACAACGTATGTAGATGCAATAGCATTTAATAGTGTTTTATCAATACTTACTTCTTCTACTTCCATACCTAAAGTTCTAGCTAATTTAATTGTTTTAGAATAATTATTTAAATGTGCTATCAATTCTTCAGATGGATTTTCAAAATTACTTAAATCACAAATTTCTTTGATATAACATAATTTTTTTCCTTTAACAACACCATTTATCGATTCAAATAAATGAACATCTGATGAATCATAACTAGTCATGTCTTCTTTGTCTTTTCCTTTCATCGCATCAACTACGATTGCAGCATCTATTACATTTCTACTTAATACACCACAGTGGTCTAAGCTACTTGAAAAAGCAAATAACCCATATCTAGAAATCATTCCATATGTTGGTTTATATCCTACAATTCCACAATAAGCTGCAGGTTTTCGAATTGAATCTCCAGTATCACTTCCTGTTGCATACGGATAAACTCCAGCAGCTACAGCAGCAGCCGACCCAGCACTAGACCCAGCACACATACGAGTTAAATCCCAAGGATTTCTAACAACTCCTGTATGTCCTGTTGTACCAGTTCCACCCATTCCAAATTCATCAAGTACAGTTTTATTTACAGGAATAGAACCAGACTTTTCTAAATTCAAAATTGATGTTGCTGTAAAAAATGGTACATAATCTTTTAAGGTATTTGAAGAACCTGTACTTAAAATTCCCTTAGTACTATAGTTATCCTTTATTCCATAAGGAATACCAGATAATAAATTATTAGTAACTTCAACTTCTTTAGCATCATCTAAGATAGTAACAAATGCATTACATTTATCGTTAACTTCATGAGATCTAGTTAATGATTCTTCTATTAATTGTTTTACGGTTACCTCTTTTTTTATTAAAGCTTCATGTATTTGTTCAATACTTTTATTCATATATTCCATAATTATCTCCTTATTTATTCTTCAGCAAGTACTTTTGGTACTCTTACTTCTCTATCTAAGTAATCATCACAATTTTGTAATAACTCATCGATTAAGATAGATTCTTCTTTCACATCTTCTCTTAATTCATATACAAAATTATCTAAACAATGTGTCATTGGTTCAACTTGTGCAATATTTGGTATTTTATTTATAATGTCAATATTTGAATCGATTATATCAAATTCATCTAAAACTAAATTAACTTCATCATCAGTTAATCCTATTAATAATTTATCAGCATAGTCTACTACAATATCTTTTGTGAATGTTTGCATATATTTCCTCCTTTATTCAAACAAAAAAACAGTAATTTATCCCTAAATATAAAAGGGACGAATTACTGTTGTATCCGCGGTACCACCCTAGTTATCATTAAAATGATCACTCAAAAGTAATTAATAACGGCTTACTTATTCCGGACCATATTACTAATAATTCATATAGTCAACTCCAGAGTGTTATTCTTAGTATATTTTATTGTTAGCTTTCACCATTTCTAACTCGCTTTTATAAAAGTGATACTAATACTTCTCTCTTTCAATGTCATTAATAAAATTATAGGTTAAAATCTAGTTGATGTCAATAGTTTTTACTTTTTTCTTGATGTCTGTTTCTTGATTTTCATCTAAATTATGAAAATGGATAGCAATTACCTCAGTAATAGATTGTAATGAGATATTACTATCATTATAATTCGTTGTAAAGAAAGTTAATGGCATATATGTAGATTTTTCGTTGTCTTTTTTAAATGTAAATGCTAGTATATCATTACCACAAATTATAGAATAAAACTTAATTGTTAAAATATCACTATTTTTAATATTATCTATTTGTTGATTTTTATGAATTTTTACAATTAATTCTTCAATAGCTTTTTTCGCATTATCATACAAATTATCAAAATTCATAATAAAATCTAATGTCGTATCTACTAATTTTATATTTTCTAATTCACTTTTATTTTGGATATTTACCACCTCGCGTTTGAGTATTTTAGCATATTTAATTTTTTTATGCAAATTAACTAACATAATTATATTCAAAAATTATCAAATTTATGCTATACTATATTTATAATAGAAAGAGGTTTTTTGTGAGTAGTACAAATAGTGAAACAAATAATACCATTCCATCTAATTATTTTATGGACTATCATAGTGGTTATTACAATGGAAATATAAAAGGTAGAATTGATGCGAATAATTTTTCACCACCTAATTCTATTATAGAAAATTCTAATGAAGCATTTAAAAAAGGATATGAAAAAGGATATGAAACTTCTTATTATTATGCTCTTAGAATGCATGCGAATAACGAAATGAAAGAAACAAAAAATAAAACAGCCTAAGCTGTTTTTTATGGTTCTATATTAAATAGTGTTGGTGAGGTATCACTAATACTATTTTTATTTTTAATAAAATATCAATAATTATAATATTTAAATTTTCGTTTTTTACAAAAATAACTTAAGGAGAATAAAAAAATTTATTATAAATTTTCAAAAATATTTTAAAAATAATCAATTTTACTGTGAATATTCAAATTACATTTTAGTATGAACTAATAATCTAATTATGCAAATAAAGCATTCTGCCTGTTGCTATAGGAAATTTAACCATTTAAAGATGAAAGAATGTTTCTAAAGGGATTATTGAATCCTATAAAATTATAACAAAAAAGAGAGTTCTTTATGAACTCTCCATACTTGTATTCATTTATCTAAGTTTTGACTTCACAAACACTACTTGATAAACTGTCTTTTTTATTAAATAAGTAACCTTATTATAATTATATAAATGGTGGGCCTGAATGGACTTGAACCATCGACCTCACGCTTATCAGGCGTGCGCTCTAACCAGCTGAGCTACAAGCCCATTTATATCAAACGACTACTAAAGTATACAGTATTTTAATTTTTTTTGCAATACCTTTTTTTAATTTTTTTAAATTACATTAGTTATATTATATTTTATGTGAAAATATTTAAAATAATATTATTTTTTCAAAAAGAAAAAGAGATTAAAATCTCTTTAACAATTAATTAATGAACCTATTATTATTGCGAGTAATATATATAATACGATTATATATATATACCCATTTCCACATTTTTGTTCTGGTTTTTTATCAGTACAAGTATTTGCACAAGCCATAAATTACACCTCCCTATAATTTTTAAATATAAGCTCCGAGTATAATTATTAAAAGTATAAATAATACTAAAACAATTGCAGCACCAGATACTCCTGTATTACACATAAAGCATTCCTCCTTTTTATCTTTTCAAAATATTTTATGGAATAGTTGAATATATGTGAGTACAAATGTCTATTTTAAGATAATTTCTTGAATTTTTCACAAAACTTTGATATTATATTAAATGTATATAGAGGAGGATAAAAAATATGGCAAATAAAAGTAATAAAAGTACTAATAAGACTAGTACTACAAAGAAAACAACAAGTACAAATGTAAAAGGTAAAAAAACAGTTTCATCTACTAAAAATCCTGTTAAACCAAAAGAAGTTGTAAAGGAAATACCTATGAAAGAAGAAAAAGTTGAAATAAATACTACAAATTCAACTAAAGAAAATAGTTTTGTAAATGCAATTATTAAAAATAATCGTACAATGCTACTTATTTTAATATGTATTTTGTTAATAATAAATATTATTATTGTAGTAAAAGGACATGAAGTTAAATTAAGTGATGGCAAAGAAGTAATTGTTTCTGTAGATGGAAAAGAGTTTACTGCTGAAAATTTATTTGATTCATTAAAAGAAACTTATGGAGCAAGTGTTCTTGTTAATTTAGTTGACAGTTTTATTATTGATGAAGAACTTGGTGATGATTATGATGAAGAAGCTAGAACTGCTGCTGAGGCACAAGTTGAATCAATTAAATCACAATATGAGAGTTCTAGTTATAATTTTGAGGATGTTTTAAGTAGTTATGGATATGAAAACGAAGAAGCATTAATTTCAGAATATATTACAAGTTATAAAAAAGAAATAGTAGTTAAAAATTATTTAACAGAAACTATAACTGATGATGAAATTAATTCATATTATGAATCTGAAATTTATGGAGATTACAATGCTAAACACATTTTAATTAAACCAGAGACAAATGATGATATGACTGATGAAGAAGTAACAGCTGCTGAAAATGTAGCATATACTAAAGCATTAGAAGTTATTGAAAAACTAAATAATGGTTCTGCTTGGTCAGATTTAGTAAGCGAATATTCAGAAGATACAGGATCAGTTGATGCTGATGGATTAATTGAAAACTTTACTAAAGGTGATGTTGTTGATGAGTTCTTTAATTCTGTTATTTCATTAAATGATGGTCAATATTCTGCTGAACCTGTTAAAAGTACATATGGATATCATATAATTTTAAGAGTTAGTGCTACTGAAAAACCAGCTTTAGATGATGTTGAAGATGAAGTAATTGATGCTGTTGTTGAAGAAAAATTAACTAATGATAGTACTTTATATGATACAGTTTGGGTTGATATTAGAAAATCTTATAACTTAACAATTGAAGATACTATTTTAAATAATAAATATAATCTTATTGTTAGTTCACAATAGTTAAAAAAGCGAATAGATTTCTATTCGCTTTTTTTTATGAAAAATTACTTTCTATAATTTCATTAATATTTTCTATTTTATATCCTTTTTGAAAAAGTTTATTTTTTATTTGATTTTTTAATTCATATTCACTTAATTTTTTTGATAATTTTTTGTAAATGGAATCAAATTCTTTTTTTAACATATTGCTCTCATCTATATCAATTTCTTCTAAACAATCATTAATCATATTTTTATCATATCCAATATTAATTAATTCATATAATAGTTTTTGCTTTATCATATAATTAGAATATTTATTATTTGAATTTAACTTTTTAAATATTATTTTATTTAATTTATCTTTAAAAATTGATGATTCATAATTATTAAGTAATTCATCAATTATATTTTTATCAATATTATGTTCCAACAAATATTCTTTTATTTTAATTGGACCATCATTTGATAGATTTACTTTATCTGAAATAAATGCAGTAGTAAAATTAGTATCATTTATATATCCATTATCCTCTAACTCTTTTATTATTTTATCAGATTTAGTTTTGTCTATTTTAATATTATCGATATATTTAATTATTTCCTTTTTACTACGTAATTTAGTAGATATATATTTTAAAATCAAATTATAACCATCATAATATACTGTTTCTTTTTCTATTTTATTTAATTTATCATTAGTTATTTCTTTTTTAAATAATAGATTATTATTAAGAATAATTTCATCATATGTTGTTATTTTTTTACTATCTAATTCTATTTTATATTTTCCATTTGTTAGTTTTTTAATTTTATTGATTTTCATAAATTCACCTTACTTTCAAACATTAGTTCGTTTTATTTATTTTAAAAAATACATTATTTTAAATGTATTAAGTCTTTTGATACTTCTTCTAATGCTCTACCTATTTCTTTTTTTGATAAATAAGTTTTTTCTTTCATTTGAAGATTGTTTTTTTCTTGTATTTCTTTAGCTCTTTTAGATATTAAATTTACAAGTAAATACTTTGATCCTACATCAACTAATAATTTATCTATTGAAGGATATATCATATTATCACGCTCCTAATATGATAATATAATAATTTTTTTTTAGTTGCAAGTAAATTACATTTTTTTTACAATAATTGACATTAATTATTTATGATGTCAATTATTAATGGTTTAGTTTCCATTTTTTCTTCATTTATTTCAAAACAATCTACAATTTCACTTACTGAAATATCTTTTTTATTAATATATATTTTTACTAATTCTTCATTTTCAAAAACAAAATCTCCTACTTTTTTATGTAGTACTATTCCTACTCCATAATCAATATTTTCTTCCATACTTGCTCTACCAGCACCTAAAGTTCTTGCTAGCTCTCCTAATTTCATGGCATTTATTTTATTTATAAAACCATCTTTAGAAGTTTTAACTGATATAATTTTTGTGTTATTTGTTTTTATATGATCAATATTACCATTTTGATATTTTATTAGTTGTTCAAATTTATTATAAGCTTGTCCATTTTTTAAATTATCTAATACTAATGATTTTGCTTCTTCAGTACTTAAATTTTTTGCATGTTCTACAATTATTGTAGCAAGTACTACTACAAGTTTTTCTAAGTCTACAGGCCCATTACCTTTTAAAGTATTAATACTTTCCAATACTTCTAAGCTATTTCCTATCGCATTACCTAATGGTTCTTCCATATTTGTTAAAACACAAATCACTTTTCTATTGTAATAATCTCCTATTTCAATCATTAATTTAGATAATTCTCTAGCATCATCTTCATTTTTCATTAAAGCTCCATTACCTACTTTAACGTCTATTACAATAATTTTTGCTCCACTTGCAATTTTTTTACTCATAATACTAGATGCAATTAAAGGAATAGATTCAGTTGTTCCTGTTACATCACGAAGAGCATATATTATTTTATCGGCTGGTGCAATATTTTCCGTTTGACTAGTAATTGCTACTCCAATATCATTTATTTGATTTAAAAATTGTTCTTTAGTTAATTTCACTTCAAATGATTCAATTGATTCTAATTTATCTATTGTACCACCTGTATGTCCTAGTCCTCTACCACTCATTTTAGCCATTTTAATATCTAATGATGCAATTAATGGTGCTAAAATAAGGGTTGTTTTATCACCAACTCCACCAGTTGAATGTTTATCTACTACAATACCTTCTATACTAGATAAATCCAATTTTGAACCACTATTGATCATAGCTTCTGTTAAATTTATAGTTTCTTCTGAGTTCATTTTATTTATTACTATTGCCATTAATAATGCACTCATTTGATAGTCTTTTATATTTTTATTCATTAAATTATCAATTACATATTGAATTTCTTGTTTTGATAAAATTTCATTATTCTTTTTTTTTGTTATTATTTCTATTATATTCATTTGACACCTCTTATTTTAATTATAGCACATTATTATAATATTTTTTTATTATCAACTATATTTTTTGTAAATTTATTTTAATAATTTAATATTTTTTATAAATGAAAACAAGGATTATTCTTCCTTGTTTCTACTTGATAAAAATGTTACTTTTTCTGCCACTACTTCAACTACTTGTCTTCTAATATCCTCATCTATCTCAATACTTCTAGATTGAATATGACCCTTTACTCCAAGTAAATCTCCTTTTTTACAGTATTCTACAGTATTTTCTGCAACACCTTTCCATAATACACAATTTATAAAATCTGTGTCATAGTTTCCATCAGTATTTTTGTATGTTCTTGGTACTGCAAGAGTAATATTTGTTACTTTGTTACCTTTTTCTGTTTCATTTAACTCTGGATCTTTTACTAATCTCCCTACTATTACTGTTTGATTTAACATATACTCTCCTCCTTTCTAGATACAATATATATTAATTTATTTTCATTATCAAATGGAAAAAATATATTATTTCAAAATCAAAAAAAACAAATATTAAATATTTGCTTACTAATTTTAATTATTAAATTAAAGTATTACTATTTTTAAGAAAATAATATTAAAAATATTTTTTTAATAAATGATTTAATTCAACAGCATATTCCATTGGTAATTCTTCTCTAAATTTATCAATAAATCCCATTATTATTAATTCTTTTGCTTTTTCTTCACTAATTCCTCTACTCATTAAATAAAATAATTTATCTTTACTAATCTTAGAAACTGATGCTTCATGTTCTATAAAAGAACTATTATTATTAACTATATTTATTGGAATAGTATCACTTTTTGATTCTTCATCTAAAAGAATAGTATCACATTTTATAGTAGAAAAAGAATTTATTGCGTTTTTAGTAATATTTACAGATCCTCTATATGTTGCATTACCACCTTTTAAAGCAATTGATTTACTTATTATATTACTTGTAGTATTTGGTGCTAAATGAATCATTTTAGCTCCTGTATCTTGAATTTGATAAGATCCAGCAACTGCAATACTAATGCAATTACCTTTTGCTCCAACTCCATTTAAAATACAACTTGGATATTTCATGTTTATTTTTGAACCTATATTTCCATCGATCCATTCCATTAAACCATTTTCTTCAACAATTGCTCTTTTTGTAACTAAATTATAAACATCACTTGACCAATTTTGAATAGTTGTATATCGACATTTCGCATTTTTTTTCACATAAATTTCTACTACTGCTGCATGAAGAGAGTCTGATGTATATGTTGGGGCTGTACAACCTTCCATATAATGTAAATCACTACCTTCATCTACTACTATAATTGTTCTTTCAAATTGACCCATATTTTTACTATTTATTCTAAAATAGCTTTGTAATGGTCTATCTATTTTAGTATTTGGTGGGATATATATAAATGTTCCACCACTCCATACCGCACCATTTAATGCAGTATATTTATTTTCATCAAATTTAACCAAATTATTAAAATATTGTTTAAATAAATCTGAGTGTTCTCTTAATGCAGTATCTGTATCACAAAATATAACATTTTTATCATTTAATTCTTCAATCATATTATGATATACTACTTCACTATCAAATTGAGCTCCTATCCCATCTAAATATTTTTTTTCTGAATCTATTAACCCAATTTCATCAAAAGTATTTTTAATATTTTTATCTATTTCATTCCAATTATTTGAAACTTTATCAGATATCTTTTTATAATAACTTATTAAATTAAAATCAATATTTAATTTTGGACCAAATTTTGGATTTTTAAGTTCCATAAATTTGTCAAATGATTGTAATCGAAATTCGGTCATAAAATCTGGTTCTTGTTTTATTTTAGATATTTTTTTTATATTTTCTCTATCTAGGCTTTTAACTTCTATCATTTAATCACCTCTATTTTTCTTCATATTGTTTAATTGTTTTTTCTAGTCCCCACCATGGTAATAATGCACATTTTTTTCTACTTGGTTGTTTATAAATGTCATCATATACTATTGCTTGTTCTAGTATTTCTTCATCAAAATCTTCTTCATTTAACATTTGATTAAAGTTATTGTATATTTTTTTTACTTCTTCTATTGGTTTACCAATTATTGTTTCTATCATTACAGATGTAGAACTAGTACAAATCGCACATGCTTCACCATCAAATCTAGCATCACTTATAATCCCATTTTCTACTTTAACCATTAATTGTATCTCATCAATACAACTTTCATTATTTGTATCTGTTTTTATATATGTATTATCATCTATTAATCCTCTATTTACAGGATTTTGATAATGTTCTAAAATTATACTTCTTTTTAAATTATTTTCCATTAAACCACCATATTTATTCTATCATCTTTTTTTATATAATGGAATAGCTTTTAAAATATTTCAAATAAAACTATAGATTAAGTAAAATATTTAAATTAACCTTTTATTTATTTTAAATAATTAATATTAATTTTGGAATATTTTTATTTTTTTTTAATATATTTTAGTGTAGAAAGAGAGGAATTATTATTATGGAAACACTTAAAGTTGGGTCTAAATCAAACCCTAATTCAGTAGCTGGAGCATTAGCTAATGTTTTTCGTGAAAAAGGGAATGTTGAAATACAAGCAATAGGTGCTGGAGCATTAAATCAAGCAATTAAAGCAATTGCGATTGCAAGAGGATTTGTTGCTCCAACAGGTAAAAATTTAGTTTGTATTCCTGCATTTACTGATATTGTAATTGAAGGTGAAGATAGGACTGCTATTAAGCTAATAGTTGAGTCTAGATAAAAAAAATACCAATTTGGTATTTTTTCTTATTTTTCTAATTTGATTAGTATATCTTTTGTTACTAATATAGCTTTTTCTCTAATAGAATCAGCTGTTTTTTCGATTACTGGTGTTCCTTTTTCAACTGCATAGTCTACAAGTTCTCCAGCTTTTTCTTGAATTAATTTAGCTTTTTGTTTAGCTATTTTAACTACTTTTTCTCTATCTAAGTCTTCTAAATCTTCTTTAATTTCAACGATTTTTCTTTCAATATTTTCTTTTACTTCTTTTGCATCAATGTCTTTAATTTTTATTAACATTTCATCTAATTTAAGTTTTAATTCTTTTCTTGTTTCAGTTCCTTTTTTTGGTGCGAATAGAACTCCTAATCCTGCTCCTACTGCCATTCCTACAAATAATTTTCCTAAGCCTTTTTTACTCATTTTCATCACTCTTCTCCTTTTTTTTATTTGAAAACAAATTAGTAACAATTCCTACTATGTAAGATACTATTTTGTCATTCACAATAGATAGTCCGTCTGTAAAGCGATCAGCTATTTCAAATAAATTGTTTACAGTTGACATTTTATCATTTAAATCATCTATTGTTGCATCTACTTTTTTTAAAGTATTATATGCTTTAATACTTAGTATTATAAGAATAACTAAAAGTGTTATTCCTAATAAATATAATATGATTGGTAGAATACTATTAATACATGCCATTATTTATCATCCCTTTTTTCATACATTGAATCAATTAAGTTAAATAATTCACTTTCAGTTAAGTCTTCTTTATTTTCTATATCCAATTCTTCATTTAGTTCTATTTCTTCTTCAATTATTTTTTCATCTAAATTTTCTTCTTCAATAATTTCTTCTGTTTTTCTATGTCTTGGTTCCATTAATTCTTCATCCATTTCATTAGAACTTTCTTTTATAAATGAATTAATTTGATCTAGCTTTTTCTTTTGTTCTTCTAGTTGTTTTGATAATTCTTCAGTTTCTTTATCAATCAGATCACTAACTTCTATTTCAGTAATTATTTCTTTAACATTTTTTTCTGTTCTTGTCATTTTAATTGGTTCTTTATTTACTTGTTCAGTATTATCTTGTTCAAGTTCTCCAAAAAAATCCAATTCTTCATCATCTTTTATTTCAACTAATTCTTCTTCGAAGTCATCTTGTAATAAAATAGAATGTTTACTAATAAATTCTCCTTCAAAATCGTCTTCAAAAGTACCAAAAGCTTTTTTTCTAACATCATCTATTGAGAGTTTTTTTGTGTCTTGATTTAGATTATTTTTTATTTTTGGTTTAATATCTTCTTTACTATAGTTTTTGTCCAAAACTCCATATACTGGAGAAATAATTGGTGTTGGTTTAAATTTTTTCTTTTCTTCGACTTTTTTTGTTATTGCTTTCGCACCTTGATAAGGTAATAATTTCTCCTTTTTAATAGGTTGTTTTATTTCAGTTGCTTTTTTTAAATCTTCGAAATCTTTATCATCAAAAAATACAAATTTTTCTTCTTTAACTGGTTCTTCAACTTTCTTTTCTTCTTCAATACGACTTGGTTGTGTTTCAGCTCGTCTTGGAGAATAAACTTCTTCATGTCTAATTTCTTTTCTTACTGGTTTGATTGTATCTTCATTTTCTTCTGTAAAATAACTTTTTACTTTATCAAATAATCCCATAATTTCACCTCTATTTTATTCACTAAATCCTAAAGTATTATTTTCTGTTTCTTTTGCTATAAACATTTCGTATTGTTCTTCTTTGTTAGTAAAATATTCTTCATCTAACATTAATTTAATTATATTATCATTAAAT
Organism: Bacilli bacterium; assembly: GCA_047971315.1. GTDB lineage: Bacteria > Bacillota_I > Bacilli_A > RF39 > UBA660 > JBKDZP01. The sequence goes on from JBKDZP010000003.1 coordinate 83,003, forward strand.
TTTACAGTTGATAATATATAGGATGCTTCAAGTATTAATTGTTCTATTTCATCTTTTTTTACTATTGCTTCTATTCTAGCATAGTTATAAACAAATGCAACATAGTAATTATTATTTACTTCTTCTATTTCTATGTATCCTTCTTTTTCTCCTATAATTTTTTTTGAATAATATAATTCATTATTTTCTTGATAATCAACTGTATTTTTATTAAAATAATTAACAACATCAATGTATAGATAATAATAATTACCATTTGAATATAGTTTATCATTTAATTCACTAGTATCAATATAAGTCACACCTTTTGGAATATAATACTTATATCCTTTACCAATTCTATTAAACAGCTGATTATCTTTTTTTAAAACATTTTTTATTATGTTATCAATGTTATTTGTATCTATTCTAACTACTGTACAACCAGTTAGCAGTATACAAAATAGCATTAATAGAATAGTTGTCTTTTTCATCTTCCACCACTCTTACTATGATTATATCAAATAAAATTGTTTTTAAAAAGTATTTTTTTAAAATTGATTGTATATACAATGTATAGTTATTTTTCTACATCTATTTTATATATTGGATATCCTTGATTTGAAAATTTTATTTCATATTCAGTTGGTATATTATCAGTTATATCATCTTTATATAAATCCAGGAATATTTCGTTAATTTTATAGTTATTAGATGTGAATGACATTATAGAAAATTCAAATAATTTTCTATTATCTGTTTTCATTATTATGTGTTTTTTTTCTTTAAATATTTTATCATATCTTTCTAAAAAGTCTGTACTTGTTAGTCTTCTTTTAAAATGTCTATCTTTTGGCCACGGATCTGAAAAGTTTAAATAAATTAAATCAATTTCTTTATCAAATATTTTATTTATATCTTTAGCGTCTATTCTTATTAGTTTTAGATTATCTAATTTTTCATTATTTAGTTTTTCTAAAGCTCTTATCATTACACTATCATATTTTTCAATTCCAATAAAATTAATGTTTTGATATCTTCTAGCATTTTCTATTATGAAATTCCCTTTACCCATTCCTATTTCAATATATATTGGATTATTGTTTCTAAATTGATTATTAAACTTTCCAATATATTCAAATGGATTTTTTATAACATAATTTGATTGTTCTATTATTTCTTTAGAACCTTTTATATTTCTTAATCGCATTTTATCATCCTTTATTTCCTTTATAATTATAGCATATTTTTAAATAATTATAAAGTATTTTATTTCATTCAAGTTTTAAGGTTTTAACTTTGACATATTTATAAACTTTTATATTGAAATAATTTATACTTTTTTTATTTTAAAAAAAATACATATTTTATTTATGTAGTTTTTTTTAATTATTGATTTTAAACTTTATTATTATTTAATTACAATATTTACTAATTTTTTAGGTATAGTAACAATTTTCACAATTTCTTTTCCGTCTAAATGTGTTTTCACATTTTCAATATTTAAAGATAAAGTTTTCATTTCATCTTCAGTTGTTTTTGATGAAATTTCAATCTTACCCCTTACTTTACCATTTACTTGAACTACCATTGTGAATGTTTCACTTTCAGTTTTAGACTGATCATATGAAGGCCAAGTAGATGTACATAATAGTTTTCCTAAATTACAAATTTCATATATTTCTTCTGTAATATGAGGTGCAATTGGATTTAATAGTTTAATTAAAATATATAAATCTGATTTAGAAATAGATTCATATTTTTCATAATTATTTAATAAAATCATCAATGCTGATACAGCTGTATTATATTTCATATTTAATAAGTCATTTGTTACTTTTTGAATCGTTCTATTAACTAATACCTCATCTGTATAATTTTCATTTTCATTTAACTTATCTTTTATTTTCCAAATTCTATCTAAGAATTTTTTACATCCTTTAAGTCCATTTGTAGACCAAGAAGCAACTTTTTCATAATCCCCTATAAACATTTCATAAGTTCTTAATGTATCAGCTCCAAATTCTTTTACTATATCATCTGGATTTACTACATTGCCTTTTGATTTACTCATTTTTTCACCATTAGAACCTAATATCATACCATGAGATACTCTTATATCAATTGGTTCTGAATTTGGTACTAAACCAATGTTGTACAGGAATTGATTCCAAAATCTTGCATATAATAAATGTCTTGTTGTATGTTCCATTCCACCATTATACCAGTCTACTTTTCCCCAATAGTTTAAATTTTCTTTTGAAACAAATTCTAAATTATTATTTGGATCCATGTATCTTAAGAAGTACCATGAAGATCCTGCCCAGTTTGGCATTGTATCTGTTTCTCTTTTAGCATTATTTCCACATTTTGGACAAGTTGTATTTACCCACTTTGTTATATTAGCTAAAGGGCTTTCGCCGTCTTCTGTTGGTTCATATTCGGCAACATCTGGAAGTACTACTGGTAGGTCTGATTCTTTTACAGGAACCCAACCACAATGTTCACAATTTACTAATGGAATTGGCTCTCCCCAGAATCTTTGTCTTGAAAATATCCAATCTTGTAATCTATAATTTGTTTTTTTATGTCCTAATTTATTACTTTCTAGAAATTCAAGCATTTTTTCAATACTTTCTTGTTTGTTTGTTAGTCCATTAAGTATACCAGAATTAATCATTTTACCATCTCCAGTATAAACATTTTGACTGTCTTTATTTTGATTTTCGATTACTGGAATGATATCAATATTAAATTTAGTTGCGAATTCAAAATCTCTTTCATCATGAGCTGGTACTGCCATAATAGCTCCTGTACCATAATTCATCATTACATAGTCAGATATCCAAATTTGTATTTCCTTATTATTTATCGGATTAATTGCAGTTAAGCCATCTATTCTTACACCAGTTTTTTCTTTAGATAATTCAGTTCTTTCAAACTCAGTTTTATTTTGAGCAAGTAATTGATATTTTTTAATTTCATCTATATTTTCAATTGAAGACTCTAATTTTTTAATTATTGGATGTTCTGGTGATATAACCATAAATGTTACAACATATAATGTGTCTGGTCTTGTTGTATATACTTTTAGTTGTTCAGTTTGATTTTTTATTTGAAAATCTACTTCAGCTCCAGTTGATTTACCTATCCAATTAATTTGGCCTAATTTAATTTTTTCTGCAAAGTTGGTATCATCTAGTCCTTTTAGTAACGCTTCAGAATAATCACTCATTTTAAGTAACCATTGTTCTTTTTCTTTTTGAACAACACTACTTCCACATCTTTCACATACTCCACCACTTGAATCTTCATTAGATAATCCTGTTTTACAAGTTGGACACCAATTAATATTTTTCTTAGCTTTATAAGCCATACCATTTTCATAAAATTTTAAAAATTGCCACTGTGTCCATTTATAGTATTCTGGATCAGTTGTTGAAAATTCACGACTCCAATCAAAAGATATTCCGATATCTTCAATTTGTTTTTTAAAAGTTTTAATATTTTCTTTAACTGCATCTTTTGGATGAATATGATTTTTTATTGCATATTGTTCAGCAGGTGCACCAAAAGCATCCCATCCCATAGGAAATAATACATTATACCCCATACTTCTTTTTATTCTTGCAAATGTATCTAATGCAGTATAACTTCTAACATGACCAACATGTAACCCAGAACCTGAAGGATATGGAAATTCAACTAAAATATAATATTTTTCATTTTTACTTTTATTTTCTGCTTCAAATATTTTATTTTCTTTCCAATGTTTTTGCCATTTTTTTTCTATCTCATTATAATTATACATTTTATTTCCTCTTTTCCCTTTGATAACTTTTACCTATTAAATGATACATGATTAATTGTAGTGGTATTAAAATTACAACTGCTAGTAACATTTTTAATAGAAAATTATCTACAAAACCTACAGTAACTGCAGTTGATCCAATAATAAAACTATTAGTAATAGCTATTATATTTGCTAATAATTTCATATTAATTTTGTCTACATTTAAATTGTATATTTTTACCAAATATGTTACATAATTATTATTTTTAAATTCTTTAAATTTGCTTTTTTTATTTATTACAAAAAATAGATAAAATAAATAAACAATAATCATTGTACTTAATCCAAATATTAATTCTTCCATTATATCCTCCATAACACAAAAAAATACTATGTCTAAGGGCGAATAACTCCGCGGTACCACCTTAGTTCATAATATTTTATGCACTTAATAGCTATAACGCACTACCGTCACATTTTAAATATGAAACTCCAAAGTAAGTTCACAAATAATTATTTAAAGTTTTCATCAACCACTTTTTTTCTGTAAAATAATTTTTTTTGCTACTACTCTTTTTCTTTGTCTTTAAAAATTTAATATTAGTATATTATATTTCTTTATAAAATACAATACTTTTTTAAACTTCGTTAATATATTCTAATAATTTCAAAAATAATTGAATAAATTTCTTTTCTAATCCTTTATTTTTAAGTTTTCTTATTTCTATTCTTTTTCTTTTAATAGATTGTTCACTAAATAATATTTTATCTATTAATTCTTTTAATCTAGTTTCAATTTGTAAATCAGATATGATTGATTCAATATCATCATTAATTATTCTTACAGCATCTATTTCAATATCTTTACCTTTACAATTAAGTGTTAATTGACCAATGGTTGATATATCATCTACTTCAACAATAAAATCAGTATCTTTTACGTAATTTCTAGATTCTAATTTAGTATCGTTAAAATATACAATTACTTCTTTTGCTGCTTTAGTATTTCTAAATACAAATTTATAATTTCTAGTGTCTGGTACTATACCGCTTTTTCCCTCAACTGGTCTTACAATTACTGTATAGTTATTTGGTAGGTAATTATAGTCTATTGATGTTAATAAATAATAATCTTTTTTATATAAATCACTTACACCATCATCTTCATACAAATTATATGTGTTACTTCTTCCTGGAAAAATTTGAATTTCCATATTTTTTGGTGGTGTTGTATCGTTAATATTTTCATTATCTCCTAAAGTTATAATTGAGCCTGCTTTAGCAAATACGGGATAATCTTCATCTTTAAAAAATGATATATATTTTTTTCCACCCGGGAATTTTTTTCCTGTTACAAAATCATACCATATTCCATCTGGTAAAAAGAATTTATGTATTACTCTATTCATAATATAATCCTTTTTATTTACAATTGGAGAGATGAAAAATTCAGTTCCAAAATAATAACCATTACGGTAATTTATATCATCATACATTTCAGGAAATTTATAGTATATAGGCATTATTAGAGGCATACCAAATTTATGATATTTATAACTTTCTGTATAAATATAAGGTATTAAACGGTGTCTTAGTGTTAAATAATCTTTTACAATTTTGTGTGTTTTAACACTCCATCTCCATGGTTCTCTTTTATAATACTTTCCTTTATCTGAACCAAATTTTAAAATTGGACTAAAAGTACCTAATTGAACATATCTTGTATATAGTTCATTGTCTTCTGTACCTTTATAGTATCCACCTATATCATGACTCCAAAATGTTACACCAATATTTGTAGAACTTGAATTATGAAATGGAATCAATTTTAAAGTATTCCAGCTTACAATTGTTTTTCCAGAATAAAGGACTGGATATCTATGCGGTGCTATATTTGTATTCCTAGATAAAATCATTGGTCTTTTTTTGTAATCTTTTTGCATATTTTGAAAATGATAATGATCTAAAGCCCATAAATCTTTTATTTTTTTTGTTTCATTAAAGTCTATCCAGAAGAAATCAACATTTATTTGATCTAATGGATTAATTAATATTTTAAGATATGTATCAACAAATTTAGGATTAAATACATTAAATGGAATGATTCCATTTTCATCTTCTTTTAAATATTCTTGAAGTTTTAAAAATTTATATTCATATGGAAAAATTCCTTCTAACGGATTTAAATTCAATCCTATTCTTATACCTTCACTATGAAGATAAGCAATCATCATTGATGGATTATTAAACTTGGTTTCATTCCAACTAAATCCTGAATCCTTTAGTTTATTTTGATAATCTCTTATATGCCAATCTTTATCTAATAATAATACAGATAAAGGTATCTCATTTTTTTTGAAGTTATTTAATAATTCTTTTAGACTTTCATCATTGTAGTCTTCATTCTTGCTCCACCAATTTCCTAATGCATATCTAGGTATTAATGAAGGATTTCCAGTTACAGTATAATAATCTTTTAAGCAATATGCGAAATCTTTTAAATATAAAAATAAATAAGTATCAATACTTTCGGTTTCTTTTTCTTGTATAATTCCTTGTTCACTAATTATATCACTTTTTGAATCATCAATACTTGAAAATCCATCTATTGAATATAAACCCTTTTTTAATTTTAATTTTCCAGGATTATCATCTAGTGAAATCCCAGGGGCACCATAGTTTCTAGCTTCTGGATGTCCATAATACCAGATTTTATCAGAATTTAATAATTCAATTTTTAAATTTACCATTGTATTTAATGTTGTTCCTTTAAATGGCTTATTTTTTTTATATGTTAATCTAAAATATTTAGTACTTATTTCTAAGAATCTTTTATCTTCTTTTAAATTGTAGTTTACAGGTTCAGTATTACGATTTAAAATTAATACTGTTGGTCTATCTTCAAATATTCCGTTTTCATTAAATTCAAGGCGAATTAACCTTTCAGTTAGTATAGTAAATCTATATTTATTTCCTTGTATTATATTTTTTTGATTTGCTTTAGCATTCTCATAATTTATTTTAAATTGGTCTCCTAATTCGTACACTCTGTCACCCCTTTTTTGACTAAATTTCTTCTATTTTCATAAAATTTGTATGTTTTACTTCTTTAAATGGATATCCACCAGTAATTATTATTTTTTGACTTTCAGTACAATCTAATATTTGTTTTGATTTTAAGACAGCAAGTTCTAATATTTTATCGAAATTTTTTGTTTCATCAATTAATACCGGATAAACTCCATAATACAATGTTAAACTTTTAACTGTTTCAATATTTGGAGACATTGCTATTATTGGACAAGTTGGTCTAAAACGACTTATCTTCCTAGCAGTATATCCTGACATTGTTGGTGTTACAATAGCACCACATTTTAGTCTATTAGCACATTCTACAGAGCTATAAGCTACACTTCCTGTTATATCTTGTTTTTCTGTACGCATTGTTCTATCTAAAAATTCATAATAGTTTATATCATTTTCAGATGCTTCAATTATTTTAGACATCATTCCTAATGTTTCTACAGGATACTGTCCAATAGTTGTTTCTCCACTTAACATTACAACATCAATTCCATCTGTTACAGCAACAGCAACATCACTTACCTCAGCTCTAGTAGGTCTTAATTTATTTTCCATTGAACTCATCATTTCGGTTGCTACAATGCTTACTTTTCCCATAAAATGACATTTATTTATTATTGATTTTTGTATTCCAGGAATTCTTTCAAATGGTAGTTCAACCCCTAAGTCTCCTCTTGCGATCATTACACCGTCACTGTTTTTAATTATGTCATCTATCTCTTCTAGTGCTTGTTCATTTTCTATTTTAGGGATTATTGAAATATGATCATTTCCTAAATCAATTAAAATATCACTAACTTCTAATACATCTTCTACACTTCTAACAAAAGATAAAGCTAGAAAATCAGCATTCATTTTGTGAGCAAATTTTATATCTTCTTTATCTTTTTGACTTAAAAATGGTGCTTTAGTTCTATATCCAATTATATTAAGCCCATTATTATCAAATATTTCACCACCTATTTTTACTTCACATAATAAATTATCTATATCTTTTTCTAAAACATAAAGTTCAATTAATCCATCATTTATTTTTAAGGTTGTATTTGTTTTTATATCTTTTAATAAGTCTTTATAGCTTACTGAAAATTTAGTTGAATCCCCTATTATATCTTGCATATAAATACGAATTTTATCATCTTTATTTAGAATTGCTTTTCCACCAATAAATTTACCTACACTTATATCTGGTCCTTGAGTATCAATCATTATTGACACGTTTTTATTAAGTTCTTTATTTAGTTTATTTATTTTATTAATTATGTCTGAACAAAAATCATAATCTGCATATGTCATATTTAGTCTTGCTATGTCCATTCCGTTTTCTATTAATTGTTTTAATATTTCTAATTCTTTACTACTAGGTCCTATAGTAGCTATTATTTTTGTTTTTTTCATAGTCCCTCCTATTATTAGTATAGCACATTTTTATCAGAATCATAAAAAAAAATCACATTTGTGATTTCATTTTTGACAATTTGGACAGTAATAAGTTCCACGTCCATTTATTTTTATTTTTAATATAATGTCTCCACAATTACTACAAATACAATTTTCTTTACCATGAACATTTAAACTTTGTTGAAATCTTCCATGAACTCCTTCACTTGATTCATAACTTTTAATAGTTGTTCCACCTTCTTTGATAGCTTTTTCTAAAACTATTTTAGTCTTATCTATAATATTTTGATAATCACTTTGGCTTAATTCACTACATTTTTTTAAAGGATTAATTTTTGATAAAAATAGGATTTCATTCGCATATATATTTCCAATTCCAGTAATTATTCCTTGATCTAATAAGACTGTTTTTATTGGTAATTTTTTATTTCGCATTTTATTTTCCAAATATTTTATGTTTAAATTATTATCCCAAGGTTCTAATCCTAATTCTGATAAAGGTTTTTTTATATAAGTTTCTTCTTTTGTTAGTAAATGCATTCTACCAAATTTTCTTGTATCTTTATATCTTAATTCTATATTATCATTTAGAACAAATGATATATGTTCATGCTTATCTATTTGATCATTTATATTTCTAAATATATATTTACCTTCCATGCGAAGATGAGATAATAAATTATAATTAGTTAATTCAAATATTAACCATTTACCTCTTCTTTTAATATCAAGTATTTCTTGATTTTTGATATTTTTTATAAATGTATCAATGTCAGGAAATTCAATTAGATTTTTATAATAAATATTTATATCATTTATTTTTTTATTTATTAACCTTCTTTTTAAAGTTTCTTTAACTGTTTCTACTTCTGGTAATTCTGGCATTTTATCATCTCACTTTTATTTAGTTATTTTTTCCATACCACCCATATATGGTCTTAGAGCAGCTGGTATTTTAATACTTCCATCTTCTTCTAAATTATTTTCAATGAATGCGATTAATCCTCTAGGAGATGCGAGCACAGTATTATTTAGGGTTGATACGTATTTATTTCCTTCACTTGTTTTCATTCTAATTCCTAGTCTTCTAGCTTGAGCATCACCTAATGTAGAACAAGATCCTACTTCAAAGTATTTTGCCTGTCTTGGACTCCAAGCTTCAATATCACATGATTTTACTTTTAAGTCAGCTAAATCACCACTACAACATTCAAGTGTTCTAACTGGTACATCTAAACTTCTAAAAAATTCAACTGTATATGTCCACATTTTATTATACCAATCCATTGCTTCTTCACTTTTACAAATTATTACCATTTCTTGTTTTTCAAATTGATGAACTCTATAAAGCCCTCTTTCTTCAATTCCATGAGCTCCAACTTCTTTTCTAAAACATGGTGAATAACTAGTCAACGAAATTGGTAATTGTTCTTCATTTACTATTTGATCTTTAAATTTACCAATCATTGAATGTTCACTTGTACCAATCAAATACAAGTCTTCATTTTCAATCTTATACATCATAGCATCCATTTCAGAAAATGACATTACACCATTTACAACATCACTTCTAATCATGAATGGTGGAATACAGTATGTAAATCCCTTATTAATCATAAAATCTCTAGCGTATGATAACATTGATGAATGTAATCTAGCAATATCTCCCATTAAGTAGTAAAATCCATTACCACTTGTTCTTCCAGCTGATTCTTTATCTACTCCATTAAATTTTGCTATAATATCAGCATGATGTGGTATTTCGAAGTTTGGTATAACTGGTTCACCAAATTTTTCTATCTCAACATTTTTAGAATCATCTTCTCCAATTGGTACACTATTATCTATTATATTTGGTATTACCAGCATTTTTTCTTGTATTGATTTTTGAATTAATATTTCTTCTTGTTCTAATTGTTGAATTTGGTCGTTATATTTAGTGATTTCTAATTTTAATTCTTCTGCTTTTTTAGTCTCTCCATTACGCATAAGCATACCAATTTCTGAACTTTTTTTATTTTTGTCATTTCTTAAATTATCACCATCTAATTTTAATTTACGACATTTTATGTCTAGTTGTTCTATTTCATCAACTAGTATTAATTTTTCATTTTGAAATTTCTTTTTAATATTTTCTTTTACTAATTCTTTATTTTCTCTTATTAATTTAATATCTATCATTTTATTCCTCTTTCTTTTAAGTCCCATTCATATATAGCAACCTTTTTGCTGCCACTTTTATAAAGTTTAGTATGTTTTGGGACTTTTTTTATTTCTAAAAATTTTGCATTTAAATTTTCAATTGTTTTAATTGATGGTATATTATTTGGATTAGCTGTAATTATTAATTTATCAACATTATAATAAATAGCTACGTTAGCTAGTAGTTTTGATGCTTTTTGTGCATAGTTGTGACCATTATTTTTATTAAAGATTTCATATTCAATATTTCCTAAATAATAGTTTTCTTCTGATTTAATTAATCTAATTCCACATTGTCCAATTTTTGTATTATCACTTAATTTATATATTATATAATAAAATTGTTTTGTAGAAACTAGTCCTAAACTAAGTCTCAATTCTATTTCACCATCATTAAATTTTTTTATATTATTATCTATTTTTTCCATAACATTTAATGTAATATATTACATTACACCCTCTTTCTTTTAAAAAAAAGACCAAAGTATAGGAGTGTTTAAACACGGTACCATCCTACTTTGATCTTTTTTTTATAACGGGATTACCCGGAAATGTTTACATTTCTCTTAAAAGTAGATTCATAAAAGTTTATAATTCGTTTTCATCAACCACGAACTTTCTAAATATATTTACTTTTATTACTATTCTTTCTCTTTGATTTACTATTTAATTTTAGCACTGTTATTTGTCAATGTCAATGATTTTATATCAGCTGATGAAGCAATATTTTGTGTTATTGATTCATTTAAAACATTACTTATTTCATTTTCTTTAGGTACAGTTAAAAGTTCATACATTTCATTATTAAAATTAGCTATTTCAATTTCTAATTCACTTATTTTCGTTGTGTTATCTGTTATTTTTTTAGATAAAAAATAACCAATTATGTTTTTACTATCTAATTCTTTTACTAAATTTAATTTTTCTGATATTTTTGTATAAAGTTCTTCTTCTACTTCGTCTATATTAATAGATTTAATTATTTTCTTATAATCTTTATTAATAATCGAATTCCGAAAATTCATAAGACCATAAGTTGCGATAAATGTACATAAAATTAATGATAGAATATACAATGATACACCAGTGGTCAAATAACAACCAATTCGACCACCAATTGATAAACTTAAAGAATATAAGATAGCAATTTCTCTATTACTACTAATAGTTTTTTTTGCAACAAGAAATTCTGTCTTCATTTTACTTAGTTGATCAATTAACATTTCTACTTTATCTATCTTTTTATTAATTTCAGTTATTTCTTGTATTGAATTAGATTATTCTAATTGTAGCTTTTCTTTATTTTCTTTCATGTTTGCTAGTTCATTTTTCTTTTTACCTATTAATTTTAAATATTCTTCTATTTTTAAATTGTTTTCCATAATAATACCCCTTTTAAATATATTTGTTATTATATAACTTTTTTAAATTTTTCAAATTTAATAAGGATTTATATGGATTGTAATATATTTATATTTAGAATTATTTTCTTTGATAGAATTTTCTATTAAATCTCCAATATCATGTGCCTCTTTTAATTTCAATTCACTACACATACTAATTTCTAATATAATTTTATAATAAGGACCATATTTTAAAACAACTAAATTATCAAGTTTTTTTATTTGTTCATACTTTGTGATAATTTTTTTTATGTTTTCGATACATTCTTCATCTGTTTCTTGTTCACCTAGCATTATGCTTATATTTGTTTTTAAAATATCAAAACCTGCTTTTATTATAAATAAACCAACTATAATACTAGCAAGCATATCTGAATATTTTAATACATTAAATGTATTTGAGAAATGTACTAAAATATTCGCAATTAATACAAAAATTGAACCAATTACATCTGCTGTACCTTCTTTACTATTAGAAAGTAATATTTGATTATTATATATAATACCTTTAGTATATAAGTAATGAGCTAGAACATATTTAATTATAATTGTTAAAGCACTTACTCCTATTATATAAATAGATGGTACTAAAATATTATCTTTTGAAAAATTAAAAATAATACTACCACCTAATATAATTATAAATAAACCAATTCCCATACTTGTAATATACTCATATTTACCATGACCATATGGATGTTTGGTGTCTTCTGGTTTAAGGGATAATTTATTTCCGATTATCGATACTAGATCAGTTACTAAATCGCTAAATGAATGTACTCCATCTGCTACTAATGAATAAGATTTACCAATTATACCAAAAAATATTTTTATAATAACTAAAAGTGAGTTTACTACTAAACTTTTAATTAATGTATTTCTTATTTCTATCATATTCCACCTCACTATAATATATGAAAAAGCAAAGTTGTAGTTATTACTTTGCTTGATACCAATTAATACCACTTTCTATTTCAATTTTAAGCGGTACATTTAAGGTAATTACATTTTCCATTTTATTAGTTATTATTTCTATTACCTTTTCTTTTTCTTCAATTAACATATCAAATACTAATTCATCATGAACTTGAAGAATCATTTTTGATTTTATATCTTGATTTTTAAATTCATTACTTATATCAATCATTGCTTTTTTAATTATATCCGCACTAGTTCCTTGAATTGGTGTATTTAAAGCCATTCTTTCACCACTTGCTTGAATAAGTTTATTTTTATTTAACAATTCTGGTATATTTCTTTTTCTATTCATTAGAGTTTCTACATACCCTAATTTATGAGCTTTGCATATTGTTTTGTCCATATATTCTTTAATACCAGGATATGTTTCTAAGTAATTATCAATAAATTCTTTTGCTTCTTTTGGCGAAATTCCTATATTTTCTGATAAACCAAAACTACTTATTCCATAAATTATTCCAAAGTTTACAGCTTTTGCTATTCTTCTCATGTTCTTTGTTACTTCATTTACTTCAACTTTAAAAATATCACTAGCAGTCTTAATATGAATATCTACTTCATTTTTAAATGCTTCAATTAAGTTTTCTACATTTGCCATATGAGATAATATTCTAAGTTCTATTTGAGAATAATCTCCACTTAATATAATTGAATCTTTACTTGGAATAAATGCTTTTCTAATTAATTTACCATATTCATAGCGAATTGGTATATTTTGAAGATTTGGTTCTATTGAAGATAATCTTCCCGTTCTAGTTAAAGTTTGAGTATAAATTGTATGTATTTTATTATCATCCAATATTACATTTATTAATCCTTCAATATATGTAGTATATAATTTTGTAAGCATTCTATATTCTATAATTTTATTTATTATTGGATGGTTTGATTGCAATTTATTTAATGTATCTACAGCTGTTGAATATCCAGTTTTAGTTTTTTTACCATGTGGTAATTGTAATTTTTCAAATAGTATTTCTCCTAATTGTTTAGGTGATGAAATATTAAACTTTGTACCAGCTAAATTATAAATTTCTTTTTCGTTTAATTCTATTTTTATTAGAATTTCTTCTTTCATTTTTTCTAATTCATTTTTATCAACATTTACACCATTATATTCCATATTTCCAAGTACAATTGATAAAGGCATTTCTAAATTATTAAATAAATATAATAGATTATTTTCTACTAATTTTTGATTAAATAAATCATAAGTTTCATATATAAACTTAGCTTTAGAAACTACAATTTTTATTAATTTATTTTCGTCAACTATGCTACCTTTTTTATAAATTGTTTCTACAAATGGTATTTCATAATTAAAGTTATTTGCTAAATAAGCTATGTCATCTTTAACATTATAATCAAGTAAATAACCAGCAATCATTGTATCAAAAATTGGTAGATTTAAATCTATGTTATTCCATTTTAATGCGACATAATTTTTCTTAAAGTCATATGTGTAATCTAAATATTTATTAAAAATTTCTTGATTATTTTTTAAAACAGAGGCTGGAATATAATAACTTTCTGAATCGTTATAAATTCCCATCCCAATTACATTTGCTGTATGATAATTTGATCCATCTATTTCTAAAAAATACGATGATGGTTTTGTAATTACGAAATCTTTGATATTTTCAATAATTTTGTAATTAGTTAATGGTTGTGATTTAATTTTTTCGTTATCTTTTTTTAGAAATGAATAAAATTCTAATTCTTCATATAAGTCATTTAATTTAGATTGATTTTTTTCTAATATACGAGTATCTTCCATATCTATATCCATTGGAACATTTCTAACTATTGTTGCTAGATTATAACTTAAATATGCATTTTCTTTATCAAATTCCAATTTTTCTTTTATTTTTGGTGTTTGTTTATCTAAATTATTATATAAGTTATCTAGATTATGATAGTCTTGTAATAATTTAAGTGCTGTTTTTTCACCTATTCCTTTAACTCCTGGAATATTATCAGATGGATCCCCCATTAGTGCTTTTAGATCAATTATATTTATTGGATCGATATTATAAGCTTCTTTAAATGATTGTTTATTATATCTAATATGGTCTTTTTGTTTTAATAATTTTATATCAATATCATCACTTATTAATTGTAGTAAGTCTTTATCACTACTAATTACTGTTCCAATAAAATTTGGATCAGAATCACAATATTCAGCAAATGTTCCTAAAATATCATCTGCTTCATAATTATCACATTCATAGTATTTTATACCCATATGAGTTAATAATTCTTTTGCTAGTGGAAATTGAAGTTTTAATTCTTCAGGAGTTTCTCCTCTACCACCTTTATAATCTTTGTATGCAGCATGTCTAAATGTTTTTCCCTTATCGAAAGCAACAATCATAAAGGTTGGTTTTTCTTCAGTTAATATTTTATTTATCATATTTGTAAAACCAAATAAGGCATTAGTTGGAAATCCTTTGCTATTTTTCATGAAATTTCCATTATAGGCTGTTGCGTAGTAACTTCTAAATAATAAGTTATTTCCATCTACTAATATTATTTTTTCCATTTTATCAAATCCTTCTAATATTTATTGTACCAAATTTATAATAAAAAGTCATTTCATTTCCATAAACTACTTTAAAAGAAATTTGGTTAGTATATTCTTTCTTTTTAGTTTTTAAAAAAATATGATGAGATAATTGTTATAAAATCAAAAAGAAACATTAAATATGTTTCTTTTTTTATCCCCATGGAATATCTTTTGGATTTGTTCTTTTATTATTGATAACTTCATCAACAATTTCTCCACTATTTATTTTTATTACTCTATCACCAATTAGAGCAATTCCAGGATTATGAGTAATAATAATCATTGTTGTTCCTAAATTTTCATTTGCATGAACTAAAGATTCTAAAACAATTTTACCTGTTTTTTCATCTAATGCACCAGTAGGTTCATCACAAAACATTACTTTAGGATTTTTTGCTAAAGCTCTTGCTATTGACACTCTTTGTTGTTCTCCCCCAGATAACTGATACATACTTTTTTTACGATGTTTAGAAAGTCCCACAGTATCAATAATATTTTCTATATCAATATCACCTTTACCAAGCATTTTTCCTACAAGTACATTTTCATAAACATTTAAATGTTCTAATAAATTGTAGGTTTGAAAAATAAATCCTAAATTTTGTTTTCTAAATTTTGTCATTTTTTTATCATTATACTTAGTTATATTTTTTCCTTCATATAAAATTGTTCCTTTTGTAGCATTATCAAGACCTGATATAACATTTAATAAAGTTGTTTTACCTCCACCTGATGCTCCTAAAATTACTAAAATCTCACCTTGTTTTATTGTTAAATTAACTCCATTTAAAGCATTAGTATTAATTGTTCCTTGCTTATATATTTTATATACATCTTTCAATTCAATTAAATTATTCATAGACACCTACTCTCTTTTTAAAGCTACTGCTAAAGGTATTTTATTTAAGACTTTTTTAGATAAAAATATTGCAATAAAGTAAGCTATTAATAAAGCTATTAATCCAGTTAGTGCTAAAACAGGTGATAATGTAATTGGGATAGTCATTTCAATATCTTTTGTTAAAACAACAATTATAGCTTTTAAAATACTAATCATTGCTGGTATTGATAATAAGTATGCAATAATTAAAGCAGGTGTATAAATATTTAAAACAATTCTACTTATCTTTTTATTGCTATATCCCATTACCTTCATTAATGATATTGTTTTTTTATTTTCTTCTACAACTATATTGGCAATTACTGAAATAATAATAAATGCCATTAAAGCTGCAAAAGCAATTACTATATAAATACTTGCATTCATATTACCCATTTGGCTTGATACACTTTCTTTTAAATCTTTTAAAGATATAATTGTAACAATATTATTTATTTCTTGTTCTGTTAATAGATTCATATTACTATATTTTTCATCTTTACTAAATATTTGATTATAGGCGCTTATTGGTAGACCAATATTAGTACTTAAACTAGTTCTATTTACATAAGCAGAATATCCCATAAATTCATTACTAATTCCAACTATTGTATATTCAAAAGTTGTTTCATTTATTTTAAATACTAAAGTATCTCCTATCTTAGCACCAATTATTTCTTTAATATTTTGATTTATTATTAGTCCTGTATCTTCTATTTATAAGTCTTTAATATTGGTTTCATCTTTATCTATTATATTTACATATTTTGAATCAACATCAATTCCCATTAAAGAAATACTGTAATCATCTTCAAGTTCTAATTCATTTCCATCTTTATCTATTACTTTAAACAAATCATTACTATATGATAGAACTTTATCATCAGTTATTGTATTATCAAACTGAATAGTTGATGTGGATACTAAGTAATCATATTCAAATCCTTGAAATGATTTTTCAATTACATCATTAAATAGATTCATACCTATTAATGTTAATACTATAAGCATTCCTGTACAAAATGATGTTAGAGTAACTATTATCAATTTACCAAGTGATCTAGAAGCAAGTGAATATTTAAAACGATAATCAAATGGTAAAAACTTTGTTAATTTGTTAATTATTCTACTAAATAAACTTACCTTTAAATTACTACCTTCTCTTAGTAAATTAAGTGTTTTTTTTCTAAGCATAAATAAAGCTATTAGATAACTTAAAATTGATAAAGTAATTAGTGGTGTAAGTAAACAAGTTTTTAGATAACTTAAATTTACACTAAAGTTATCTAAAGGAAGTGTGTAATAACTGCGATATAGATCAGTTAATGGAAATTGTAAAAAAATTCCCAATATATATCCTAATATTCCACCAATAATTGATCCAACAATTGGATATACTAAGTAACTAAATGCAATACTATAACGATTATATCCAAGTGATTTTAATACACCAATTTGAAGTTTTTCATCATCTATTCTTTTTTTAGTAACAATTAGTATTATAAATACTGAAATACTTAAAAGTAAATATAAAAAGTATTTAGCAAATGTTCTATTTCCATCAAATTCTAATTGTATTTGACTTATTCTAGTAATTCTAGTAAATGTATTGATATTTGTAGTTATTGTTTCATTTTGTTCATTTGCTAGTTTATGAATATTATTATTTTCATCATATTCAATAAAATCAAATATAAAACTTCTAGGGGTATTATTAAATTTAAATGCGTATGTATCACTATCTATTCCATTAAATTCATTATAATTATTTTTTGTCATAAATATAATATTATTTTTTCTTTCATTGAAAAATGGATTACTCATTGAAACAATTGGATAAATATAGTCTGATGCATATGCATACCCAACAACTTTATATGTTGTTTCACCAATAGTATAATCATCACCAACTTTAATATTATTTAATTCACCAAATTTTGGAAGAATTGTAATTTCATTATCAGCCTCTGGCATTCTTCCTTCTACTAAATAAGGATTATTGATTGTACCTTCAAAGTCATATAAAATAACTTTCATTGAAATATTATCAATATTACTTAATTTAGATAATTCCAATTCATATGAGAAATCATATGTATCTTTAAATGAATCTAATATTTTAATTTTTATATAATTATCTATGTCATATTTTTTAAAAATAGCTGTTAGTTCAACATTAAGATTAGTGTTTATTTCACCTTTTTCAGTTAGAATTGTTTCATATGAATTTAATACTTGTGTTTCTTCTTCTGTTAATTCATATGAATTTTTTATGTAAGTTAAATCTTCTTTTGTTATATCTTCAAGAAAATTTATTGTAACACCAAAACTAATATCTTCAACATTTTGTTCTTCTAAATATGCATAGTATCTGTCTTCTAGTCGATCAATTGATGAGTTCATTGCTGTATAAATTGCTGTTGATAAAAATACTAAAAATATTATTCCAAGCATTTGAACTTTTTTCTTTTTTAAACCTTTGAGAGCGTTTATAAAAAGTAAATACATTATGCCCACCTCAAACTTTCTATATCCATTACTTCCTTATTTTGTATTATTTCTTTTATTTCACCACTATTCATTTTTATAACAGTATTTGCTATATCAGCAATAGATGGATTATGAGTTACAATTATTAATGTTGTTTGATATAACTTATTTATATCTATTAATGTTTGTAATACTTTTTTACCTGTTTTTTCATCTAATGCACCAGTTGGTTCATCACAAAATAATACTTTTGGATTTTTTACTAATGCTCTAGCTATTGCTACTCTTTGCATTTGACCACCTGATAATTGATATGGATATTTATCTTTATGATCTTTTAATTCAACAATTTTAATAATTTCATCTAAATTTAGTGGATTAGTAGATAATTCTTTTCCTAATTCAATATTTTCTTTTACAGTTAAGTTTGAAATTAAATTATAACTTTGAAATATAAATCCTAAATTATCTTTTCTATAATTTGTTAATTCAATTTCTTTTAGTTTATCAATTTTTTTACTATCAAATAAAACATTTCCACTTGTTGGATTATCAATTCCAGATAATATATTTAACATTGTTGATTTACCACTACCACTTGGTCCTAGTATTACTACAATTTCACCTTTTTTAATTTCTAAATTTATATTATTTAGTGCATGAGTAGTAATTGTACCATCATAACTTTTATATGTTTTATAAACACTTTCTAATTTATATAATGTATTCATTTGAACAAACCTCCTTTTAATTTTATGTCTCTATTAATAATTATATCATAGTTTAATTAATTTTCCTTTTTAATAAAAAAAATTCTTTAAAGTTCTAAAGATTTTCTAAAATAAATAGTGTTGCTAATACTATTTATTTTAGAACCCAAAAAAGAGAGTTCTTTTTGAACTCCCCATACTTGTATTTTTTTATCTATACTTTTGCTTGAAAAAATCAGTTGCTAAATAATCAATGGACTCTTTGGTTTTCTTTTACCTTTTTTGATTTAAAATTTATAATATACATCCTTTACAAAATATAACTCAAATTTAGTTTATATGTTATCACATTATTTTTATTTGGTCAAATAGTTTTAAATTATTACAAATACTTTTGACTAAAATATAGTTTAATTGATTTTCAATTTTAATAAAAAAACCTTTAAAATTTTAAAGATTTTCTAAAATAATGATAGTTGACATGATTCATCCATTCCATCAAACATTTTCATCATTCTCATTTTTTCTATTAATGTTGAAGATACCTTACAACGTTTTTGGAAATCTTCAATACTTAAAAATTCACGAATATTTCTCTCTTCTACAATATTATTAGCAACAGTATCACCAAGTCCATCAATTGAACTAAATGGTGGATAAATTTCTGTTTCACTTTTTACTGAGAATGTTGTTGAATTACTTTTATATAAATTTACATTTAAAAATTTAATTCCTCTTGCAGTTGCTTCTAGACAAAGATGTAATGATTCATATATACCAGCATCTTTGTTTGTTGCTTCAAATCCTTTATTATTTATTTCAATTAGTGCTTCTTTAATTTTACTATATCCATTAATCATTGCATCAACATTAAAGTCATTGGCTTTTGATGATAACCATGATGCGTAGTAATAAACAGGCATATGGACTTTATACCACGCAATTCTAAATGCACTTATAACATAAGCAGCAGCATGGGCCTTTGGAAACATATATTTTATTTTAAAACATGATTCAATAAACCATTCTTCAATTTTAGAATCCCTCATTATTTGTTCATATTCTAACCATAATTCCTTATCTTTTGGTTTACTTGCACGACCTTTTCTAACAAATTCCATTATTTTAAAGGCTGTAATTGGTTTTAATCCTTTGTACATTAGATATACCATTATATCATCACGACATCCAATTACTTCACTAAAAGGTACAATTTTATTTTTAATTAATTCTTGAGCATTACCTAACCAAACATCAGTCCCATGTGATAAACCTGATATTTTAACTAATTCAGCAAATGTTGTTGGTTTAGTATCTGTTAACATTTGTAATGTGAATTTTGTTCCAAATTCTGGAATACCTAAAGTTCCTGTTTCACACATAATCTGATCTTTAGTTACTCCAAGAGGTTCTGGTGATAAAAATATTCCCATTGTTTCTTTATCATCAAGTGGTACTGTTGTTACATCCATACCTGTTAAGTCTTGTATCATTCTAAGTTGGGTTGGATCTGAATGTCCTAAAATATCTAGTTTTAATACATCATCTTCTATAGAATGGTAATCAAAATGAGTGGTTCTCCATGCAGAATTCACATCATCAGCTGGATATTGAAATGGTGTAAAATCGGATACTTCCATATAGTCTGGAATAACTACTATTCCACCTGGATGTTGACCGGTAGTTCTTTTAACACCAGTACACCCCATTGCTAGTCTTTCAACTTCAGCAGTACGCATTACAATGCTACGTTCTTCACAATACCCTTTTACAAATCCAAAAGCTGTTTTATCGGCTACTGTTCCAATTGTTCCAGCTCTAAAAACATTATCAACTCCAAATAATACCTTAGTATATTCATGAGTTTCTCCTTGGTTTAAATCTGAAAAATTAAGATCTATATCTGGTACTTTATCGGCATTAAATCCTAGAAATGTTGCAAAAGGCATATCTTGTCCATCTTTAATCATTTCTTTTTTACAGTTTGGACAAATTTTATTTGGTAAATCAAAACCAGATGAATAAATTGCCCCCAGAACTTTTCCATCTTCTTCAAAAATACTGTGTTGACAAATAGGACAACGATAATGAGCTGGAAGTGGATTAACTTCAGTAATTCCCATCATTGTTGCTACAAATGAAGAACCAACTGATCCTCTAGATCCTACTAGAAATCCATCATCGTTTGATTTTTTTACTAGTCTTTGGGCTATTAAATAAATTGGATCAAATCCTCCACCAATTATTCCTCCTAATGATTTTTTTAATTTTTTATTTAGTTCTTCTTCAGTTAATGACTCTTCAGTATTATCTATTATATTTTGTTTTACTAATTTTTTTACTTCATCAAATCCTTTTAAAATTGTTTCGTGTAGTTGTTTAAACGATTCTTTTTCTAAAGCTTGTTCTTCTATCTTTAATTTTTCTAAATTTGATTTAATACTATTATATACTATATCACCATATAACTCTTTAGCAATTCTTTCTTCAATAGTAAATGGTAAATTTTGTCCATACCAAGATGCAGCTTTTTCATATACTAAATCAGTTACTACTCTAGGACAATCTATATATGTTCCATCATCATCTTTTACTCGAGGAGAAAATGGTACACCACCTGTTTCTATTATTACTTCTAAAATATCTACCATATCAGCAATAGTATTAGTATTTTCTACTACAATTTCATAAGCTTTTTTATCTCCTAAGAAACTAAAATTGTCCAACATTTCTCTAGTTGTTCTAAAATGTTGTGAAGGAATATTTTTAATATTATTTCTAGCTAAAGGATGTCTTCCACCACCAGGTACTTTTTGATTAACAATAATTTCCCGATAAATTTTGTCATCTTTTTTTAAATGATGAACATCCCCTGTTGCGACTACTATTTTACCAGCAGCTTCAGTTACTCTAATTATTTTTTTTACATTTTCTATCAAATCTTCTTCACTAGCAAAATCACCCATTTGTAGGAGATGATTATATACATCTATTGGTTGAACTTCAACATAATCATAAAAGTTTATAATATTTGTTAATTCTTCATCACTTTTACTTCTAGCTTCTACAAATACTTCACTTTCATAACATCCACTTCCTATTATAATTCCTTCTCTTAATTTTGAAATTTCACTTCTTAATATTCTTGGTGTTTTATATAAATAAGTGGTGTTTGCTAGAGAGATAATTTTAAATAAATTTTTTAAACCTATTTTATTTTTAGCTAACAAATTAACATGAAATGTACGACCATATTTATGAATTTCATCTTTAGAAACTAAATTGTCTAACTGATTTACTGTTTCAATATTTCTATCATTTAATTTTCTAATCATTTTATTAAATATTAAAGCTGTAGCTTCAGCATCATAATCTCCTCTATGATGTGAATTTTCATCAAATGGTATATCATATCTTTTTACAAGTGCTGAGAGGCTATGTCTTGCAAATGTATTATCCATTGTTCTAGATAATTCTAAAGTATCAATTACTGTATTGGTAAAAGTTCCTAAATTATATTTTTGATAAGCCATTTCAATAAATGAAACGTCAAATTTTGCATTATGAGCAACCATTGGATAATTTTTCATCCAATCAATAAATTCTTTTACTCCTGTTTCTTCATCTGGTTTATCTTCTAACATCTCATCTGTTATACTAGTTACTTCAATAATTTTTTGTGATAATTTTTTTCCTGGATTAATTAATATATCTAATTTATCAATTATTTCTCCATTATGAATTTTAACTGCTCCTATTTCAATTATTTTATCACCACCACCGGCATTAAATCCTGTTGTTTCTAAGTCAAAAACAACGTATGTGTTATCTATTAAAATTGAATCATTTGGTCTAACTACAATTTTAATTGTATCATCTACCATTGTTAATTCTGTTCCATAAATTGCTTTGAATGGTTCTTTTGAATCTTCTACATTTTTATTTACATCACATATAAAACGATATACTTCTGGAAATGATTGTGCACCATTATGGTCAGTTATAGATATTGCCCTATGACCCCAGTTATAAGCTTGTTTTACTAGGTCTTTTGCATTTACTACTCCATCCATTTGACTCATTTTTGTGTGAGTATGAAGTTCAACTCTTTTTTTTGGTGCATCATCAATTATTTTTATTTCTTCTTTTATTAATATATTGATATCTTTTAAAGTTAATGAAATTTCATTTGTATATTGGTTTGGTTCTTTTATTTGTGCCTTTATTTTATACCAATTTCCTTCTTTAATTTTATCATTTATTATATTAAATTCATCTTGATCATTTATAAATATTGTTCCATAAATACTGTCTGTTGTATCAGTTAGTTTTAAACTCATTATTTTTAAGTCAGTTTTTGTATTTCTAATATCTTTTCCAAATACTTTTACTTCTAATACTACAGTTCCCATTCCAGATACAATAGTATCCATTCTAATAGGTTTTTCTTCAATAAATTTACCAACTATTACATTTTCATTATCTTTATCAATTAATAATGGTGGTCTTTTATAGTCTTTTGGAACAAATCTTTTTTTAGTTTCTTCTTTTATATCTTCTTTTATAGAAACTGGTGGTGCGACCACTTTTAATTCTTGGTTTATAGATTCATATATTTCATTACTTTCATCTTGGTTTATCAAAGTTTTTATATTCAAATCAAATCCAACAGTTTTTAGATCTTTTTCTAAATGTTCTGTAATTGTTTCAAATTTAAGTTGTTCTGCTTTATTATGAATTTCTATTATTAAATTATTTTCGTCACTAATTATTTTATAATCTTTAAATAATGATATTAATGGTGATTGTTTACTATATTTTTCCATTAAATTTCTATAATAAATTGGTAACAATTGATTATTTTTATTTCTTGAAGTTATTGTTGCACTTATATTTTTCAAATCTTTATAGTAAGTTTTTAATAATTGCATAAATTCATTATAAATATTAAGTGGCAATACATTTTCTAATTCTAATTCAAAATTGTAACTTTCTTTATTTTTACTTGCTACTATTTTAGTTATTGTTCCTTTTTCAAAATACTGATATTTTATTTCATCTAAATTTATATGTTCTAATAATAATTTTAATTTATTATCCATTGTTACACCTACTTTTCTTGTTATAGATATTTTATCATAAAAAGAGATTATTTAAAACCATTTTATAGATTTTAATTTTGAATTTTTTTATTTGATAGTTAATGTCTTATTAAATTATTATTTATTTGTACTTAGTTAATTCAAATAAAAACCCCATTTCCTTTGTCCTAGAAATGGGGGTTATATCATTTTATTGTTCTTCAATTAATTTATTTTTCAAATCCTGTAAATGATAACATTAGTCCTCCACATGAATTAGCTGAATGTTCATTATATCCATATTCTCCAAATGTGAATACACTTATAAATGGTGTATCTTTACATGATGATTTTAAATTTTCATAAACTTCATTTAATCTATTTCCAACACCAAGTTTTCTACCAGCACAGTGTACTAATAAATATGCACCTACATTGTTATTTAGTTTTTCATTAACAATATTAATAGCACTTATTGTACTTGATATTAGTTGGTCTTGTGTAGTTGTCATCATATTTATACATGTACCTACTGCTAAATCATTACCAATATTCATTGAATAATCATCATTTCCTACCATTGGATGTCTAATTAATGTTAAACTATTTATTGGATCTTTTACTCCAAGCGGATTTGGTATTGATGCACTTAATAAATTTAATCCTTTTAATTGCTCTGGATTCATATTACGCCATTCAGCGTATTTTTTTAAAGCTGGAATATTATCAATTTCCATTAATGTTCTACCATTTATTTTAGTTACTATACCTCTTACTCCTGTTTCATTATAAGAACCAGTATATTCAGTTACTGCACGTTTATTTGTATAGAAAAATACTACTGCACATCCATCACTAAATACTTTATCATTACAAAATATTTTCCAGTCTCCTGTTACATTATCATCTGCTGCTGAACCACCAAAGAATGGAACTCTTCCAATTACATCTTGAATTCCTTTTAAATATGATTCTTCTTCTGATGGATTTGCTACCATATAAAAGTATGATGGTCTAAGCAATGTTCCTGAATTTTTTATTGCATCTAATGCTATTTGTCTTCCTGTTTCTCTGGCATCATTTTGTTTTTCCATTCCAGAAACTCCAATACTTAAATTTTCATCATCTAAAATTAATGACCCTGAAAATCCATTTTCACTAGTTATTATTCCATCATTTGTAATTATAGCACCAGCTGATGTACATCCAACAACTGGAATATTTATAACACTTTTTATTCCTTTTATTACTTCTTCTTGATTAAATTTTACTGATGTATAAGTTAATGCAACTTTTGGACTAGTTAATCCAATAATTGCTTTTTTTGCAGTTTCTTCACCACTTTTAAAACTTTCAACTTCTGTACTATAACCTACATTAGATTTCAAAATTTTATTCAACTCCTTTTTATCTTTAATTTAAAATGCTTCTTTATATATTTGAATTATTTCTTCTACTGATGTATTTCTTGGATTTCCACCTGTACAAACATCCACAATTGCTTTTTCTGCAAGTGCTTTAAAATCTTCTTCTTTTGCACCTATTTCTCTTAGAGTTTGTGGTATATTTACTTTAATTGCTAAATCGCGTACTGATTTTACTACTTTATCAATTACTTCTTCATCTGATAAGTTGTTCATTTCAAATCCTAGGTTTACACCAATTTCTCTGTATCTATTTACAGCAACTGTTCCATTATATTTCATAACATGAGGCAATAATAATGCATTTGCTACTCCATGTGGTGTATCATAGTATGCTCCTAATGAATGTGCCATTGAATGAACTATTCCAAGTCCTACGTTTGAAAAACCCATTCCAGCAATATATTGAGCAACACCCATATTATAAATTGCTTCTTTATTTTTTTCATTTACAGCTTTTTCTAAGTTATCAAATATCATTTTGATTGCTTGCATATGAAACATATCTGACATTGACCATGCTGATTTAGTAATATATCCTTCTATTGCATGAGTTAAAGCATCCATTCCAGTTGATGCTGCTATTGAACTTGGCATGCTAGACATTAGTTCAGTATCAATAATAGCAATTATTGGGATGTCATTAGGATCAACACATACCATTTTTTTTACATTTTCTTCATCTGTTATTACATAGTTTATTGTTACTTCTGCAGCAGTTCCAGCTGTTGTTGGTAAAGCTATTAATGGTAATGATTTATTTTTTGTATTAACAATTCCTTCTAATGAAACAATATCACTATATTCTGGGTTTGTCATAACAATTCCAATTGCTTTTGCTGTATCTATTGAACTTCCACCACCTACTGCTATTAAGTAGTCAGCTCCAACTTCTTTACATTTTTCTATACCTTTTTTTACTTCTAAAACAGTTGGATTTGGTTTGATATCACTAAATATTTCATATTCTAATCCATTTTTTTCTAATATTTCTGTTACTTTTGATGTTACATTAGCTTCTACTAAGTTTTTATCACTTACTACTAATGCTTTTTTAAATCCTCTTTTATTTACTTCTTCAACGATTACACTTCTTGCGCCATCGCCAAAATATGATGTTTCGTTTAAAACTATTTTATTTACCATAAATCCTCCTTTATTATGTTTACTTTTTAAGTATACCACCAATTAATTTAAATATAAATAATTTTCATGATTTTTTCATGATTTCACAGAATTTTACAATTAAAAACCTTCCAACTAACTGTGTCAGAGACAGTCTGGTTGAAAGGCTAAATTTATATTTCTTAATTTATTATAAAGTAAAAGGTAAATACTAAAATTCGATGAATATTATTCTACTGCCAACACTAGGCGAGAGCCAAAGTAACTGTCCACATCTCCTGTGTACCTAGCGAAGCTGAACTGACCTGCAAGAACCCCACCGTAGTAAACACCACCTCAATCGAACCAAGAGTAAGAAGAGCTAACGAAGTCCGAAGAGTCAGCAGTTAATGTTGCTTATGCTGTTTTTGAACTTACTGTTAGTGATGCACTTGGTACTGTTGTATCTATCCCAGTTACTGTATATAAGCTGGCTGTAACATAATTTGTACCATCATATATTCTAGCAATAATTGTACCATTACTAGTAAATACTATATTTTTTTCTAAACCCGTATCTAATGTTTCCCATGTTAATCCATTATCACTGTATATGTATAAATATATCCTTCCTGTCTTTCTGGATAAGTTATTGTTAATGTTTTACTTGTTGCATATCCAGTTGTATCTATATTATATGTTGGTGGATATATTAAAGTAGTTGACACTGTTATTTCTTTAGTTGTTTTCATATCATTTTCATTAGTTAATGTTACTTTTATTTTATATTCAGTTGCATTTTTTAATGATTTAAATATATAATTATTTTCACTAACTGTCACTTTTTCATTTGCTGATAATTCTTCATTTATTAATTTAAAAGTATAACTTTTTATATTTGATTCTACTTCTGTAATAGCTTCTTTTGGTACTATTATTTTTATACTACTTGAAGTAGATGTTGTATAAATTTTGGATTCACTTAATTCTGGTGATGTTATATCTAACATATAACATTCATCTGCTATTTGTAGATTTTGTTTTGTTCCAATTATACAATATTCACCATTATAAATCATTGATGCAACGTATACTCCAGATTCATTTATCATTACTTTTCCACTTTTTAATTGTGCACCATTTTTAAGTGATAAATCTGTTACTTCAACACCATCTTCATATAACTTATCTAAATTATTTGAAACTAAATAATAATCAACAGAGTCAATTACCATTTTTACAGATTCTTGAAATGAACTTTTTTTAGAAGTTTCTATAACACTTAATATTATAGGAACTGTTATAATAGCAATTATAGCTAATACTACTATAGTCGCTAATAATTCTATTAATGTAAATCCTAATTTTTTCATAAATGCATTTCTCCTTTATTTATAGTCTATATTTATTATATTGATTTATTAAAAATATCATAAACATAAAATAGTGTCAATCAATGTATATTATATATATAATATATTTTAAACTTAATCAAAATTATCAAAGTAGCATATAAAAAGAAATTATTACATTGTAATAATTCCTTTTATACATTATTAAATATAAATATGAATCTATCTTTTTTTTGTAAATCTGTATCTAAAATTATATTACTATTTGGAAAATATTTTTTAGCAATATTAATTATATCATTACCTTGTTTATAACCTATCTCAAATGCAATTAAACTTTTTTTCTTTAAATGTTTGTAAGCACTTTTTAATATTTGTTCATAAAATTCTAAACCACAATTATCTGCGTATAATGCACCATGTGGTTCATTATCTTTAACAATATCCATTATTTCTTCATCAAATGCAATATATGGTGGATTACTTATAATTACATCATATTTTTTAGAAATTGGTTCTAACATATTACCTAAATAAAAATTAATCTCAGCATCATTTTTTTTTGCATTTATTTTAGCAACTTCTAAAGCTTTATAACTTATATCAACAGCATCTACACAAGCATTTATTTTAGTTTTAAGTGTAATTGCTATACAACCACTACCTGTTCCCAAATCAATAATATTTAAATCATTTTCAAAATATTTTTTTATATAATTGATTGTTTTTTCTACTAATTCTTCTGTTTCAAATCTAGGTATTAATACATCTTTATTTATAATAAAATTTAACCCATAAAAATCAGTATGTCCAACTATATATTGAACTGGTTCCCCATTTTCTAAACGTTTAATACCAGCATTTAATTTATCATTATCCAAATATTTTTTTAAATACTCAATATCTGTCATTTTCTAACTTATTCTCCTCTTAATTTTCTTGCTTGATCTTCTGTAATTAAAGCTTCTATAACTTTATCAATATCCCCATTCATTACTCTATCTAGTATATTTAAAGTAAAACCAATTCTATGATCTGTTACTCTATTTTGAGGATAATTATAAGTTCTAATTTTTTCAGAACGATCACCTGTTCCAATTTTATTTCTTCTTTCATCACCTAGTTCTTTTTCACGTTCTTGATTTTTTACATCAAATAATCTAGTTTGAAGAATCTTAATTGCTTTTTCTTTATTTTTGATTTGAGATCTTTCTGTTTGTGAATATACTACAATTCCAGTTGGAACATGCGTTAATCTTACTGCTGAATCTGTTGTATTAACTCCTTGTCCTCCACAACCACTACTTCTTGTAATATCAATACGTACATCGTTCATATCCAATTCAGAATCTAATTCTTCAGCTTCTGGCATTACTAAAACAGTTGCGGTTGATGTATGAACTCTTCCTTGAGTTTCAGTCACTGGTACTCTTTGAACTCTATGAGCTCCACTTTCGTACTTTAATTTAGAATAAATATTATCTCCTTTTATCATAAAACTTATAAGTGAAAATCCTCCACCTTCTGAATATTCTTCATCAAGCACTTCTATTTTCCAACCATTTTTTTCAGATAATTTAATATACATTCGATATAAGTCACCAGCAAATATATTAGCTTCATCACCACCTGCTGCTCCTCTAATTTCAACTATAACATTTTTTCCGTCATTTGGATCTTTTGGTAATAAAATTATTTCTAAATCTTTATTTAATTGGTCTAATTTAGGTACTAATTCAAGTAATTCCTCTTTGGCCATTTCACCTAATTCAGAATCTTTCAACATTTCCTTAGCTTCTTCAATTCCTTTTGTTAATTTTTTATATTCTTCATATGCTTCATATGCTTCTTTTAATTCTGCTTGTTCTTTATTTAGTTTTAATGTTTCTTTAATATTAGATACTATTTCCGGCTTCATTAACTCAATTGATAAATCATTATATCTTTTTTCAATTGTTTCTAATCTTTCTATCATGGTATACACCCTTTCTTAAGCTTTTTAAATTATACTATATGTTTTATTTTTTATCAATACTTCATCTTAGTCTTTTGATGTTGAATTAAATCATTCACACTTTCATATCCATGTATTTTTGCTTCTTCTTTTATATAATCACCAAAATATATTTCTTCACAATACTTTTTTGTATAATTTCTTACTAAGAAATTATTAATATTATAATAATAATTCAAATTAGATGAAGTAAATAATGTAATACCAACTAAAAATTCATTTATAGCTTTTAAATTATCAATTTTCAGTTGTTTATTATTTAGATAAAATTTTAAATTTTTTTCATATAATCCTGGGTCTATTATATTTATATTTCCATTATATATATAATTATATGTTAAATCCATTAGTTTAAATTTATTATTTGTTAGTAAAATATAATCATGTTTTATTAAATTAAATTCGTGAATTATTTTTTTTATATTTTTATTATAAATTTTATTTATATCTTTTTCATTTCCTATTAATTTAGTTACATAACCTATTAATTTTCCTTTAGTATTAAATACTAAATGTGATGGTAAAACAAATCTATACATATATGGTTCTAATTTAACTAAATCTTTAAATCCATTCACGTTTAAAAAACTATGAGCATTTTCTAATCTAAGTTCATTAAAAAGTTTTAAAGCAGTTCCTTTATATTTATATACTTGTCCCTCATATGTAATATCGTTATTTAATAAAATATGATCTTCAAGATTTAAATTAATTTTTTTCTTATTTAATATTATTGTTTCCATTACATCACCATTAGTGATGTATTATATAAAAAAAAAGACTAAAAGTCAATTTTTACAGATTGGTATTAATTATTTTTAAGCATTTTTGTTTTTTGAGTTTTAATAAATTCTTCTATTGTTTCAAATCCACTGTGCATTACTTCTTCTTTTAAATAATCACCAAAATATATATCTTTACAATATTTATTTATAAAATTTTCAATAATTTTATTTTTATGAAATTCTTCAAATTCATTTATTGGTCTAAATATTAATAATGATATTAAAAAATTATTAATGGCTTTTAGATTGTCAATCAATAATTCATTTAAATTCATATAACTATTTTGATTGATTTTATACATACCTGGATCTATTATATTAATATTTCCATTATAAATATAATTATGGTTTAAATCTACTAATCTAATGTTATTTTCTGTTAATAATAGTTCATCTTCTCTAATTTTATTTGCTGCATTAATTACATCACCGATATTTTTGGATTCAAAACTTTTTATATTTTGTTCATTTTTGATTAACTTAGTAGTATATGCAATGAAATTAAATTCTTCATCATATACTAATTCTAATGACAATACAAATCTATTAATATATGGTTGTAATTTTTTTAATTTTAAAAATCCAAATTCGTCTAACAATTGTATATCAAATTCATTATTAAAACGATTTTTGTGAAAAATTTTTAATGCGGTATTATTATATTCATAGACAATTCCTTCATATGTAGGTTTTTTACTTAAAACTGTTAATTTACTTAAATCAATTTCTATTAATTTATTATTTATTATTATTTTTGTCATTTAATCACCACTTGATCGTTTATTATAAAGAAAAAAGATTTAAAAATCAATCTTTCTTTATTATTTTATATTTTAAAATAAAATATTTAATTACTTTTTTTACTTATACAAATTCCTAAATCATCAAGTTGTTTTAAATCTACAGTTGATGGACATTCACACATTAAATCAGTTGCACTTGCTGTTTTTGGAAATGCGATTACATCTCTAATATTTTCAGTATTAGTTAGTAACATAGTTAATCTATCTAGTCCAAATGCTAATCCTCCATGTGGTGGGCATCCATATTTAAATGCATCAATAAAAAATCCAAATTTTTCTTTAGCTTCTTCTTCACTAAAACCTAGAGCTTCAAACATTTTAGTTTGAATATTTTTATTATGAATACGAATACTTCCACCACCTGCTTCATACCCATTTATTACTATATCATAAGCTTTTGAATAACAATTAGCTTTATCGTTTATTAATTTATCAATATCTTCATCTTTTGGTGCAGTAAATGGATGATGACAGGCTACAAATCTATTTTCTTCTTCGCTATATTCAAATGATGGAAAATCAGTAACCCATAACATTTTATATTCATTTTTGATTAAGTTTAATTCTTTTCCAAGTTTTAAACGAAGTGCTCCTAAAACTTGTTTGGTACTTTCATAATTGTTTGCAACAATTAAAATTAAATCATTATCTTCAACATTTAATTGTTCTTTTATATTATTTAATTCTTCTTCTGTTAAGACTTTTAAAATACTTCCTGAAAATTCGTTATTATATTTTAAATAAGCTAAACCACTGATTTTATATTTTTTCACAAATTCTCCTAGATTATCAATATCTTTTCTTGAAAATTTGTCAGCATTATTTTTAACAACTAAACTGTTAATTATTCCTTTATTTTCTATTATATTTTGAAATAATTGAAAATTTGTATTTTTAAAAATACTAGTAATA
The DNA here is from genome assembly GCA_047971315.1 of Bacilli bacterium. GTDB lineage: Bacteria > Bacillota_I > Bacilli_A > RF39 > UBA660 > JBKDZP01. Next base: position 115,964 of record JBKDZP010000003.1, read on the forward strand.
TCTTCTATTTTCATATCAAATCTTAAATCTGGTTTATCAGAACCATAATAATTAATTGCATCATTATATTTCATTTTTTGTAATGGTAAATTAACATCAATATTTTTAACTTCTTTAAATATATGTTTAATAATTGATTCTGCAGTATTCATAACATCGCTTTCATCTACAAAAGACATTTCTAAATCAACTTGAGTAAACTCTGGTTGTCTATCTGCTCTTAAATCTTCATCTCTAAAACATTTTGCAATTTGAAAATATTTTTCTATTCCACCAATCATTAATAATTGTTTGAACATTTGAGGAGACTGTGGTAATGCATAAAAACTACCTTTATTAACACGAGATGGAACTAAGTAATCTCTTGCTCCTTCTGGTGTAGATTTACAAAGAATTGGTGTTTCTACTTCTATAAAACCTTCACAATCTAAATATTTTCTTAGTGCCATAGTTATTTTATGACGAGTTATTAATTTTTCTTTAAGTTCATCTCTTCTAATATCTAGGTATCTATATTTTAATCTTGTATCTTCTAGTGCAGTTGTATTGTTTAATTCAAAAGGTAAATTTTCAGCTTCATTTAAAATAATTAAATTTTCAACTTCAACTTCGATATCACCAGTTAAAACATTTTTATTTTTTCTTTCTCTTTCAACTACTTTACCTTCTATTTCAATTACATATTCATTTTTTAAAGTTTCAGCCAAACAATAAAATTCATTTTCTGGTTTAACTACAACTTGAATAATTCCACTTCTATCTCTTAAATCAATAAATATTAAACCACCCAAATCTCTTTTTTTAGAAACCCATCCTTGTATCTTTATTTGTTTTCCTAAATCAGTAATTCTAATACTATTATTTTCTATTGTTTTCATTTTACACCTCTATATGTTCATCTAAAAATTCAATTATATTATCATAAGATATTTTATATTCTTCTTTTGTAATGTTATTTTTAATTGTTAAATTTTTAGTTTCTATTTCTTCTTCACCAATTATAATTATATATTTAGCATTCATTCGATCTGCTTGTTTAAAATTAGATTTAATATTTCTATTTAAATAATCCATATCTGTTTTAAATCCACTTAATCTAAGTGTTTGAACTAGTTCAATTGCATCATCTAATTCATTCATAGGAATTACATAAACATCTAATGTTTCTTCATCCGCTATATTTAAATTTTCACATTCTATCGCATTTAATAATCTTTCAATTCCCAAAGCAAATCCAACACCAGGAATTTGTGGCCCACCAATTGTTTCTACTAAACTATTATATCTACCACCACCAGCAAGTACATTTTGACTTCCAAATCCTTCAATATCTGCTTCTACTTCAAATACTGTATGTGTATAGTAATCCAAACCTCTTACTATTTTTGGATTTACATTATATTCAATTCCCATAATTTCTAAATATTTTTTTAATTCATCAAAATGTTGTTTTGATTCTTCATTTAAATATTCTATAGTTTTTGGTGCTTTTTTTATTATTTCACTATTACTATCAACTTTACAATCAAGAATACGCAAGGGATTTTTGTTATATCTTGTTTGACAATCATCACATAAATCATTAATATTTTCTTTAAAATATTCAATTAGAATTTTTCTATAGTTATTTCTTGATTCACTATCACCTAAACTATTTATATTTACTTTAATCCCTTTTAATCCAATTAATTTAAATAAATTTACTGGAATACTAATTATTTCTGCATCTAATACTGGATTATTACTTCCAAATACTTCTGTTCCAAATTGGTAAAATTCTCTAAATCTACCTGATTGTGGTCTTTCATAACGATACATTGGTCCATAATACCAAGTTTTTATTGGTTGATTTGGATCAGCATAAAGTTTATTTTCAATTAAACTTCTAACTATTCCAGCTGTACCTTCTGGTCTTAAAGTCATTAATCTGTCTCCACGATCTGTAAAGTCATATGTTTCTTTTGAAACAATATCAGTAGTTTCACCAACTCCTCTATGAAATAAATCACTTGATTCAAATAATGGTGTTCTAAAATACTCATAATTATAATTTTCCATTATTGCTTTAATCATATTTTCTAAAGCTAAAAATTTCTTTCCTTGTTGGCCAAATAGGTCATATGTTCCTTTAGGTTTTTGTATCATATAAATCCTCCTTAAAATCCTAATTTTTTTACTTTATCTATCTTATTTATATTACGTTCAATATCATCTGATTTTATTGTTGTAAGTGTTTCTAAATTGCCTGAAGTTATTATGTTGTTAGCATGATTCATAACAATTTTATCAAATAAATTTTTAATAAATCTACCGTTTCCAAAATGTTTATTAGTCATTTCTATTTTAATTACTTTTATAAGTAAATCAAATGCTTCATCAGTTATATTTAATTTACTTTCTTTTATTTTCAACATAAACATTGCACATAATTCTTCTAACGAGTAATCTTTAAATTCTAAATAATAATTGATTCTTGATTTTAAACCTGGATTCATTTTTATAAATTCATCCATTTCGTCTTTATATCCAGAAAAAATAAATATCGTTTTTCCTTTTTCCATTTCTTTTATTATTTCTACTAATGCTTCATCCGCATATTCTTGTGCTTTAGAATTAAAACTATATGCTTCATCAATAAATATTACACCCCCACTATATTTTTCAATCAAATTTCTTGTTTTTGGAGCACTTTGCCCTACATATTGACCTATAAAATCTTCAGTTGTTGTTTCTATAAATTTATTGTTTTTAGTAAACCCAAGTTTATTTAGTAAATTAGATATATCATTTGCTACAGTTGTTTTTCCTGTTCCTGGATTACCATAAAATACCATATTTAAATTGGGAGCTTCAAGATTTAAATTTTCTTTTGTCATATTATAAAACTCTAAATATGATTGTAATTTTTTAACTTCATTTTTTATATTTTCTAAACCAATCATATCATCTAAACTTTTTCCTGAAGGTGAAGATATACTTTTTATATTAGATTTTTGTTGATGTTGTTTTTTTTCTAAAACTCCAAATTGTTCTTCATAAACATTATTAATTTGTTCAAAAATATTCAATACTGAATTAAAATCATTTTCCCTTAATTTTTCTAAAACACTTTTAAAAAAACTTATTTCTAATTGAATTGGAATTTCTGATGACAATATATCATTATTCATTTCATTTTCAATTAAAGTTTCTTTTAGATTTTCAACACTAATATAAAAATTTTTAACTTTATTTTTTTCAATTTCATAAAATTTAATATTAGATTTACATTCTTTTATAAAGTTTTTTATTGTTTGATCTTTATTAAAATTATTTATTTTTTTTAATTTTTCTAAATCTTCAAACTCTCCAAAAAATATAGTTTCTTTTGAATTATTAATATTTATATTTTTTAAATCTTTTAATTTATAAAAATGCCCTTTAAAATTAAATATTACTTCATTATTTTTATAATCATAATCTACATTTCTCATAATTTTTAAAAATTTAAATATATATAAATTATCATATATTTTTATTTTTCTATAAATTGACACAATATTTTTTTCCATGTTTATTCCCCCTTAAACAAAAAAAATCCATAATTGTATGGGCGATTAATTCGCGGTACCACCATACTTTATAGATTTACTATCTCTTATCTTTAACGCAGATATACGTTTATTTAGCATTTTGTGTCTTCATTAAATAAATAATTAGATGTTTTCACCAACCACATCTTCTCTTTTAATTTAATATTTAATTACTATTCAAAACAAATAATAAGCATATTATACAATAATTAATATAATTTGTATATATCATTTTTATTTTTATTTGATATTTCTTATATCTTCTATTTTTTCACTTATATCATCTTTAAAGAATTTATATGTTGCGATTATTATTATTGAAAGTGGAAGTGAGATAATAATTCCTATTATACCAAATAATTTTCCACCAGCAAATACTGATAAGATAACAACTATTGGATGGACTTTATTTGTTTTTCCATAAACAAATGGATTTATTACATATCCATCAATTGTAGATAAAACTGCAAATGTAATTATAGTTCTAATAAATAAAGCTGGACTTATTACAAAAGAAGTAATTGCTGCTATAATATTTGTCATCATTCCACCAAAGTATGGAATTAAATTAGCAAACATAGCTAGAAAACCTAACAATGTTGCATTAGGATGACCTATAATCATATAAGCAAAAGTATATTCTATTCCAGTTATCAAAATTATACGAATAAATCCAGTTAAATAATTTTTCATTTCTTCATCTAATAATTTAAAATATAAAAAGGCTTTTTTTGATTTTCTTTTTAAATATTTTTTAAATCCAGCTCTAATTTTATCCATATCAGCTAAAAAGTAAACAACAGCCGAAAAAATAATTAATGCTTGAGTAATATAAGATAATGAAATTGAAATTGCACTTACTGCACCATCTGATACATATTTACCAACTGATACTAATATTTGATTAAATGTAGTTGATAATGTATTTTGAAACTCTCCTAAATTTAAATCCGAATCTAAAGAAATTTCTTTTACAAATGATATTATTCCATTAAATAAACTTCCTAATTGATTAAATAATAGTGGGAAAATTAATATTCCCATAAAGGCTATTACACCTAAAACTATAGCAATTATTATTGTTAATGAAATACTTTTAGGTATTTTTCTTTTTGTAAAATATTGAAGTAATGGATATAGAGCATATGCTATTACAAAAGCTATAAAAAAAGGTATTAGTATACTATTTATTATACCAAATAAACCTAACCATAAGTTTCCTGACAAATACATTAAAGTTATTATAAATATAAAAATAGCAATATTAATTAATTTATAATCTATTTTATTTTTAAACATATTTTTTCCTACTTTCTAACATTATTGTTACTGGTCCATCATTTTTTATATTTACTTGCATATCTGCACCAAAAATACCAGTACTAAGTTTTATATTATTTTTTATTAATTCTTGATTAAATATATCATATAGTATTTTTGCATCATTACTATTTAATGCTTCAATAAAACTTGGTCTATTACCCTTTATTGTATTTGCATAAAGAGTAAATTGTGAAACACTTAAAATACTACCATCAATATCTAATATTGATTTAAACATGTTACCAAATTTATCTTCAAATATTCTCAAATTTAATATTTTCTTTACTAAATAATCAATGTCTTCTAAATTATCGGTATTAGTAAAACCAACAAATAATACTAAGCCATTTTCTATCCTACCAACTATTTTTTTATCTACTATCACACTTGATTCTAAAGATTTTTGGATTAATACTCTCATTTAATAATTCTTTCAACTTCTATTACATTTGTAATACATTTTATGTCAGCTATAAATTTATTTAATTTATCAATATTTTCTACTAAAACAGTTAAATCATGAACTGTATCATTTTCATTATTATAAGTATTGATTGTTTGAACAGAAATATTACTATTTGATGTTTTTGAAATAATCTCTACTAAAATATTATCACTTTTAATTGATCTAATTAATATATTTGTAGGATACTTTTTAGTTATTGAATCATTCCATCTAACATCAATTATTCTTTCATCTAATTCTTTAATATTTGGACATAATGCTCTATGTACTGTTATTCCATAACCTTTAGTAATATACCCAATTATTTTATCACCAGGAATTGGGTTACAACATGAGGCAATATTAACTTTTATATCTGCGATTCCTTCTACAATAATATCATTTTTAACAATTGGTATTATAACTTCTGTATTTTTAGCTTTTCTTAAAATTATTTCTTCTTTTGTATCATTATCACCATTTATAAAATTAATAATACCAGCAGCTGGAGTTTTATTATTTCCGATATTAATATACATTTCTTCAGTATTTCTAAATTTATATTCATCTAGTATCTTTTGAATATTTGTGTTTGAAAGGAATTCATTAAAAACAATTTTTCTTTTTCGAAGTTCTTTATTTAATAAATCTTCACCTTTTTTCAAGTATTCATCTTTATCAATCTTTTTAAAGAAACTTCTAATTTTATTTTTTGCTTGGGTAGTATGAGCCAAATTTATCCATTCACGGCTTGGTGTTGAATTTTTATTTGTATTAATTTTTATTATATCTTGATTATTTAATTCATAATCAAGTGGAACAATACTATTATTAACTATTGCACCAATCATTTTATCTCCAACACCGCTATGAACTTTATAAGCAAAGTCAATTGGTGTTGACCCAAGTGGCAACTCTACTACATCACCTTTTGGTGTAAATACATAAATTGTATTTTTAAAAACATCTTCAGTTACTGATTTAACAAATTCTTCATCATTTATTTCTTCATTATTTAGTTCAATAATTGAACGAAAAAATTGTAATTTTTGTTCCATCGTATTTTGCATCATTGGTCTTCCACCATTTTCTTTATAAGACCAGTGTGAGGCAATTCCACTTTCAGCTATCTCATCCATTTTATATGTTCTAATTTGTATTTCATAGAGATATCCGTCAATTCCAAAAACTGTTGTATGTAATGATTGATACATATTTGTTTTAGGCATTGCTATATAATCTTTGAAGCGTTTTGGGATGGGTCTATATTTTGAATGAATCATACCTAAAGCTTGATAACATTCTTGTTCTGTTTCAACATAAACTCTAAGTGCTAATAAGTCATATATATCACTCATTTTTCTACCTTTATCAAGTTTTTTATATATACTATATATACTTTTTGCTCTACCTTTTATTTCATGTTTTATATTAAATTTATTTAAAATATCTGATACTGATTCTTGCATTTCTAATACAGATCTATCTCTTTCATTTTTTGTTTGATTTAATTGTTCAACTATTTGAAAATATACATCCGGTTTGGAATATCTTAGTGATAAATCTTCTAATTCACTTTTAAATTTATTCATCCCTAAACGGTGAGCTATTGGAGTTAATATTTCTAATGTTTCAATAGCTTTTTCTTTTTGTTTTTTTTCTGTGTGGACCCATAAAGTTCTCATGTTATGTAATCTATCAGCTAACTTAATTATTATTACTCGAACATCTTCACATAAACCAACTAGTATTTTTTTATGAGTTGCTATAGTAGCGCTATTTATAGTGTCAAAATTTAATTTATTTAATTTAGTAACTCCATCAACTAATGCAGTAATTTCATGACCAAATATTTTTTCAAATTCTTGAACAGTTACATCACAGTCTTCTAAAATATCATGAAGTAAACCAGATGAAATTGTTGCAGCATCCGCAAATATGTCTGTTAAAATATAGGCAACATTTAAAGGGTGTTCTATATATTCCTCACCGGTCATTCTTTTTATACCAAAGTGTTTTTCTTCAGCAAATTTGTAAGCTTTTTCAATTACTTCTAAATCTTGTTCATCATCTATATAAGTTTTTACTTTTTCCATTAATATTTCAAAAGTAATCCCAATATTTTTTTTTGTCATATCACACCTCTTACTTATCTTTGATATTCTACATCATTTACTGGTTCAAAAAATTCTATATTGCGTGTCTTAAAATCATAATCCTGATATTCTTCTGCTTTTATATAAAAGACACTTCCCCAAGTTTCTACAAAAATTTTATTTTCGTCAATATCTACTAAATTCATTGCATGTCCAGCTCCTTTAGATGATACTGGAACCTTAATATTTGCACTTGAAGTAATAAAAGTTTCACGACCAGGTTTAGATGATATTCCAATAGAAATACCGTCTGCTATATAATTATTAATCATTTGCATAAATTCATCATAACTACAATTAGTTGGAATTTCTTTTGCATTAAGATTACAATTAATTTTCTTTTTCTTAAAGTAATAATTTAACCATAATTCAATGGAATCTACACCTAAACCACTAAATTTTGATTCTGGAGTATCATATTTAACATCATATGTTTTATGATTATTTTTCATTAATTCATCAAATTGTTCTTTTGTAATATTATTAATTCCAAAAATTTCTTGTGCTATTTGTTCATATGTTCCATAAAAGGTTTCATTTTTAACTTTTTTACTTTTATATTTTAATTTATTATGTTCTATTCCATCAGCTAAATATCCGTAATCAAATATTTTTGTCATAGCTTTTAATTCATCATTTATGGTTTCATCTTTTGTAATTTCTTTTGCTGCTTCTAGTACAGTATCAAAATACAGTACTTCATATGAATGAATATTCATTTCAATTTGTTTATAGAGTGTTGCGAATATATCACACAATAAAATATTACAGTCTATTTTATTTTCACCTACCAATAAAGAAAAACCAAATACATCAGTAAATATTTTGTCATCATAATTATCAATTTCATAATTAAATAATTGTTCTAATACTGAAGTAGTAACTGATGCATAAGTACATCCTTTTTCACTTAATATTTTCAATTCTTCTTTGGTTAAATTATTTTCAATCATTCTTTCAATATATTTTGTTTGTCTAATTTTTGTTGTATTTAAAAGAGCTGATTTTTTTATTGTATTATAAGGTGTATCTTGATCAACTCTTAAGATTTTTCTTTCTTGTTTCATATATTCGCACTTTCTCTAAGCTACTTTTTTATATTGATATTCAACATAGCTAACATTTTCTATTATTTCTTTTTTTTCAATTTTTTTTATTTTTTGATATGCTTTATTTATTTGTTGCTCTTCAAATTCATTAAATGAATCATATTGTTTTATATAGTCAAATAATTGTTTATTTTCTATTATTTCTTGAGAAACTATATTTGAATTTCCACCACTTTTTTTACATTCATTTAATTTTCTTAAATATTTTTCTAACATTTTTTTCATTGTATGATTATATTCTACCACTGAACGAGCTAATGCTTCTTTTATTCTATTTTCATCTACAGTTTCATCCCAATTTTGAATATAAGGTATACTTTTTAAAAATTTGGTAACTTCATCATCAACTTTTAAATGAATTTTTGGTGTTTGACCAAATAAATCTGTTTCATTTTCATTTACAAATATACTTCGTAATCTATTTGCTATTAAAACTTTATTATTTTTTTGAGCAAATAAATATCCTTTAATTATATCGGAAATATCTACCCACAAATAATTAGAATCGTTTTTATCTATTTTAAGCATGAATGCCCCCTTAATCGTTAATCCCCTTTATTCTTTTTTCTTCTAATTCGTTTTCTTCATACCATTTTTTACGTTTAGGTTTACCTATTTGTTTTTCTTCTATTTTAAGCCATATTTGACTTGCAATAAAGATTGATGAGTATGAACCAGCTATTAATCCAAATAATAGTGCAATATTGAAATTTAATATTTCATTTGATCCTAATATTATCAAAAATATTACTGGTATTAATGTAGCTGTTGTCGTAATTATACTTCTAGCCAATGTTTTTCTTAAACTATAATTTACTGCATCTACTAATTGTTGTTTATCATAAATGTTATTTTTATATTCTTTTGTAATTGTTTCTTTAATTCTATCAAATATTACAATTGTATCATTAATTGAGTACCCGATAATAGTTAAAATAGCAGCTATAAATATACTTGAAATTTCTATTTTAAATATACTAAATAAAGCTATTATAATAAATGCATCATGAAGTAATGCGACTACACCACCTACTGCATAACTGAATTTGTATCTGATTGACATATAAATTATAATTCCGATACTTGCAAGTACTAAAGATAAGATTGCATTTTTTATAAGTTCATTTCTAACTACATCAGAAATTACTCCAATATCAGTTGTTGCTTCATATTTTTCTTCAAAATATTGTTCTGTTGAAGCGATTTGTTCTTCTGTTAATTTATCACTTATTTTTAAATCAATAGTTTTACTATTAATGGTTTCAATTGTCGTAATATCATAATTTAATTTTTCAACATCATTTTTAATATCGTTTAAAACTAATTCATTAGCACTTTTAATTGTAATAGAAGAACCACCTTTAAAGTCTACACCTAAATTAAGCCCACTAAAACTAATTGAAACTATTCCAAGAATTATTACAATAACACTTATACTAATAAATATTCTACTTGATTTAACAAATTCAAATTTTTCATAAAATTTCTTTTTTCCTAGTTTATTTTTATTTATTCCTAAAAAGAATTTTAAGTGTTTATTAAACTTATTTGTATTTACAAATGCATTTAATAATAATCTTGTAATAATAACCATAGCAATTATTGTAACAATTATATTAATTATTAACATTGTTGCGAATCCTTTTACACTACTTTCGCCTAAAATAAATAAGATAATTCCCACTAAAAGAGTTGTTACATTTGCATCAATAACTGTCATTAAAGAATTAGCATTACCTCTTCTATATGCTGTTTTAAAATCATGACCATCTTCTAATTCATCTTTTATTTTAGAAAAGTTTATAATATTTGCATCTATTGCCATTCCAATACCTAGTACTGTTGCGGCAATTCCTGGAAGTGTTAGAACACCACCTACTAACCAAAATAAGCCAAATGTTAAGAATGTATAAATTACAATTCCAACTGATGCGACAAATCCTGCAAATCTATATAAATATATCATAAGTGCTATTATAACTAAAATTGCTATAGCACCAGCTGTTACTGTTTTTTCTAATGAATCACTACCAAAACTTGCAGCAACTGTTTTTGATGATACTTCAGTTAATTTTGTTGGTAAACTACCAGAATTAATTAAATCAACTAATTCACTAACCTCATCACTTGAAAAATCACCTTGAATAATTACATCACTTGCAAATCCTTGTGATACTGTTGCTGATGATAAACATGTAGAGCCACTTGTACCACATAAATTTCCATCACTTGTAGTTGAAAAACCATTTTCTTCATTAAAATCTAACCAAATTACAATACGGTTATCATCAGATTCACTGATCTGTTTTGTAATTTTATAAAATTGGTCTTTATCAGCAACACTTAAAGAAACTGCTGGATTCCCACTAGAGTCTTGACTTACTTTAGCTCCACCACTTTTAAGTACATCACTGTTCATAAGCAAGTTATCGTCTGTATCTCTAAAAGTTAAACTTGCAGCAGCACTTAATAAACTTTTAGCTTCTTCTGAACTAGTAACACCAGCAAGTTGAACACGCACTTTTGTTCCTTCTATTGTAATAACAGGTTCTGATACTCCTAGAATATCAATTCTTTTTATAAGTGTCTTATAAGTACTTGTTACCATATCGTTTGTAACATCACTTCCATCAATGCTTTCTACTTGATATAATACTTCAAATCCTCCTTGAAGATCTAAACCAAATTTTAAGTTATTTGCTAAAATTGGTGTTAGTATAGTTACAATTGTTAAGATTACTATAACTATAATACTAGGTTTAATAATTTTGTTATTTTTTATTTTTTTCATAATTCACTCCTTAATCAAAGTATACATTTCTAGTTTGTCTACTTAGTTTATTTCTTAAATATGCGTCGATTAGAAAATTGTCCGCATTTAATATATTATCAGTCATTTCATATAAAGACAAGTTTTTTGAGTTTTTCCACTTATTTTCTTTAAGATAGTTCCATATATCTTCTTCTTTAACATATTCAAAACTATTTCTTTTCATTTCTTGTTTTTTTGTAATTAGTGCTGGTTTTACTCTAATGTATAGTTCTTCTACAGAATTAAATGTTATATCCATAAATAACCTCCAAATATTTGACTAAATAATCACATATATATTATATAGGAAAATTTAATATTTTCAAAGGAGAATTTATGAAAAAAAGTAAATTTATTAAATCTACTATTATTTTACTAATTGGTGGATTTATTACTAAAATTCTAGGAATGATAATAAAGATAGTTACAACTAGATATTTAGGTACTGAAGGTATTGGTATTTATAGTCTCATTATGCCAACTTTTATGATTTTAATTACTCTTTCACAATTTGGTTTTCCAATAGCAATTAGCAAGTTAGTTTCTGAAGATAAAAGTAATAATAAAAATCTAGTATTTGGTATTATTCCAGTTTCAATGTTGATGAATGTCATTATTATTATATTTTTAATTTTAAGTAGTAATTTTATATCAACTAATTTATTGAATGAAAAAAGAACATATTATGCTCTATTATCTATGGGATTTGTTTTACCTTTTATTAGTATATCATCAATTATTAGAGGATATTTTTTCGGAAAAGAGAAAATGATTCCACATGTTTTATCTAATACAATTGAAGATATTACAAGATTAATTTTAATAATTTTATTTTTACCATTATTTTTAAAAAATGGAATTGAGTTTGGTGTTGCTTTTTTAATTTTAATTAATATAATTAGTGAACTTATTTCTATTCTAATATTCTTTTTCTTTATCCCAAAAAATTTTAAATTTAAAAAAAGTTATTTTAAGCTTAAAGGAAATAAAGTAAAAGAAGTAATGAATGTAAGTTTACCAATTACTAGTAGTAGAATTATAGGTAATATTGGATATTTTTTTGAACCTATAATCATGACATTTTGTTTACTAAACATTGGTTATTCTAACGAATTTATTATTACTGAATATGGAATATTAAACGGATATATTATGCCTTTATTACTTCTACCATCTTTTTTTACAATGGCTATTTCACAAGCTTTAATACCAACTGTTAGTAATAATTACAGTCGAGGTAATTTTAATTATACTAAGAATAAAATTAAACAAGCAGTTATTATTTCATTATGTATTGGAATACCTATTACTTTATTTATTGAATTTTTTCCAAGTGTTTTATTAAAACTTTTATACAATACTACTGAAGGTATTTGTTATTTAAAATTTTTAGCTCCAATTTGTTTGTTATTATATATTCAATCACCTTTATCTTCTTCATTACAAGCAATGGGAAAAGGTAAAGAATCAATGTTAGGAACTTTATATGGAACAATAATAAGAACTGTATTTTTATTTGTTTTGTCTATGTTTAAAATAGGTTTATGGGGACTTGTAATTGCAACTTCTATTAATGTAATTTTTGTTACAATGTATCAATTAAAACATATTATTAAATTATTTAAAAAATGTAGTTAAAAAACTAACAATTTTATTGTTAGTTTTGGTTTTATAATAAATAGTGTTGATAAGGTTGATGTTGATATTTTATTATTTGATCAGAATGAAATATAAGTCATTCTAGAGTTCTATTGTCAAATCTTTTCTTCAATATATCATTTATTTGTTCAAGGTTATGTGTTGCAGCCATCAAATTTTAGTCTACGGCCAACACAAGGCGAGAGCCAAGGTTAGAAACCCCTCCTGAGCTCCTACTGAAGTAAAACAGACCAGCAAGTACGCCAACGCTATTATTGCCGCTTCGAAAGAACCATGGGTTCGAAGCATCCACGAAATAAGAATGGTCAGCGTACCATCCACTGTGATATCTATAACTATTATCGCCATCTTTATAACTATAAAATGGTCCCATTTCTCCTGTTGCATCACCTAGTAATCTATTGTTATATGATATTGCTGTTGAACTTGCATTATATATATCTAAGTACTTTGTATAATTTGTATTTGCTATGGTTGTAGTATCAAATCCACTACTTCCTAATTGACCACTCATATATGATGCCATATATTCATGTGCACCACCTGACATATCATATATTCCTGATATATTACCAGTTGTACTAGCTAAATATCCTGTAGTTGTATTATAGGCATGCGTTATATCTGATGATGTTCCAGATGTTCCTGGATATTTACTTTGATCTGTACCTTCTACAGCACTATATCCTGTTATATATGCGCTATTATTATTTATATTTACTTCTTTATTTATTCCATATACTGAATGTGATAGATATGATACTGCTCCCCATTCAGTATTTTTCATCATATGTGAACCATTGTCATTATCATAATTATATGCCGACATAAACATATTATACACAGTATTATTTCTCCATGAATATACATTTGGTTTAACTATTATTTTACTTGAATCTATGGTATTTACTTGAGCTGTAGCAGTAGTTGTTGCTCCAGCATATCCTGTTTCATACTTACCTACCCATATACCATTAGTATCTAAAGTAGTGAACGCAGTATGTGTTAAATACTCTCCTACTAATGTACCATTTGAAACAGTAGTATCTTTACTTTCAAATACTATTTCTATTGTTTGTGCATTTGATGTTGAATTTTTACCTGATATATATCCAGAGTACTCTCCTGTATTAAATAACTTATATTTATATCTTGGTACCCATACAAAGTATGATTCTATATCATTTTCTATTATTGTATCTCCAACTACATATGTTGTAGATGGTGAATCTATTAATATTACAGCATTTGCCCATACTTTACTTGTATAGTTATACCATTCTGTATTAGTATCTGCATATGTTACATCACCGTTATCTGCTATTGTTACTGGTATCATTTTTGTACCTAATACAGGGTCTGCCCCATTTAGTATACTATTTACATATGTCATATCATCACAATTTGTTTCTACTACTTCTGCCTTTTTACCATCATAACTAATTTTATAATTATTAATACATAATGTAGCACTACTAACTGCTCCAGTCGAATATATTGTTACATAACCTTTTATTGGTCCATCTCCTTTAAATGATACTGTATCATTTAATTCAGTTACATTGTAATTACCAACTAATAATTCATTATTACTATCTAACTGTGAAACCATTGCATACTTTTCTATTGCATCTACATATCCTAGTGCACTTGATTCTGCTGCACCTTTTTTAGCAGTGTCGATTACACCTAAAATCATTGGGGTTGAAATTAAAGCTATTACTGCAAGTATTACTATAACAGCTAATAACTCTATTAATGTAAAACCTTGTTGTTTAAAATTTGAATACTTCATTTTACTACTCCTATCTTTATAAGATTATAATCTATTTTCATCAATATTTCAATATCATTTCTTCAATTATTAGTGTTTTTGTAATTTTACTCATTCAATTCTACTTTATATTAAAAATACTATTTATATTATTGCTTCTATTTAATAAAATATACTTACTATTTATTTTTAATAGACTATCATTTCCTATGAAAAATATTATTATTTTAGTTAAAAATGATTTAGATAAAACAAGAAGAAAATTATGCTATTAATCCAATTAAACAAATAAAGCTTACTTCCTGTTGTTATAGAAAATATACCCATTTAAAAATGAGAATAATGTTAATAAAGGGATTATTGAATCCTATAAAATTATAGAAAAAAAAGAGTTCAATATGAACTTCTCTAAATCATTGATTAACTTATTTAAGTTTAGATCTCAATAATACTTTTTGACAAAAAATCCTTTTTTATAATTCACCTTTATTTTTAAAATTTAGAACTATCGGTGTTCCATTAAAATCAAAAGATTCTCTTAACTTATTTTCCAAGTATCTTTCATATGAAAAATGGATTAAACCTTTACTATTTACCTGAATATTAAAAGTTGGTGGACAAGTACCAGTTTGACTACAAAAATAAATCTTAAGTCTTTTTCCTTTATAACTAGGTGGTAAATTTAAAGTATATGCATCCCTAATTACATCATTAAGTAAGCTTGTTTTAATTTGTTTATGACAATTTTCATCTACTTTTAGAACTTCTGGAATTAAAGTATGAATTCTTTTTTTAGTTAAAGCTGATAAAAATACAATTGGGGCATAAGATATGAATGCAAATTCACTTCTAATCAATTTGATAAAATTTTTCATTTCTTCATCCTTATTATCAATAATATCCCATTTATTTACTACAATTACTATTCCTTTACCAGCTTCTAGGGCATATCCTGCAATATGTTTATCATGTTCAACTATACCCTCTTCAGCATTAATTACTAATAAACATACATCAGATCTATCAATTGCTTTCATTGAACGAAGTAAACTATATTTTTCAATTTTTTCATATACTTTACCTCTTTTACGCATTCCTGCTGTATCAATAACAACCATATCTTTACCATGATATATAAATGGTGTATCAATTGAATCTCTAGTTGTACCTGCTATATTACTAACAATAGCTCTATCTTCATTTAAAATTGCATTTACTAAACTACTTTTTCCTACATTTGGTCTTCCAATAATAGAAAATTTAATGGTTTCTTCACTATATTCTTCTTCTTCAACTTCATTAAAATCTTCTACTACATTATCAAGTAATTCAGATATTCCAATATTTTGTTCCCCGCTAACTTCAATATATTTATCAAATCCTAATTCATAAAAATCATATAAGTTTTCACGAGAAGCTTTATGATCAACTTTATTAATAGCAACAATTACTTTTTTATTACTTTTTATTAACATATTTTTTACAATAGAATCATCAGCAGTTAATCCTTCTTTTCCATCTACTACAAAAACAATTACATCTGCTTCTTCGATTGCTAATTCAGCTTGTACTTTTATTTCATTATTAAAATCACTATTACCTAATTCAATACCACCAGTATCTATTAAATGAAAACAGTAATTTTCATAATTCACACTTCCATAAATTCTATCTCTTGTAACACCAGGTGTGTCTTCAATAATTGATATTCTTTTACCAACTATTTTATTAAATATTGTTGATTTACCAACATTTGGTCTTCCTACTAATGCTACTACTTGTTTTTTCATAAAACTCGCCTCCATCTCGCATATTATAGCACAAAATCATAAAGATACAAATTAATCCTTATGATTTTATTAATTTTCCATATTTAATTATTTTGTTTACTTCATTTTTATAAATTAGTTCACTAAATTCTAAAATTTCACCATATTTAATAGAATCAATTGATTCTGTTAATATTGCATAAATATCATTGTTATATGCATAATATTTTAATTTGTCATTTTTAATGATATCAAATATTTTAAAAACAAACTGACTATCATGAATTGATATTTCCATATCAACTTGATCTGTATAATCAAAATATTCTAAATCATCTTTATTTATTTCAATTACAATGCCATAATATTTATCTTTATAAACATCAATAACATAATATCCATTTAATAAAATGTTATATTTATTTTTCAATTTTAAAAATAATTTTTGAAAATATTCTTCTAAATTTTCTTTATCCAAAAAATCTAATTGGTTTAAGTTTAAATTATTTATATATAGAGTTGTACTATCATCGCTCCATCTAACAATTTTCATTAATATTCACCTAATTATATTTTATGTATAAATATTATTTTGGTAATTAAATTATTCTAGTAATTTTTTCTATTATTTCTAATTTACCATTTTTTGTAACATTTGAGAATACTACAAAATCATCACCTACAACCAAATCTAATTCATTTAAAATTAAACTTCTTTGACTTTGATGTTTAGTTATTCCTATTTTATCTGACTTCGTTGCAACTATTGTTACTGGTATTTTATAATGTTTTAAAAATTCGTACATTAATATATCATCACTAGTTGGTTTATGTCTAAAATCTATTAACATAAATACTTGTTTTAAGTTTTCACGATTTTCTAGATAATCTTCCATCATTAATCCAAATTTTTTCTTTTTACTTTTACTTAAATTAGCAAATCCATATCCTGGTGCATCAACTAAATAAAATCCATCATTTACTAAATAGAAGTTAATAGTTTGAGTTTTACCAGGATTAGAAGAAGTTCTTGCATAATTTTTACGATTAATTAATGTATTTATAAAACTACTTTTTCCAACATTAGAACGTCCTACTAATAAAAATTCTGGTTTATTATCCGTAGGATACTGACTTCGTCTAACTGCACTTATTTTTAAATCTACACTACTTATTTTCATATAATCACCTCATTTGTATTTTATAAATTAATATAATTGTTCAATCGCACTATCACCACTATTAACTGGGAATTTTTCATTACAATATGTCGTAGCCTCTGATCTACACAGTGTATCATTACCACAGTCTGATTTATATTTTTGTAAACAACTAGCTCTATCAGTTACAACAATTGTTTATTCTCCACCATTAATAAATATATCAACACAACCTAATATATTTTCCTCAGTTTGAATCAAACCAAAAACAAATTGAACAATTGCAACTATAAAAAATATAATCACAGCTGCTAAAATTCTTCTAATAAATCTACTTTGAGATTCCTTCATTCCTTTTTCATCATTACTCATTACTGCTTTTCCCATGTCCAACATTCCCATAATAATTAAAATTATTGGAACTAACAATTTTACTAAACTAGTTAAATTACTTGTAAAAATAGGAAGTGCTGCAGGTATGCCGTCTACTCCACCACAACTTACTTCTGATGCAGCCAATACAAATTCACTACTAATAAAAAAACAACTTACTGTAAAAATAAATAAACTAATCTTTTTCATTTCACCATCTCCAAAATCATTTACCCATAAATTGATTATATATTAATTTTAACTTTTAATCAATAGAAGAAAAAAGAATAATACTAATTATTCACTTGCACAAGTATATTTATTTTCAGATAAGTATTCTTTTAAGTCTTCATAATTTGTTGGATAATTTGTATTAAATTGATTAATTGAGTCTAAATCAGCTACTCCATTTATAGTTAACATATAAGAATTTTCATCTATTGAAATAGTTTGATTTAAAAATAATAAATCTGTCACTAATGTTTCACGTTCATTAAATAATTCCTCATTTGCATAAATTATTGTTTTAAATAATTCGATACTATTTAAATTTCCAGTAGAATCAAAATTAAATATTAACTGTTCATCCAAATTTTGGGTATCTGTTGCAATATTTTTATTACAAATAAATTTTGTAGGTATTACTACTTCTTTTTGTTCTTCTTCCACAACCTCTTTTGTAGTATCTGATTTACTTGTTGGATTATTTACCTTATTTCTAATTATACTATCTAATGTTGGCATAAAATAAATAAATAAACCTACAATTACAGTTAATGCAATTAAAACATATTTTTCCTTTTTACTAATTTCCATATTATCACCATATTTATGGTATCATTAATTTAATAAAAAGAAAAGAGTTTATACAAATATTTGTAATTATTTTGTAATAATAGACTATTATAATTCTCTAAATCTTTAAAAAAAAAAAATTATATAGATTATTTATAAATACAGCATCTAATTAATCAAATATTAACTTCATATTATTTTTTAGTAGTATTTAATGAGGTTTAACATATTCCATATTAGTTCCTTTTTTATTTCTAGTACTTCCATATTTTATTATTGGTTTATTGTTAGTAAATTTACCAATTATTTATTTTCTTTTTTAATTCTTCACTTATCTTAATTTTTTTAGTATTTATTTGTAAAATAAGCTCCATCTTTCCTAGTACACAAAAAAATACTAACTATTCATTTAGTTAGTATTTTCTATACATACCCCGAAAAGTTCGAGTTACAATCCATATGGTGCGCCTGTAAATGACGTTTGGAAATTTTTATTAAGGTCAATTTCTAATTTAATTATACTACGATTTTATATTTTGGACAATCATATATACTTAAACTTTTAAAATATTGTAATCAGTATTATTTTATGAGATAATATTTTAGGAAGGTGGTGATTATCTTTTATGACACGTAAAGATTTATATCAAAAATATCTTGAAGCCTTAAATAAAAGAGCAGACTTAGAAAATAAAATAAATGCTATAATTAACAAGTGGGCAGATGGAGAAACTGTCTTTGATACTAAAACTATTGAAGATGCTATTGAAAAAGGATATTCAAGATTAGATGAATTGAGAAAAATCGAAGAAAAATTGCACAATGATTTTATGAATCAAGACGCGAAAGAAGAAATAAAAAAAGATGCTGATATTAGTGTTCGACACCATTTAGGAATTAATCCCAGTAATTTAGAAATTACTAGTGGTGTACTTTCAAGTAATGCCAAGGAATCACACTTAATTGGTCAAAAAAAGAGTTCTGAACAATTAGCAAATGAAAAAGTTCAATTATTAAATGAAATAAATACAAAAGTAATGAATAAAGAAATATCATTAGCTGAAGCTTCAAAGTTAACAAATGACGTTAATATTTCATATGGATTTTATGAAACAATTCCTGAGGAATTATCTAGTGAAAATAGTATGCATAGATAAATTTAATAATATATCTAATAAAATTTTATAAAAAATATGCAAGAATAATATCTTGCATATTTTTTGTTTTCAAATAAAATAAGCTTTCAAAAGGTATTACCTTTTGCACACCGTTATTAGCTCTGCCAATAGCGTAGTGTGTTACTCTTTTGGCTTTCAAAAGACATTCTATAAAAATATTTAATCATATAAGCTGTAATTTAAAATCTAACATTTCCTCAGAAGAATTAGAAAAATTTTAGACTTTTTTTCTTGTCAAGACAATTCCTAAAATCCCACCTATAAGAAAAATAGGAGCTAACCTAACATATAACCATTCAAATGCATGTAAAATCGTTCCTACAACGGCAGTTTCAGGATTGCTAAAATTCCAATCTAGATAAGAACTATTAAATACTATTAAGATTACTGAAATTATTACTTTAACTGCACACAATAATATAAATAGCCAATGTATTTTTTTTCTTTGTGATATTATTCTTTGCGACAGTTGTAGATTAATAATCTCCAACTTTTCTGAAATTGCTTTTATATCATCAATTTTAGACTCAGAAATTGTTTCACCAAGCAATGTACCTACAGGTGTTTCAAGCACCTCAGATATAGAAATTAACATTTCTGAATCAGGAACTGATAATCCTTGCTCCCACTTAGAAATTGTTTGTCTTACCACATTCAACTTGATAGCAAGTTCTTCTTGCGAAAGTCCTTTTGATTTTCTTCTTGCATTAATGTTTTCTTTTAACATTTTTATATCTCCCTTCTTTAAAACTATTATATACTTGATAAGTCATTGCTACAAGCAATGTATATTAACATTCAAAATTTATAATCAAGAGATATTATTAATTATCATAACAAAGATCACAATTTACTAATTGTCTTTGTAATTAATTATGGTATATTGCCTCTATAATCTTTACCTTTTATAGTAAATATTATATATATTTTACCGTCTTTATATAAATATACTTTATATAAAAACACATCTATAAGCATACGTCTATACTTTAAATCGTTTGGATCACCATTACGCAAGTCTTTTAAGAAGAACTTTATTTGTGACTTAGTAATACTTATGCTATTAGCCTCTTCATATCTCAAATCATTATCTAATTCCTTACGATAATCTTCCATTTTAGATAACTCCTCAAATATTGAGTTCCTAACACTATCTATACTACATTGTTTTAGACTGTCTAGCAAGCTACCTTTTTGTTTGTTGTTTTCTTTTAGAGCCTTTTTTAAACGTTTAATATTACTTTCGTCTTTATCTTTTTCCATAGCCTCAAATAAATTGATTGATAAATTGTTTATATTATCATCGGTTAATAACTCTCTTGCTTTTAGCACCACAAAGTCCTCTAATAATGGTTTGCTAATATTCTTTATATCACATTGCTTTGCTCTCATATTACTACAAGAATAATAGTGGTATAGGCGTTTTGTCTTAGATGTAGAAGATACTCCAGTCATTAGAGCGTCACAGTGTCCGCATACTAACTTACCAGTCAATAAATATTCCATTTTTGCTCTAGCCCTTGCTGGAGCACTTTTTCTTTTATTTACCATTTCTTGCACCTAATAAAATAGTTGATCGTCTATTATTTATGGAATTCTAACTGGCATTTCCTCAACATTAAATGTATAGATACAAGTATACTTTTTATTTTTTAATATCCTTAAAATGCTATTTTTGTTAAACTCATTACCCCTAGAGGTCTTTATATTGTATTTGTTTAGATACCTTATTATATCAGCCATTGCCGATTTATCTCTATACATTTCAAATATTTTTTTAACGATTAACGCTTGTTCCTCGTCAATAATTATCTCTCTTATTTCTTTAACTGACTTAATGCCTAACGGTAAAGACATACCACCAGTAGATAATCCTTTTTTGGCATTGGTATACATACCGTCTTTTATATTCTTAGATAAGTTTAAAGAATAGTAATGTGCCAAGGTTTCTAACATACCATCCATTAAAGCTCCTTGTGGATCGTCCGTTATATTTTTAACGGCTGATAGTACTCTAATACCTAATTTCTTTAAATCTTTTTTATATATGGCACTATCGTACTTATCACGAGCAAATCTATCTACTTTATATGTGACTATATAATCAAAGGTTTTCTTTTTACTGTCCTCTATCATTTGTTGAAAACCGTCTCGTTTATCATTTGTACCAGTTTTAGCCTCGTCGGTATATTCCCCCACGAAGATTAAGTTGTTTTTCTTTAGATACTCCATACATACTTCTCTTTGCGTTTCAATAGACTTTTCGTTTTGGCTATGAGAACTATATCTTAAGTATAACACGGCGTTATTCATTATTACCACCCCAACATTCTAATAGGTATTGGATCTTCGCTTATCCAACCCTCTAATTGTTCAATATACTTCTCACGAGATATCACTTTTTTTGCCTTATCACGCATTTTAATATAACGCCCTAAATAATTGAACCCTCTATTTCTTTTATCTCTTAGGCGATATCTATTTTGTAATTTTTTATCTAATTGCACAGTGATATCACCATTTATTCTTTTTTGTTCTTTATTAGAATAATATTGTTTTTTACAAGTAGTTTCATTGCCGTTTTTCTTATACTGAGTTCTATCACAAAATTCTTTTTTTACATCTTTAGTAAAAAAATATTTACGACAATTAGGACACCATTTTAGAAAATATCCCCTAGTAGTAAAGTGTAATATGCAAGATACGTACATATCAACATCATTATTACACGTGTAACAAGTCCAAGTTTCATTGTGAGTTTTAGCATAATCTTTATATATTTTGGATAATGTTTCTAAACTAGGAAACATTTTAATATTATCTAAATTATATTTATTCGTATCGTCATATTTGTTACTAATTCTATAATCGGGAATAGATCTATTAAATAAAATATTTTTCAATAAAAATCTAGTGATACTATCAGTATCATTTTCATTATCTTCCCTTAGTTTTCTAAAATATATAATGAAAAGACCTAAATGATATGAAATAAATTGATTATTGAAATCTTTATTATCCTTAAGTTTTTCAAAGTGTTCGTCGAACACTCCTTTATCCCAATAAATATTTTTATCACTTAACGGTAAAGTATCAAACAAATCGTGAACGTGTTTTTTATTATCTTTTAAATATACGTTTAGCGTCTTTTCACCTAATGTTAGTGTAAACATAGCACTCCTCCATACTTGTATGTTGTTGAAAATAGTTGACTATTTTCAATATTTTGCGCAACTGTTGTTTGTATGTAATAATTATACCACAACATATTATTGTTGTTCATATGGGAGGTGAAATTATGCAATATAGAGCAAATAGTGATATTAGAAAGTTGATTTTTGATAGTCAAATACCTATGTGAAAATTGCTACTGAACTTGGGTGTACGGATAGTACTTTTTCTAAAAAATTAAAGATCGAACTATCTAAAGAAGAAAAAGAAAAGATTATTGAAATTATTAAAAAACTTAAAAACTCTAACTAATTCTATCTACATCTATAAGGAGGTGTGAGTATGGAGGTGGAACTTGGTAAAGAGCAATTAGACATAATAACAAATACTATACATCCAAGTGATATCATTACTCACATTGGTAGCCGACTTGTAAGATATGAGATTTTTGTTAAAAATGAATATCAAGATGGAGCTTTAACTAAAGCCGAGCTTGAATAATTAAGAAAATAAATACTAAGGAGGTAGACAATGCTTAAATATATAGAATTAAACAAAAATAAAAGTCCTATTACTACTTTTGATACCACACATATTAGTCTTGGTAGTTTAGAAAACGCTGGACTATTACTTAATGGAAAGGTTGTAGTTGTAGACTTTGACGGACATAATGATGAGGAAAAACAAGCCTTAGATAATATAGTTTCCGTTATACTAAACAAGTATCCTACATTTAACGTTTAAACAACTAGATTTATATTATCGTAAGCCCGACACGTTGATAATAAAAGCGTGGACTAGGACTACTACGGTTGGTGGTTTCAAAGTTGATTATAAGACTGGTACAAAGGCGTATGCCATAGTCAAAACTAAAAATAAATTAAGACAAATGATTGATACTTTAGATAACTTAAACTTTAGTAATCTCATTGAATTGCCACAAGAATTATATCCAATATTAAAAAATAAAAACGACCTTTTATTACTTGGTGAGGGTTGTAGAAATAGTGAATTGTTTAAACACTTAATGTGTGTTAAAGAAAGATACGGAGTAGATATATCGTATGTTGCTAACTTTATAAACAGTAATGTGTTTAAAGATAAGTTTGACGCTAAAGAAATAGACCCGTTAATTGAAAGTGTTACCTCAAGAGAAACATCAAACGGATCATACAATGGTGGTAATGAAGATATGATAAGTTTTGTTAAGTTCTTAGTAAAATAATTAGACATTAAATTATATCATGGTAAAGTATATTTTAGAAAAGGTAATTATTATAGCGAGGATGATACTTTATTACTACGAGAAATCACAAAGTATCAAGACTTAAAACGTACAAAAGATACCGAACTACAACATCAACTATTAAAGTATAGTGAATTAATAGATACCAATTATCATAATTTCTATGTGAAGATACGTAACGGTACAATATTTGATGATAATGTAGATAAGTTCTTAGATGACATCACTTGTAATCGTACTGATCTAAGAGTAACTCTAGAGGAAATTATAGGACATATATTGCTTGTAAACAAGTTCCCACATAATGTGTTTTTTCTAAATGGTAGCGGTAAAAATGGTAAAAGTACTTTTGTAACTATGTTATCCAATTTTGCCAAAGATTTAACATCTCATATATCGTTATCTAGGTTTGAAGATGATACTAGTATATTATCACTTACGGGCAAGATGTTAAATATATCAGATGATATAAACACAAGTTATGTAGAAAAGTCGGAAAAATTAAAACTAATGAGTGCTGGTAATGAATTATCTATTAGACCAATATATAGTGGATCAATAAACTTTAAGAATACAGCTACATTTATCTTGACAGCAAATGAACTACCCGTGTTTAAGGACAAAAGTAATGGTATGTATAGACGTTTACTAATGATACCATTTGATTATAAGGTAGATAAAAGAAACCCTAATTTAGATACATTATTAAGTACCGATAATGCTAAATCATATATTCTTAATGTAGCCCTTAAAGGTCTTGGTAGAATAATTAAAAATGGTTATGAGATGACTGAAAACTATATTGTTAAATCTGCTACCGAAGAATACAAACAAGATACTGATAGTATATATGCCTATTTACAAGAATGGTTTAGAGAAGTATATATGGAGTATGAGAGTTATTGTATTAGAAACGATAAAGAAAGCTTGCCACGTGCTGTATTTAGCCGTAAATTAAAGGTGTATAGTTATACTACTGGAAAAGAAGAAAGAGTTAAACCAAATACTTTTGACTCCAGTGGAAAAGATAGACTTATCCACAAATTAAAAAATATATAGCAAAGGAGGTATAAATTGTGAATAAAATAAGTGAAAAAGAAATTGATAAATTACGTATTATAGTACACGATACTAATTTACCTACTATTGAACGACTAAACGCAAGTGAGTTGCTTGTAGAGGCTTTATGTGGTTTTCCTAAAGATATAGAAATCACTATAAAACAACCTAAGGTGACTAATAATGGCTAACTTAACCGAAAAGCAAAAAGCCTTTTGTGAGGAATACGCGGCTAATGGGTGTAATGGTATTAAGGCTTATAAAAAGATTTATAATTGTGGTGAGAAATCGGCTCAAGATAACGCTAGTCGCTTGATAGGTATTGATAGGGTTTCTGAATATATTCAAGAGTTACGAGCCGAAATTAAAGACGAGGCAATACTAACATCTATTCAAAGACAAGTTATATTATCTAATATGGTTAGAGACAATAAAGATACTAAAATAGCCGATAAAATAAGGGCAATAGACTTGCTAAATAAAATGGACGGGCAATATATCGAGAAAAAAGCTATTTCAATAGATACTGACTGGTTTTTAGAAAACCCGTTTGACGGTTTAACTACTGAGGAATTAAGGAATGTAATTAAAAATGGTAAAATAAATGAAAATGATATATAATATAATTGGTGATGTAATATGGAATTAGTAATGCCCTATTTTATGACTAATAAAGCGTGGTTTTATTATACTGATAGTGACGGTATTAAACTTAAAAAAGGTGACACTATTACTGTTAAACTTACTACTGAGGGCAAGAAAATACCTAAGGTAGTAATGAGTTATAGACAATTTATTAAAGATGTTGAAAAAGACGCATAACAGCGTCTTATTTAGTGTCTTGGTCTATCTTCTTAATTAACCAACTGATTTTAGTTTCTTTTTGTTCTTTTAGTTTCTTTTCCAGCTTATCCATTTTATCAGTATCTATCTCAGCGTAAAAAGTTTTAGTGTTTTTTCTACGCTCTTTGAAATAGTTGGATCTACTTTTTTTATTTTCCATTTAGTCCTCCTTTTTTAATACTATTTAGCTTTATAAGATAGTCTAAATCCATTTTGAAATACTCAATAACAGCGGACATAGGAACTAAGTTTTTGGGTAAAAAGTATCCCTCTTTTTCTAGTTTTTCTTTAATAGTACGTTTAATCTCTAAACCTCTATTTTGCCCTACACAACCAATAGCCATTACCTCTTTAGTACCAGCCCACTGATGTTGTGTTAATTCTAACAACTGTGTAGATGTTATACTGTTTTTACTCATAGTATTGTTTCCTTGGTAATTTTTCTAGTTCCTCTTTAGGATAAAACAAATTGCTTGTATCAATACCTTGTGCCTCTAAGTCTCTAGCAATTACATTTACAGTATCATAAAGACTTGATAAGTTCCTTTTATATTACTCCTTATCTTTGGGTATAAAATCGTCGTGAATAGTAATGGTAGCATTATCTTTAAATATTGTTTTCACTATTACCATTGTCTACCTCCTTATTATATCCAGTGTATTCGTAGAATAACTTTGGTGATATGTAGTATGAGTATCTATTTGATACTTTTACCGCTGTTCCAAAAGGTAATAAATTACGTTGTAAGCCAATTCTTACAAACTCTTGTGACTTCCCCATTAACTGGGATGCTTTTTTTATGGATATTTTTTTCTCGTGTTCCATATAAAACCTCCTTAAAATTGTCTTACTTGGCTTGTTAAGTATTATACACTGTGATACAATACTTGTAGAGATATACCCGTTGAGTAGTATTGGTGGTTATATCTCCTTTTCTATGTCATTAATATATAATCTTGTTTCTTTTCTCATAGACGCTATTTTATCGTGTAAAGTGTGTACTAATTGAGTTATATATGGATAGTTTCTACATAACTCATAACTATCTAACTTATCAAGGTGATCGTAATCAATTTTTTCAAGATAATTTGATACCAATATAATCATAAGTCTATCTAACTCTTTGAGCTAATATGCTATATTCTCTACGCTATTAGCAACTTGTAGATCAGTCATAATTTACCTCCTCTCTGCGTGTATCTAGATATAAGTCAAGAGAAAAAGAAAAACTTTTACATTTTTAAAGGAATTATAAAAGTTTTAGTGTATATAATATATAGTACAGTATTCCACATATTGACACTAGTAGTGTTTTTGTGGTAATATTGTATTACCGGAGGGACTTGTCCCTTGACTGGTCGATAGTTGGACTACGATTTTATGATTAAGCGTGCTGTGTGTACGCCGTACCAACTGGGAAAAGAGCCTTATGGCTCTTTTTTCTATGGTAATTTTATTTTGTATGTAATGAAGTTTGTTTTTTGATACGCCATTGATATATCGTTCTCATAATACAGCATAGTCCGTCTAACTGTACCAGCCACTAGATCAGAGGCTTGTATTACATAACTAGTTGCCGAGGATAAATACTGTAAATCAATATCTAATGTAGAGAATAGTATTGGTTTATGAGTAACACTATAATTAAAATTACTAATACCGTGTAATAATTCCTCTTTTATGCCTTCACTTAAAGTGTAATAACCATTGCTCTTAGTTGACTGTTGATCCATATTAAGTATTATCTTTAATGGTTTATTTGGATCAATTCTTTTAGCAACTATTAACTTTTTAATCATTTCTTTAATTGCTCGTCTTATTGCAAAATCAGTATATCTACCTCTAGAAGAATTATCAGTTTTTATATGTGTATAAATATCTTTATTTCGTATAATACAAGCTATTGTCTCATACTGTTTCACATAATTTATCAATTCACGCTTATGCTTTGGTTTTAAATTACTATTTTTAAGTTCGGGACACTTTTTAGTACATTGTTTACCACAATTAGTAGTGTCCTCCTTACAATAATGGTGCTTAGTTTTATTAACGATACCTCTATATTGAGTAATGAACTTATCCCTCTCTTTTTTAGAATAGAATAATACACCGCCATATATACAAAACTTTTCATTTTCATTTAACGCACCCGAGTCGTCTAAATTAATATAAATTATTTTAGTACTGTTGTCACTCATAAACGTCTCCTACACCTTATCTCATATTAATTTATTATAGCATAAGCACACATAAAAACCTAGTTTTTGATACTAGGTTTTATATATGTTAATAACGCAAACCCTCCCGTAAAATATACAAGTGAGTGCGTGTGAGTATCATTTGGTGGAGCTGAGGAGAATTGAACTCCTGTCCGAAAACATATAACAATAAGCGTCTACAAGCTTAGTTAATTAATTAAATTCCTTTATAGTTTTGATAATTAACAATCAACTATAAAGTAAGCTTATTTAATTCCATATTATTCCTAAGCAAAATAATACTATATCCTACTAAATCGAGCCTTCTAATATCCCAGTAGGAGAAAGATAAAAGAAAGCTGCATTCCTTAAATTCTATTAAGCGAAGGCAACAGTGTTACTTTTGAACATTGCTGCAAATGCATTTTTAATTCTGTTTCCAGTTATTATTTTTTTGTACTTGACGCGTACCTTCGACCTGCAACTTATTGCTCAACATCCCCGTCGAAACCAAGTCAGCCCCATGAATGTATTATAACATCTAAAAATATATAATACAATCTTATTTAGAAATTTTTATATTCCTTTTTTAAGTTTCTTTGAATATCTCTTTCCTTAATAAACTCTCTTTTATCATATGTCTTTCTACCTTTAGCAATACTTAAAAGTATTTTTACTCTATTTTTTTTAAAATACAATTTAATTGGAACTAAGGTTAGTCCTTCTCTTTCAATTGAATCTCGAATCTTTAAAATTTCTTTTTTATGAAGAAGTAACTTTCTAGATCTATTTTCATCATGATTAAAAATATTTCCTTCTTTATATGCACTAATATGCATGTTTAAAAGAAAAACCTCATAATTTTTCACAATTGCATAAGTATCTTTCAAATTTGCATTTCCTAATCTAATTGATTTTATTTCTGTACCAGTTAAAGCTATCCCTGCTTCATATGTATCTAAAATTTCATAATCAAATTTAGCTTTTCTATTATTTATTTCAATCATTTTTATCACCCTAACTAGTAATTAGTTTTTCATCATACTCAGTTATAATACTATTATATTTTATTTTTATATCACTATATCCTTTCAAAATTGAATCATCTAATTTACTAAAAGGAATTATTTTAAAATTCTTATATTTTGAATCATGATAAGTATATATTAATTCTCCACTAACATTATTAATTTCAATATTTATTTCATCACCAGTTGTTGTTTTCACAATTTCTAAAGAAGCTAACATACCAATTAATTTTGCTTCACCTTCTTGTGCTGAAATAAAATTACCTAATGAATATATAACTAAAGTATTTCCAATATATGTAATTGGTTGAATAACATGAGGATGGGTACCTATTACTATATCAACACCTAAACTAGACAGATAATTAGCAATTTCAACTTCTTCAGTTGTTGGTGTATGTGTATATTCACTTCCCCAATGCATTGAAACAATAACAATATCTGCGCTGTCTTGTACTTTCTCGATATCTTCTTTTACCTTTTCTTCATCATATACATTTAATAAATATTCACTACCTAATTTTGTTGATAATCCGTTTGTTACAGTAGTATAACTTAAAACACTATAAGTTATACCATTTTTATTTTTAATAACTGGAGTATCTCTTTCTTCACTACTACTATAACTACCTACTGCATACACATCTTTAGTTTTCCAATAATTTGTAGAATATAATATAGCTTGTTCTCCTCTATCAAGTGTGTGATTATTAGCTAAATTAATTATATTAAATCCAGCATCTACTAAGGCATCACCAATTTCATCTGGTGAATTGAATCTAGGATATGTAGATAAACCAATATTTTTTCCACCGATAATTGTTTCTTGATTAATATAAGCTAAATCATAATTTCCAACTATTTCTTTAATATCAGTAAACATACTAGTAAAATCAAAATTATTTGAATCAATTCTAGCTGCTTCATAAACAGCAGAATGTAATAATACATCCCCTGCCATAATCAATGATAATTTTTCTACTTTTGTCGTAATTACAGGTTCAATAATTTCTTCATCATCTTGATTTATTTCATTATTCTTATTAATAAAACAAAATATAAAAACAGAAAAAACTAAAACTATAAATAATAATACTCCTACAATTATTTTTTTTTTCATACATCACCTACTACAAATTTTAATCTTCAATAATGCCAAATCTTTTAGCTGTTTTTTCATTATAAGGTACAAAGTCTACTGTTCTTGCTTCTTTATTTGCATTAGAAACAATAATTTCAATATCGTCTCCTAAACGATAAATTTTCTTACTATTTTTACCTATCATGCAAATTGTACTTTCATCAAATACATATATATCATCTTTTAATTCATCAACTTTAATTAAACCTTCAATTAAATTTGGAAGTTCAATAAACATTCCAAAACTTACTATACTACTTATCATACCAGTATATTTTTCTCCAATATGATCCATCATATATTCTGCTTTTTTCATATCATCAACTTCTCGTTCACAATCAACCGCATTTCTTTCCTTTAAAGATGAATGTTCTGCAATTATTGGTAATTGTTGTTCTTCAAAACTAACAGTTTCACGGCTTAAATCTGCTTTAAATAAGTATTTTCTAAGTAATCTATGAACTGTAGTATCTGGAAATCTTCTAATTGGTGAAGTAAAATGTGTGTATCTCTCACTTGCTAAACCAAAATGTCCAATATTATTAGTATCATAAATAGCTTTAGACATACTTCTTAGTAATAATGAAGATAAAATATGATATTCCTTTTTTTCACTTAATTGTTCTAAAATCATTTGCATTGTTTTAGGTGTGAACTCTTTTATTCTACCGTCTATTTTATATCCTAGTCCACTAACAAAAGCTAAAAACTTTCTGATTTTAATTTCATTTGGTTCACTATGAATTCTAAATATAAATGGCAATTCCATAAAATAAATACAAGTAGCAACAGTTTCATTTGCAGCAATCATATAGTCTTCGATCATTTTTTCTCCAGACCCACGTTCTCTTAATTGAACATCTACTGCTTTACCAGATTCATCTACTATAATTTTAGATTCATCTATCCCAAAATCAATATATCCTCTTTTTTCTTTATTTTTTCTTAAAATGTCTGCAACATCTTTCATATTTTTTAAAGTTTGAGCATACTCTTCATAACCATCTGGTATTATATCTTCTTCTATTACTTTATTAACTTTTTTATAAGTCATTTGAATACGAGACTTAATAACACTTTCATAAATATCATAGCTTATTATATCTCCACTTTTATTTATTTCCATATCACATGAAATTGCTAATCTATCTACATTTGGATTCAAAGAACAAATTCCATTTGATAAAGAATGTGGTAACATAGGAATTACTCTATCAGCTAAATATACACTTGTTCCTCTTTCGAAAGCATCTTTATATAAAGCTGTATTATCCTTAACATAATAACTAACATCTGCTATGTGAACACCTAATTTATAATTACCATTTTCTAATATTTCTAACGAAATAGCATCATCAATATCTTTAGTATCATCACCATCAATCGTAAAAATCATTTTTTCTTTTAAATCACGACGTCCTACATAATCAGCTTCTTCTAATTTTGTTGTTATATTTTCAGCTTCTAATGTAGCCTCAGAGCTGAATATCTCATTAATGTCATATTTTCTAGCAACTGATAATATATCTACTCCAGGATCATTTTTATGTCCAATTACTTCTACTACTTCACTACGGTATGTATTGTTTTCTAATTTATTTGTCAACTTTACAACGACTTTACTTCCTTCAACTGCTCCTTTTGTTTTATCCTTGTCAACAATAATTTTTAAATTCATATCCTTATCATCTAATTTTACTCCAAAATTATTTTGATCAACAATAATTTCTCCAACCATATTTTTAAGTTTTCGATCAACTATTTTATAAATTCTTCCTTCTAACTTTACACCTTTTTTTGAAGTAATTTCAACAATTACTTTATCACCGTGTATTGCATTATTAACACAGTTTGGAGGAACAAATACATCAATATCTCCCTCAATATCAACAAATCCAAAATTTTTCTTACTAATAAAAAAACCTATTTTTAAATTGTCATTATCAAACAAAATATATTTATCCTTATTTGTAAGTCTTATTAATAATTCTTCTTGCATTGAATTCAATTCTTTTAATAAATCTTTAAATTCATCTAAACTACTTAAATTAAGAGCATCATTTATTTCATGTACATCTAAAGCTCTTTTTTCATTTTTCAATATTTCTAAAATTTGTGTTCTCATATTCCACCTCTATCATAATTATAAAGTATTTTTAATAAAAAATATAGTACTTACTTAAAATAAACACTATATTTATAAATTATTTCATCATATTGATGCTTTTTAGCAATCTCATATGCCTCATTTGTTAGATTAGCTAATCTATTTGTAACTACCTTTTTAAATTTAAGCACTAATTCTTCTTTACTATTAAATTTGTAAACATTTTTACTATCAATCAAATAGTCATCATAAATAATTGAATTTTGTAATAATAATTGTTTTTTATTAAATATTACTAATAATAAATATTCAATATTAAACACATCAAAATAAACAACTAAATAACTTATTTTCAATATTTCATTAAATATATCTATATTTACTTTTTTTATTTGTTTTACATTTAAGGGCAAATTGTTTATTAATTCTTTATTTCTTCCACTTAAAATATAATCAGATTTAAATCCCATATAAATAAAATTATATTTTGGATATAAATTTCCTAAAAGAACTACCTTACTAATATTAATACAATCTAAATCTAGAAGTAATATTGTCTTTTTATTTTTAGATATTTCAAAATCTAGATATATATTTTTTATTTTTTTATTTGTAGTTGTTTTTGGAATCAAAACAGGTATTACTTCAATTCTAGATTTTATTTTTAATATTTTTTTTATAAAAATATTATCACAAATTACTAAATTACATTTATTTAAAATAAAATATAATTTTTTCATATAATTTATACTTTTTTTATTTGTTAATTTATAATTATTATAAATATTTAACTCCTCTAAAGAAGTAAAAAAAATAATCTTTTTATTATGAGTATTTTCCTTAATAAAATAATTAATTTTATTACTTATTTCACCAACAATTAATGTATCAAAATTTGCTTTAATATCCGTTGTATAACTAATTTTTAAAATGTCAAAGTAAGTAATTAACCTAAGTAGTAAATCTTTATTTTCTATAAAAATCAAAATCATAGAATCACCTAATAATATAATCAGTAATTTTAAGATTTTTATACAATATTATTAATCAAAAACTTCAATTCTAAGTGTGTTGATTCCTAAATTAAAATAATAATCATGTTCTGATCTAATTGTTTTTTTATAGTCGTAAATAATCGTCATACCATTATTTATTACTTTAAATATTCTATCTTTACTATCTTTTAAATAATTATTATTACCTTTAACTTTATAGTAATCCAATAAATTAAATTTAGTTACCATTGCTTCTAATTTAGATTCAACAATTAATTCTAAATTAGGTAATTTATGATATCTTTCTTTATATGAATAAATTATTTCCTCTATTTGTTTATAACTTAATTCAACAGATAAAGTTATTCTTCTAACACCTATACTATGTAAAAAAGCAACAGTATAAGAATTAGTTACATTTAGTGATGTATCAGTATAAGAATCATTACATTTATATAAACTACCTAATTCACCAACTAATACTTTAGTATTTAATTTTTCATATTCTAATAAAACTCTAGGTAGTTTTAGAACTAGTTTATTATTATTTTCATAAATTGAATCAGCATATATTTCTTTACAATCTTTATTTTTAATAAGCTCATATTCTTTTTTATTATGAACTAAATAATTATATCCTTTGTTTTCTATAAATTCCATTGGTTCTATTTCATAAATTTTACGTTCAAATGGTAATTTATAAATTCTTGTATTATTTAATAATTCAATTATTTGTCTTTTTATTTTATTTATTTCATCTATTCGAACATAAACATTATCATCACTTATTACATTAACATTATTTGCCTTATAAATATAATCACCTAGTTTACTTATTTGTGATTTTATTCTATCTTTTGTTGTACCACTATTATTAGCTTTTTCACATAAATATTCACTTTCTAATTTAATATTATTAGTTCCATCACAAATAGTTAGTACAATTGGTTTATTAATGAAACATTCTATAACAATGTCAACATTAACTTTTCTACTATTTAAACTTATTAAATTATTTATTTGTTTTAATTGTTCAGCATCTGTTGTTTTCACTACCAAATCTCCGATATTAACTTTTGAATCAATATTAATTGATATAATTTCACCAGAATTTCCTTTATTAACTAATTTGGAATTCATATATATTTTATTTAATATACATCCAGTATCTTCAGTTGAAATAATTCTTATCCCATCCGTTTGTTTAATGCTATCAGTCAATTTAATTGTTACTAAATTGTCTTTAGTACTAATTACTTTTCCAACTTCAACCCCTAAATGATTTGGACGATATTGATTAATTATTTCATTATTTTTTTCATTAAATAAGTATCCTTTAGTAAATTTACGATTAAATATCTTTTCTAAATTTTTAATGTCTTCATTTGTTATATTAGTTTTACCAAATTCTACATAATTATCAATTGCTTTTCTATAAATACTAGTTACTAAATATACATATTCTGGTCTTTTCATTCTACCTTCTATTTTAAAACTTTCTACTCCACTAGTAATTAATTCACCAATATGCAAAATAGTATTTAAATCCTTTGTACTAAGTAAATACTTATCAACATTAAATTTTTTTGAATCACAATATAAATCGTAAGGCATACGACAACATTGAGTACAAGTTCCTCTATTCCCACTTCTACCACCAATTAAACTACTCATTAAACATTGACCAGAATAACTAACACATAATGCTCCATGAACAAATATTTCTAATTCTATAGATGTATTTTCTTTTATTTGTTTTACTAAATCTATTGGAGTTTCACGAGCTAAAACAACTCTTTTAATACCTAATTCTTCTAATAATTTTACACCATTTAAATTATGTATATGCATTTGGGTTGAAGCATGAATTACTAAATTTGGAAATGTCTTTCTTACTAAATCGATCATCCCTAAATCTTGCATTATTACTGCATCAACATTACACTTATGTATATATTCAATGTATTCCAAAAAATTTTCTACTTCATTTTCAAAAATTAATGTATTTGTTGTTATATATACTTTCACACCATATAAATGAGCATATTCTATTGCTTCTTTAATTTCTTCTAAAGAAAAGTTTTGTGCAAAACTTCTTGCACCAAATGTATATCCACCTAAATATACTGCATCACATCCACCCATAATAGCAGCTTTTAATGCTTCTTTACTTCCAACTGGTGAAAGTAGTTCTGGTTTTTCCATAATCCACCTCTTTAATTTCATTTTTTATTATACTAGAAAAAAATCTTTTTTAAACAAAAAAGATTTATTATTCTGATAAATGTTCATTTAATGTTGTTATTACGTAACCTTTACTAATTATATAATCAATTATTATTGGTAATTCGTTTTCTAATTCTTTAGTAATTTCAAAAGCAATTAGTCCTCCACTACTCAATTTTTTTTTCATATTGATTGTTGGAAATGTGCTTATCAATATTGGTCTTATTGTATAATTTTTATTAATTGCACAAAGTTTTAGAGCAAAATCATTATCACTTTGATTAAAACAATAGTGATTATTTTTATTTACTCTTTTTATAATTGTATCCATCCATATAAATCCGCTATTTAAATAATCTCTATTATAGCTTAAATTTCCAATCAAATGGCCATTTTTATTTAACTGATTTAAAATTGATTTATTATTTTCTAACCAGTTACCATCTATAAAAAAGTTACCTTTTACATTTTTTTCTTTTAAACTTGTAATTATATTATTAATTGAATCATTAAAATCAACTAAAAATATCAAACTTATCATGTTTTTTTTACTATTACCACTTATTATGTATTTATCTAAATTACTACTTAATGATATTTTTGGTATAGTTGTTGTATAAACTATTAGATTATCATTATATTTTCCAAATTGTTTCATTTTACTATAACTTTTATTAATATCAATTTTTCTGCCGTTTAGTCCAGGAATTATTGTATTATTTTCTATTATAGCATCTAAATTATCTATATTTAAAGTAACTCCTTTACTTTTTATTTCAATTAGTATATCATCATATTCTTTAACTACTTCAACAGTTTTTTCAGTATAAAAGAAACTAATTGTTATTAAAGAAATAATTCCAATAGTTTGAAATAATTTTTTCATTAAACTCACCTAGTTAAATATATGAATTTAATAGTTAATTATTTAAACCAATTTAAAATATCACTATATTTAAATAATCTCATACTATATTATGAAAGGAGGATACCTATGTATTCTAATTACTATAACCAACCTGATTATCATAATTATAACCCAAGTCATCAGCAAATAAATCCAAATTATGGAAATTATAATCAACAACCAATTCCATACAATATGTCTAATAATAATCCCATGAACCAAAATTATATGCATCAACATAATCCACATCTTCATTTTCCACATAATTATAATAATAATGATAATAGATTGATAGGTGGTTTTTTAGGTCCATTTCTATTAGGAGGTCTAACTGGGGGATTAGCAGCACCACTATTTTATCCAAGACCTATATATCCAATGTATCCACCACCAATGTATCATGGTCAATACAGACCTTATCCACCACATACAATTTTTTATAAATAAAAAAGTCAGTTAATAAACTGATTTTTTATTTTGCTTCTTCTGTAGCACGAGTTTCTCTTATAACTGTTACCTTGATAGTACCAGGATACTGAAGTTCATTTTCAATTCTTGTTTTAATATCTCTTGCTACTTTATAACTTCCTAAATCATCTACTGCATCTGGTTTAACAATTACTCTAATTTCTCTACCAGCTTGAACAGCAAATGTTTTATCAACACCTTGAATAGAATTTGCAATATTTTCTAAATCTTGTAATCTTTTAATATAATTTTCTAATGAATCATTTCTAGCACCTGGTCTGGATGCGGATAATGTATCTGCAATAGCTACTAATGTAGATATTATACATGTAGCATCCGTATCTCCGTGATGTGATTCAATTGCATTAATTACAATAGCTGATTCTCTAAATTTTTTAGCTAATTCAACTCCTAAAGCAACATGACTTCCTTCAACTTCATGATCAACTGCTTTACCAATATCATGTAAAAGTCCAGCTCTTTTAGCTAAAGTTACATTTTCTCCAATTTCAGCTGCCATTAGTCCAGCTATATGAGCAACTTCAATTGAATGTTGTAATGCATTTTGACCATAACTTGTTCTAAAATGTAATTTACCAATTAATTCTAGTAATTCAGGATCTACTTTAGGGATTCCAAGTTCAAATAATGTTTCTTCTCCATAATCTCTTACTTTAGAACTTATGTCTTTTGATACTTTATCATATAATTCTTCAATTCTAGTTGGATGAATTCTTCCATCTTTAATTAAATTTTCAATTGTCATTCTTGCTATTTCTCTTCTGTAAGGATCAAAACTAGATAAAACCAAAGCCTCTGGTGTATCATCAATTATTAAATCAACCCCAGTTACTGCTTCTATTGTTCTAATATTTCTTCCTTCACGTCCAATTATTCTACCCTTCATTTCATCATTAGGTAAATTAACTACAGTTACTGTTTGCTCGTTTGCAACATCACCAGCATATTTTTGCATACATGAAACAAGAACAGATTTTGCTTTTTTATCTGCTTCTAATTTTGTTTCTGCTTCACGATCTTTTATGTAGCTAGCAATTTCTAAACTCATTAGATCTTCAATTCTTTTTAGAATTTCATTTCTTGCTTCGTCTTTAGAAAGACCTGATATATTTTCTAAAATATCAATTTGTTGTTTTTTTAATTCCTCAATTTTGATTTGTCCTGATTGTATTTCTTTTTGTTTATTGATTAAATTATTTTCTTTTTCTTCAAGCATTTGTTCGCGATTTTGAAGAGTTTGATTTCTTCTATCCATATTATTTTCGCGATTAAGTAAGCGTTCTTCAGATTCTTTTATTTCCTGTTTTTTTTCTCTTACTTCTTTTTCTAATTCACTTTTAATTTTATGAGATTCTTCTTTTGTTTCTAAGATACTGTCTCTTTTTACTTTATCTGCTTCTTTTTTTGCAGAATCTATAATTTTTTCTGCTTTAGATGATGCTGATGCAACTTTAAAATAATTTATTACCAAAATAATTGTAATTCCAACAAAAAGTCCAATTAAGACTAATAAAATAGGAAAAATTGTTTTATCCATTAAACAACCTCCATTTCAAATATAATAAATATCTAAATATAATTTTAGAATATAAGTAAAATACTTTTTTACCTATTACAATTGTAATTAATTTTTAACAATAAGTCAAGAAAAAAAAGCAACTAATTAGATAATTGCTTAATACTTTATTCGGCTTTTTTTTCACCGCTATTTTTATTGATACCATAATGAATTCTTAATTTTTTTTCTAATTCATCTCTTAATTTAGAGTCTTTTTTTAATAATTCTTTAACATTTTCTCTACCTTGCCCTAATTTTTCACCATTATATGCATACCAAGAACCACTTTTTTCTAATATACCAACATCACTTGCTAAATCAACAATTTCACCAAATATAGAAACACCTTCACCGTACATTATATCAACACTACAATTTTTAAACGGTGGCGCCATTTTATTTTTAACAACTTTAATTGTTGTTTTATTTCCTACAATATCAGTTCCCTCTTTAATTTGTTCAGAACGTCTAATTTCTAGTCTAATTGAAGAATAAAATTTTAATGCTCTTCCTCCTGGTGTTGTTTCAGGATTACCAAACATTACTCCAACTTTTTCACGTAATTGATTTATAAAAATAGCAATTGTATTTGTTTTACTAATTGCACCTGAAAGTTTACGTAATGCTTGACTCATTAGTCTTGCTTGTAATCCAACATGTGCATCACCCATTTCTCCTTCTATTTCTGCTCTTGGAACTAATGCAGCAACTGAATCAATAACAATTATACTAATCGCACCACTTCTAACTAAAGCTTCACAAATTTCTAAAGCTTGTTCTCCATTATCAGGTTGTGATAATAATAATTCATTTATATTAACACCTAATTTTGCTGCATATTGTGGATCTAGTGAATGTTCTGCATCTATAAATGCTACTCTTCCACCTTTTTTTTGAGCTTCTGCAATTGCATGAAGTGCAAACGTTGTTTTACCACTTGATTCAGGACCATAAATTTCAATTATTCGTCCCTTTGGATATCCTCCAATTCCTAATGAAACGTCTAGTTGTAATGATCCACTAGAAATTACATCTATTTCTCTATGTTCATTTTCACCAAGTTTCATTACTGAACCTTTTCCAAATTGTTTTTCTATATCTGCTAATACTTGATCTAAAGTTTTATCTGTTGATGTTTTTACCATTTTGTTTCCTCCTAACATAATACATTTTAATTATATACCACAAAAAATCGAATGTCAACATTAAAACGAACATTTGTTTATTATAAATGAAGTGCTAATTTTTTCCAATATTTAAAATTTTACCAACAGAATTTAAATATTAATTACAAATATATAATAACTTTTAAAAATATGTATTTTTAAATATGTTTACAAAAAAGAAACATAATTTTATGTTTCAACTTCTTTTTTTTCAAAAATAAATTTCTTGTTTAAATTATAATATTCAATTCCAGATATTATCGATAATACACATGCAATAATCAATAACACATCTGAAACTCTAATATTATATAACTCAAAAGGCAAATTGTAAAATAAGGTTAATACTATTCCAACCATTAGAAACATTGTTTTTAATTTACCCATTTTAATTGCCGCTACAACATTTCCCTTATTTCCTGCAATCATTTTAATTGAATTAACAATACTATCACGAACAATGATAATAACTGGTATTATTGGTGAAATAAAACCAGTTGACGCTAATATAATTAATACAGAATTAACTAGTATCTTATCTGCAATCGCATCAAGCATTTTTCCAAAATCAGTTACTAAATTATACTTTCTAGCTAAATAACCATCAACAAAATCAGTTAGTGATGCTATTATAAATAAAATTCCAGCAATTATATATTTTAAATCAACAACTATTGATTCATCTATAAACAACTTTGGTAAAGAAATTCCAGCTGCATCAAAAGGAAATAATAAAACTATTATTATAAAAATTGCTAAAAAGATTCTAGACATTGTTATTTTATTTGGTAAATTCATTATTTTCCTCCATTGTTAAATAGGCAACTAAATTATCTACTTCTTTAGGTGTTTCTTTTTTTAATAAGGTTACAATTAAAAAAACTAATGAAATCAGAACTACTAATAATAATCCATACATTATATAAGTTTTATTAAACTTACTCTTTTTTTCCAAAGTATACGGAGAAGCAATTCTTTTTTCAATTTTTTCTTTTTTCAAGACTTTCTTTTGTGCTTGTTTTATATCATCCAAAGATATTTTTGAAGTATAATCAAATAAATACTCATTAAACTCATCTATCATATCCTCATAATTAAGTCCTAAATATTTAGAATAATCACGAATAAAATATTTTAAATAAAAAATATCTTTAAAAGCATTAAGATTTCCTGATTCTATATTTTCAATCTGACTAGGTCTAAGTTTTAAATCATTAGACGCTTCTTCAATTGAAATACCCATATTTTCTCTAGCTTCTTTTAAAGCCTCGCCAATTTCTTTCAACTTTTCCACCTTCTCTATATATTAATAAATAATATTTTATAAGCCATGTTCTGTTCCTATTACTAGGCGACAAACATCTATCTACTTGATTACTCAAGTCCCATAGAAAATTCTAATTTTTTTCTATTAGGTTCCCCTACCAAAATTTGGGTTTCTCGCTCGTGGGGTTTACCGCGTTCCATTTCCACCATTTCTAGTTTATTCGTCACTATGGCACTTTTACACTCACCAAAACCATATCATAAAGACTTAGGTTTCTTAAAGAGCCGTGGAATTTCTTCCCCATAGGTTATTTTTTCCCTATGCACGAACACTACAATCATCACAGATTGTGCGAGC
Organism: Bacilli bacterium; assembly: GCA_047971315.1. Lineage (GTDB taxonomy): Bacteria > Bacillota_I > Bacilli_A > RF39 > UBA660 > JBKDZP01. Next base: position 157,847 of record JBKDZP010000003.1, read on the forward strand.
ATGGACTTTCCTCTACATTACAAAGAATGCAGCGTTTGTCAAAATATTATTCATTTCTATATATATACTTTTCAAGATTAGATAATCTGCGAAGTAAATCCGCATTACTTACTTCCCCTCCAGTTGTTTCACTTAAAAGTTCTATTTTTGTTCTAAGGTTACGAATTTCTTGTTTCAATTTAATATTATCTTCAATTAATTCCTTTTTATCGTTTTCACTTTCCCTAATGATTACCATAAATTCTTCATAATCTCTAATAATTGTATCCAAAAATTTATCTACCTCTTGAGGTCTATATCCTCTTGTATCAATTTTAAAATCTTTTTCTAAAATATCTTTACAAGTTAATACTATTCTTTCTTGGTACATATCATCACCCCTAATCTTGTATATATTTTCTCAAAAAAAACCTATTTTGTCAATTATTATCAAATATTATTATTTCAGATTATATCATACCTGAATTGAAAAAGTAAATTACACACTAAAATTCTAAAATACGGAATCTAATCATGCAAAAATTAGCAATGGAATTTATTTTTTAATTAAGCAATATGACATTTTAATTAAAAAGTTTTTGATCCATAGTACAAAAATACCAACTATTTTAACTTAGTTAGTATTTTGCTATAATTTTTACTATCTTGTTCAAAAGCTTTTTCTTGGTCTTCTTTTATTTCTTCTTTATATAAACTTGATAAATAATTCAGAGCGTACAAAATATTTTTAACTTCTTCAGGGGCGTTATTAAGATTTCCCTTCAAATTTCTTAATTCAAAATACATTTCTGTAGTTGTATTTTTTATTTCCTTTCTTAATTGATCATTTAGTGAACAATCAGCATAATATCGAACCAATCTTTCCAGTACTTTTTGATGTTTAGTCCGGGCCTCTATTTGTTTTTCTTCTGGATATGTACTTTGACATGCACCTTTTTTAGGAATTAAGTAAACACCTCCACTTGGTCTGTTTTCTAAAGTATATGGACACCCTTTATCTGTTAAAACAGAACAAGTTGTTTTTTTAGAAAATAAATCTACTATTTCTTTTCCTGTATTTCTTACTCTTAAATGTAATATAGGATTAACACTTAAGATTTGACCTTTAGATTTGAATGAAAATATAATATTGAAGTAACAGAGATTTCTTGTCTATCAATTCTACTTTTTAAATATCCAAAATTCATACTTTCAAAATCCATTGGTAGATAATTACACCTTGTTTTTTTACAACACCTACCACCACATTCAGAACATAGTTTTCTATTTTCAAAATCATTTTTTTTATTATTCATTTTAATAAAACCTCCAAAATATTCAAATTAAAATAATATTTATATTATTTTAAGTCAATTAAATTTTGATTATATTTGATTATTTACCTATTTTAATTTTTTTATTTACTTTTTAACTTGTTATAATTAATTATCATTTAATAAAAAAACTACTTACCACATTTTCTTGTGAAAGTAGCAAATTTAATATAATTGACATCATCAATCATATCTGAAAAAGCGGTATTTATATGATTATAGTATTTCATTATTCTCACCTCTATTTAGACTATAACATACACAATTTAAAATTACTTGCTTTTCGACATAATTAGAAATATTTAGAACCTAATTTATTTATAATCAAATAAATTAAATTTATTTTTATATAGAAAAAAAAGAAAAATTATAGTATACTATTAGTGGTGATAATATGAAATATCCACAGGGCATAATAAAAGTCAATCGTAATTATTATAGTCATAGTAATAGAGGAATGACTTTAGAAAGTGATATTAATATTACAAATAAATACTATTTAGATAATGATATTGCATGTATATATAAAAAACCAACTCCAATTACAGTTGCACGTGTTGATTATCCAAATAGAAAAGATGCTGTAATAACAGAAGCATACTATAAAACACCATCCACTACCGATTATAATGGGATTTATAATGGTAAATATATTGATTTTGAAGTAAAAGAAATTAAATTAAATTTTTTTCCTTTATCTAACATTCATAATCATCAAATTAATCATTTAAAAATAATTATAAATTATGGTGGAATCGGTTTTATTATAGTAAAGTTTAGTTTGCATGATAAAATTTTCTTACTTGAAGGAGAAAAATTATTTTCTTTTATAAAAAATAACACTCGTAAATCTATACCATTAGAATACTTTGAAATGGAGGGTTATATTATTAAAGAACAGTACAATCCTAGAGTAGATTATTTAAATATTATTAATAAAATATATTTTGAAGGAGAATAAATATGAAGAAGTTTATAAATAAAAATAAGGAAGATATACCAATAGTAATAATAAGTTTAATAACATTTATTATTGGGTTCATATCGATTGGATTACTAAAATCAGCATTAATTGTAGGTTTTATAGATATTATCTTTTTATGTTTTAAATTCATTCCAAGAAAAAATAAAACAAAATTACCAATAAAAAAAGAAAATAAAACAAAGAAAAAATCTAAACTTAAAAAAAGAATATTTCAAGGATTATTAATACTTATCTTACTTTTATGTATTGCTGCAGTTGGAGTAGTAGTAGCATTTTGTTCATATATTGTCAAAAATGCACCAAAATTTGATCCTGATTTATTATATAAGCAAGAAGCGTCAATATTATATTTTTCAAATGGGGAAATAATGACAAAGCTAGGAACAGAAAATAGAGAAAAAATATCATATGATGAAATTCCAGAAGTACTGTTAAATGCTATTATAGCAACTGAAGATTCAAGATTTTATCAACATAATGGATTTGACTTAGCTAGATTTTTAAAAGCGAGTTTACAACAAGTATTTTCAGGTACTGGTGGTGGAGCTTCAACATTAACGATGCAAGTAGTAAAAAATACATTTACATCTACTAATCAAACAATTACTCGAAAATTTACAGATATTTATATGGCAATCTTTCAAGTTGAACAAAACTATACAAAGGAAGAAATCATGGAATTTTATGTAAATGCACCTTACCTTGGTGGAAGTTCATATGGAATTGAACAAGCTTGTCAAACATATTTTGGTAAATCAGCTAAAGATATTAACTTAGCAGAAGCTGCTATGATTGCTGGGTTATTCCAAGCTCCAAACGGATATGATCCAACAAGACATCCAGAAGAAGCTGAAACAAGAAGAAAATTAGTGCTTAACTTAATGTATAGACACGGTTATATTTCAAAAGAAGAAAAAGAAATAGCAGATGCTATGACAATTGATACTCTACTAGTCTCATCAAGTGAAAATGAAAATACTGAAAAATATCAAGGAGCTATTGATACAGTTACTGAAGAAATTATTAAAGAAACTGGAAACGATCCTTATGTAGTTCCAATGGAAATATATACAACAATTGATAAAGATAAGCAAGATTATGTAAATTCAATTATGGATGGTACAATTTTTACTTGGGAAAATGATCAAGTTGATGCTGGTATAAGTATTCTAGATATTAATACAGGAGCCTTAGTAGCAGTTGGTGCTGGACGAGAACATACTGAAAAAAAATCATTCAATAATGCTACAATGATTAATAGACAGATTGGTTCAACTTCAAAACCTATATATGATTATGCAATTGGTATTGAAAAAGAAAACTGGTCAACATATAAACTTTTTATGGATGAAGAATATAGTTATTCAGATGGAACTCAAATAAATAACTGGGACGGTAAATATAATGGGCTATTAACTTTACGTACTTCTCTTGCACAATCAAGAAATGTACCTGCCCTAAAAGCCTTCCAAGAAAATAAAAATTCTAATATATTAAATTTTGTTACAAGTATTGGACTTAGTCCAGAAATAAGTAATGGAATTATTCATGAAGCTCATGCTATTGGAGGATATAATGGTGAAAACCCACTATCAATGTCAGCAGCATATGCTGTATTAGGAAATGGTGGTTATTATATTACACCACATAGTTATACAAAAATAGTATATCGTAATACAAGTGAAAATAAAGAAAAAGAAATTGAAAAAACAAGAGTAATTAGTGAAGCAACAGCATACATGATGACAAGTTTATTACAATCATCTGCTGAATATGGGCTTGGATCTCAATTTAATATTGGTGGAGCAATTTATGGTGCTAAAACGGGTACATCAAACTTTGATGCTGCTACAATAGCTGCTAAAAAATTACCATCAAATGCAGTTAACGATTTATGGGTAAATAGTGTATCACCTGATTATGCAATTTCAGTTTGGTATGGTTATGATACCGCAAACGCTGATTATACAAATAAAATTAATACAGTAAGTCATCGTAAATTATTCCAAGCAGTAGCTAAAGGAATTTACATTAATGGAAGTAATTGGACTCAACCAAGTAGTGTAAGTAAAATTGAAATTGAATTTGGTACTAACCCTGCTCAATTAGCAAGTGAATTTACACCATCTAATTTAATAGTAACTGAATTATTTAAAACAGGTACTGAACCAACAGAAATATCTACAAGATTTAGTAAGCTAAATAATGTAACAAGTTTAAAATCTAGTATTTCTAAAAATATTCTTACTTTAAGTTGGACTGCAGTTGAAACACCTGATGCTATAAATGAAAGTTCAATATCATCTTGGGCAAAAACATTAGCATCAACAACTGATGGAATTAATTCATTAATAAGTGAAAGAAAAACATATAACAATTCATATATGGGAACAATCGTATATCAAATATATTCAAAAGATAATGCTGGAAATTTAAAATTAATTCAAACAACAGCAGATTCAAAAATAAGTTTTGATATAAGTTCTACTGATCCTACAACATATATTGTTAAAACTGCCTATACTATATTTAAAAATAATATGAGCGATGGTGCAGAAGTTAAAATTTCTTTTGATGATTTAGATACGGTAATTACAGCTGAATTAAGCGGTAATAAAGTTACAACTGTGGAAAAAAATGCAACTTATACTGATCAATCAGTAATTGTTCTTGAAGACTTAGTTGATGTTACTAAAAAAGCTACAATAACTAAAACAATTAAAAATAGTTCAAATACAACTGTAACTAAAATAGATACAACAACGGTAGGTGCCACATTTACAATTACTTATAATATCAAATATAATGATTTTACAGATACTTTAACAAGAACAGTTACCGTTGTTAACAGTACTACTACTAGTTAAAAAATTAATTAAAAAGTACTAATAATTTAGTACTTTTCTTTACATTTTGAATACTGTGTTGTTTCACAAAGTATATTTTTACTTTCATCAAATAATTTTCTAATTAATAAATCTGCACAATATGGAATTTTAAAATTTGTCCTTTTTTCTAAATTTTCAAAAATAGATTCCATATCTGTTTCAATTATTTTATTTGCTAATTCTTCAATAATTGCTGGAGATTTATCATATATTAGATTTAATTCCTCAAAGAAGGTTAAATTTTCAGTATTTTTTGAAAAATGTAATGATCTTTTTAAAGAATTCATATACGAAATCATTGTTGAAACATCTCTTATATTTTTAACTTTTGTTTCAATATCTACTATTGATTTATTAAGCCCAAATATATTACTACCATCATAAAATGGACTTGGTTTACTCTTTTTATAATCAACAATATATCCCCAATTAGTTGTATTTCTATCCGTTTCTAAAAGAACACCATCGGTAACTAATTCTTGTAATATGCTACCAATAATATCTTTTGTATTGTGTTCACTATTTAGTATTTTTATTGCTTTTGTTAAATCAGCAATATTGTTAGTTAAAATTTCATTGATAGAATTTTCTCTATTTGTAGTATTTATAATATTTAAAATAGATTGTCCAGTAATTAATTTTTCATTTTGTGCTAGGAAATTAGGTGTTAAAACACCTCTTTTACCACCGTAAATTGCAAAATCATACTCTGCTGATTTTAAACCCCAAAATTCTATTAATTCTTGATACAAAACATGTGATAAATCTTCAAAAGATGCTTGATTAATTTCTTTGAAAATATAATTTTTATTATTATAATTAAATTTATATTTTGTTTTTCGTCCTAAAATATCGTATAGTTTCAATTCAGTATCCTTTAACTCATCTATAATAATGTATCCTTTTGAATTACGATAATCACTTAAATTATACATAAATAACCACCTCTTTTTAATGACATATAATAAACTATTATTTTATTTTTGTCAAATTTGACTTTTATCATAAAAACGAGCAAATATTATTTAACTCGTTTTTTTTCTTTACAAAAATCCTTTAATCCGCAATCTTCACACAGTGGTTTAATTGCTTTGCAATAATATCTACCAAATAATAATAATTGATGATGTATTAATCCTAAATCATTATTCTTAAATTTTTTAGTAATTTTCTTTTCAATTACAAGTACATTATCGTTCTTTTTAGCAATTCCTAGTCTTATACTTACTCTTGCTACATGAGTGTCAACAGCAACACACTGTTCATTAAATAATATATTTAAAACAACATTTGTTGTCTTTCTACCAACACCTGGTAGAGTTTCTAAATAAGTTCTATTATTAGGTACTATACAGTTACAATCTTCATATAAATGTCTAGCTATTTCAATAACATTCATAGATTTTCTATTATATGATCCTAATGGCCTTACTAGATTAATTATGTTGTCCAAATTTGCATCTTTTAATTTATCAAGTGAATCATATTCCTTAAATAATTTATAAGTAACAGTATTTACTCTTTTATCAGTAGTTTGGGCACTAAACATTACTGCTATTAGTAACTCATAATCTAAAGAATAATTAAGTTCACATATAGGATTTGGTATTTTGATATTTAAATAATCAACAATCTCATTCATCAATATCATCTAACCAGTTATAATCAAACATTTCCTTTTGTTCTACTTTATTTTGATTTGGAATTCTGCTTTTTTCTACATCATCTTTAATTTGAAAACCTTTCTTTTTCCATTCAAATAAAATTTTATCAATATATCTTAAATTAGAAACACCATTATATGTAGCTTCCTTTAAAGCATGTATAATTAAATCCTCTTTAAATGAGGCATCCAACCATCCATTTATTATTTCATACTCCATAGGACTTAGAGTTCTACCAAACTCTTGTTCAAATAAATCAAATATAGTTGTCTCTTTTTTACTTAACTCTATTTCTTTTTCATTCATTGCTATATAAGCTAACTTACGATATAAAAACTCTATATTAATAAATTCTTCTCTAATATTATTTATTTTTCTAATTTCAATTTTAATAATATCTTTACTAGTTAAAGAATCTATAATATTTAATACATTTTCTAAAGTTAACCCTAGATACTCTCTTATAGCCTTAGGATTAAAATTATCTGAATTATCGTTCATTATATAAATCAACACTATAAATTCTTCACAAGAGATATTCAAATTTTTGTAACTTTTTAATAATAGTTTAGGAAAACTAACATTACCTTCTTTTAAAACATTTATCAATTTATCCATTATTTATCACCTTTTTTAAATATTATACCTTATTTTAAATTTTTATCAAATAAAAAATCAATAATTGCTTGTTTTTGATTAACTAAATTCAAGTTAACAATCTCTTTTTCTAAAACTTTATAAACTTTACTTATTTCTTTGTTATCAATAAAATTAATTAAATCATTTGTACTTATATTAATATCTTCTTTAGTGTAAATAACTAAATTATTATATTCTTCAATAACATCAATATTTTTGCCTTTAATTTCATAAACTGAATTTATCAAATCTTGCCCATATTTATATAAACTATATTTATCTATTTTCTCATTCAATAATTTTTTTATATTGCTAATAATCTTTAGTTCATTTTTTTTGAATGGATAATTTATACAATCTAATTGACTCCAAACATTTAAACCAAATACATTTCTGTTAATATTTTTTAAATTTTTTAAATCTAAACTATTTTCTAAATCAAATTCAATTAGTAATTCAATACCCTTTTTACAATTTAAACAATTAAATATTTTATCTAATTCATCTTTTTTTCTATTATAAGATAAAAGTCTAAGTAATTCCTTATTTTCTTTTATTTCAGTAACAATATCAATTTCTAAATTAAAATCTAAAATAGTAGCAAATCTAATCGCTCTTAGCATTCTTAAACAGTCCTCAGTTAGTCTATTAGATTTACCAATCATTCTTATCATTTTATTATTAATATCTTCAATTGCCCCATAGAAATCAATATAATTACCATTTAGATCAATACAAAGAGTATTCATTCTAAAATCTCTTCTTAATAAATCTTCTTTTATATTATTTGTAAACTCTATTATTGGTTTTCTGTTTTTATATGATATATCTTTTCTAAAACTAGCGATTTCAATAAATTTATCACAATATTTTATTTTAATAACACCATATTCACTATTATCACTAATTATATTATTAAATATTTTTTTAATTTCACTTGGTAATGCATTAGTACAAATATCTAGATCATTACCAATATATCCCATATAATAATCTCTAGCAAAGCCACCTACTATATATGCCTCATACCCTTTGTCATTTAAAATATTTAAAATCTTAATACCTATTTCATACATAATATTCCTCCAAAAGAAAAAAGGCCATATATAGCCAATTTTATTAGTTTAAAGCTTCTTTTAATTTAGAACCTGCTTTAATTGTAACTGCAGTTCTTGCAGCAATTTTAACAGCTTCTCCAGTTCTTGGATTACGTCCAGTTGATTCTGGTTTTTCTTTAGAAGTAAATTTTAAAATTCCTGTTAAAGTTACTTTTACACTTTCTTTTAATCCTTGTTCTAAACCTTTTACCATAGCGTCTAGTGCACGAGCAGAATCAGCTTTTGTTAATCCAGATTCTTCAGCCATAAAAATTACTAAATCTGTTTTTGACATATTGTCTTACCTCCTTATTTTATTGATAAGCTATATTGCTTACATTTTAAGAATATCATTTTTGTTTAATAAAATCAATACATTTTAATAATATAATTTAAAAATGAATAAATTTAACATATAATTCATTAAGTATATTCATATATTTTAATATGAATATACAAAAATATGAAGAACAATTATTTGATCTACAAATGACTTTGACAGTAATATTCATCATTACAGTACTTGTATCACTATCATTAACCTATAATGAAAAACTTGTTCTAAAAAAAGAGTGCCCCATATATAGTCCTGAAACTTTTAATAAAATAGCTATTACAAATAGAGTAGTTGTTCTATGTTTGACTTTATTATACTTATATATTAACTATGAAAATAAACAAGTTGCTGTATATAAAAATGAAGATACTACTCCATTTAATCTTCAATTAGCATCAGGTGGCTTAACTACTTTAGCTGCAATCATTACACTATATGTAGTCATAACTTACAGTGATTATAATCTTGTTCCAATTTCAGAGAATCCAGAAATATAAAAAGGATAACATAATTATCCTTTTTGTATAAAATCTTTACAAACTTTATCTAAGTCTTTTGCAAATTTTTCAACTTCATCAAAATCTTTTAATCTTACTCCACTAGCATATATATGACCGCCTCCACCATATTGGCTAGCCATTTCATTAATTATTGGTCCTCTAGAACGAATTGAACCTCTTATTAAATTAGAATTTTTATCATATGAGAATATTGCCCATGAAATAATTTCTTCTATATGATTAAAATTATTAACCATATTACCCGCTGTTGCTGCATCTACTCCATACTCTTCTAAAATATCAGCATCAACATTACAATATGCAAAACCATTTTCAGTTATTTTAAAATTATTTACGATATAAGACTGAAACTTAATATCTCTTAATGGTCTAATATAAAGATTATCATATAATTTACAAAAATCTATATTTGTTTCCTTAATTAGTTTTGACACCAAATTAAATGTTTTAGTAGTTGTGTAATAAAATAAAAATCTATTAGTATCGGCTACTAAACCAATAAATAACTTCTCAGCTGCAGATTTATTTATTTTAAGTTTTGTGTTAAAAATTAGTTCCATTATCATTTGTGATGCACTACTAGCATCATTATCAATCCACTCAATACCGCCAAAATCGTCAACAAATGGATGATGATCTATCTTTATAACTGATTTAAATAAATTAACATCTACTCCATCTACTCTTTTTTTATCCGGGGTATCTGTTACAATTAATAATGAATCATTGTACATTTCATCACTAAACTTATCTAAATTACCTAAATATCTAAATTTACTAGCTGGAAACCCAACTACATATACTTCCTTATTAGGAAATGTATTTAAAATTATTTCTTTAAGTCCAATACTACTCCCTAAAGCATCAGGATCAGCTCCAACATGCCTAGCTATAACTATTTTATTAGTTTTTTTTATTTCATTATAGATTTTTTTATATATTTTATTACACATATTTTCACACTTCCTAGTTTATTAAATTTAATGTGTCTCTAGCAATCATTACTTCTTCATTAGTTGGTATTACGTAACATGGAATACTAGAATTTAACGTAGTAATAATACCTTCTTTTCCAAATCTTATTTCTTCATTTTTAGCTTCATCCAATTTAATACCTAAAACATCTAGTTTATTAATTACAAAATTTCTAATTTGTGAAGAATTTTCTCCAATACCAGCTGTAAAACAAATAGCATCACAACCACCTAATTGTACATAATATTTAGAAATATATCCAACTATTGTTTTAACTACCATATCAATAGCCAAATTTGCTCTTTCATTATTTGCTTCGCTTTCGTCAATTACATCTCTCATATCACTACTAACTCCACTAATACCTAATAGTCCACTCTTTTTATTTAAAATAGAATCAATTTCATAAATTGTTAAATCTGTTTTATTAATTAAATATGGAATAATACTATAATCAATATCACCTGATCTACTTCCCATTATAATTCCAGCATTAGGTGTGAAACCCATTGTAGTATCAATACATTTACCATTTACAACAGCACTTAAGCTTCCACCATTTCCTAAGTGACAAATTATTAATTTAGTATCATTTTTACCTAGTAATTTATTTGCTCTTTTTGAAACATATTTGTGGCTCATTCCATGAAATCCATATTTTCTAATATTATATTTTTCATAAAATTCATAAGGTATTGGATACAAATATGAATTTTTTTCCATTGTTTGATGAAATGCAGTATCAAAACAACCAACTTGAATTGCACTTGAAATTTCTTTCATTGATGCTTTTATTCCCATTATATTAGCTGGATTATGAAGTGGTGCTAAAGCTGACAATTCAACTATAGTATCTAATACTTCATTATCTATAACTACTGACTTAGAATATTTGTCTCCGCCATGAACTACACGATGTCCTACACCTTTTATTTCATCTAAAGAATTAATTATTTTATTATCAAGTAATTCTTTATTTAAAATTGAAAATGCAACTTCATGATTTTCAAGTTGTACTTCTTTTTTTATTTTATTATCATTAATTTTAATAGTATAAAAACTATTATCAATTCCAATTCTTTCAAAAATCCCTGAAATCAATACTTTTTCCTCAGGCATTTCATATAATTGAAATTTTAATGATGAACTTCCTGCATTAACTGATAAAATCTTCATTTGTTACCTCTTCTCTATATTATATACTCATCAATTTGAAGATTTGATGTTTTCTTTTTAGATAAATCTCCATCTTCTGGTATACCATTAATACTATAGTAAATTGTTCTACATATTCCATTATGTGTTACAATTAAAACATTTTTACCATTATATTCTTCTTTTAAATCTTTTAAAAATTCATTTGTTCTTTCAAATAACTTTAAAACAGGTTCTATACCATTCTCAACTAAATTGGTATTATAATTCCAGTAATCAGTTGAACTGTATCCTTCTCTATTCACACCTTCTAATATGCCATAACTTCTTTCCAATAATCTGTTATCTATTAAAATAGGAGACATATTATTAGTAATTAATTTTGCAGTATCTAGGGCTCTTGAAAGAGGTGAAGTAATAACAATATCTATATTTTTAGTAGCTATTATTTCTTTAAGTTCCATTGCTTCTTTAATTCCTTGTTCACAAAGTTCTATATCAGTTTGACCTTGAATCTTTTTTTCTAAATTCCATATAGTTTTTCCATGTCTAACTACAAAAAGGTTCATTACTCACTTATTTCCTTATGTTGAACTGGTTTTAAAAGTGGAAATAAAATATTATCACGAATATTATTTTGATCTGTTAAAATTTGAATAACTCTATCGATTCCCATACCCCAACCTGAAATAGGTGGCATACCATATTCCATTGCTTCAATATAATCAGTATCCATCAACATTGCTTCATCATCACCATCAGAATTTAATTTAGCTTGTTCTTCTAAACGATTAAATTGTTCAATTGGATCAACTAATTCCGAATAAGCATTAATAATTTCTGCTCCATTTATAACTAATTGAAAACGATCTGTTAATGATTTGTTTTCATCATTAGCTCTAGCTAGTGGAGATAACTCAATTGGATGTTCAGTTAAGAAAACTGGATTAATCATATATGGACGAGCTACTTTTTTATAAAGTAAATCAACAATTTTACCAAGTCCTAAGTTATTTATATTTTCTTCACTTTCCATCTCAATACCTTTAGAAGCAATTATATCTAATAATTTTTCTTTAGTATTATAAATATTAATATCAATATTTACATATTTAATAAGTAAATCTCTAAATGAAACTGTTTCCCACTTATTTGAAAAATCTACTTCATTTTCTCCTATTTTAATTGTCAAAGTACCATATACATTTTGAATTACATTCTTTAACATATCTTCAATTAATATCATATTATCTTTATAATTAAAATAACTACAATAACATTCTAACATTGTAAAATCTTGTAAATGCGTTGAATCCATTCCTTCATTTCTAAAACATCTTGAAAATTCAAACACCTTTGTAAATCCACCAACTATTGCTCTTTTCAAGTAAGTTTCAGGAGCTATTCTTAAATATACATCGATATCTAATGCATTATGATGTGATTTAAATGGTTTAGCTAGTGCTCCAGATGGTTTATTGATTAATACTGGTGTTTCTATTTCAATATAGTTTTTATCTTCTAAGTATCTTCTAATTTGTTTGATAAATTCATATTTTAATAAAAATCTGTTTCTTGTATCTTCATTCATTATTAAATCAACATAACGATTTCTATAACATGCTTCAACATCTGTTAATCCATGAAATTTATCAGCTAATGGTTTTAGTGCTTTACCTAAAAATACAAAATCATTTGCTCTAACAGTTTTCTCACCAGTATGAGTTGTGAATAATTCACCTTCTATACCAATAAAATCTCCTAAATCAAAATTTTCTTTAAAGAAATCATATTTTTCTTCACCTACTAAATCAACCTTAATTGATATTTGAATTGAACCTTCAATATCTCTTATAGTTAAAAAACTAAGTTTACCCATTTTACGCATTAAAACAATACGTCCTGCTATTTTTATATTAGTAGTTCCATCTTCTAATCCATTAACATCTTTTAATTCATAATTTGTCTCATATCTTTCTGGATATGGATTTGTATATTTTTTTATATTTTCTATTTTTTCTCTTCTAACAATTTCTTGTTCTGTAAGTTCTCTCATTCCTTCACCTCTGTTTTACTAATTACGACTTTTGTTTGACTTAAAATATCATGAAGCCCTCTTTTGTCATGTCTATATATTATCATAAATATACTTACAATTACTAGTATTAATTGGGTAAAAGCAAAAATACTTAATAAATAAAAATAAGAATTATTATTTAAAAGTAATACTAATATGATTGATGTTAATAAATACCCTAGTCCATTTATAATAATATTTCTAATTATTAGTTGTTTTATTTTTAATTTTTTAAATTTTGATTTTATTTCTAACCCTAAAATATAATTACCTAAAGTTTTACCTTTATAAAAATATGGAACTAGTACAAAATAGACAAATATAGCAATAAAATTAATTATTGTAAATATCAATCTATCTTTATCTAATCTGTACATAATTGATGAGTATTTATTTAAATATTCTATTGTTTCTATTTCATTATTTAAAAAATTCTCATTAATTAAATTCAAATCATTATGTAATGAACTAACATTCTTACTTTCTGGCATAAAATAAAATATTAACATTAAAATCAATCCTAATAATAAAATATCAATTAAATATGCTGAAAATCTTTTATATAAACTAACTTTCATTATATTTTTCCTTCCTAAAATCATTTATAATTTGTTTAAATTCTAATGAAGTTTTAACTTTAAATATTTGTTCTTTTAAATTAGCAATATCTTTTATTCCTTTTAAATACCAAACAGCATGACTACGCATTTCTAAAATTGCTACTTTTTCATTTTTTGTTTCTAATAAATTTTCTAAATGTTTTAAAATCATATCAATTTTTTCTAAATCATTTACCTTATGTGGTTCTGTATTATTTTCAATGTATTGCACAGTTTCTTTTATAATCCATGGATTACCTAGTGCCGCTCGACCGATCATTACTGCATCACAATTTGTTTCATCGAACATCATTTTAGCATCAAAACAACTTTTAATATCACCATTTCCAATAACCGGAATTGAAACATTTTCTTTTACTTGTTTAATAATATTCCAATTTGATAATCCACTATAGCCTTGTTTTCTAGTACGAGGATGGATAGTTATTGCTTTTGCACCACTATCTTCTATTATCTTGGCTATTTCAACTGCATTAATACTTGATTCATCCCATCCACTTCTAATTTTTACAGTAACTGGTATTGGAACAGCATCAACTACTGCTACTACTATTTTAGCTACTTTACTAGGATTTTTTAATAAAGCACTTCCAGCTTCACTTTTAACAGCCACTTTAGGAACTGGGCATCCCATATTAATATCTATAAAAACATTATTATACAATTTATAAATTATTTTTGCGGCATTTGCTAAAACTTCTTCATTTGATCCAAATATTTGTACAGCAACAGGTATTTTCAAATTTTCAATTCCTTTTAACATATCAAATGTTTTTTTATTGTCTCTAACTATTGCTTCTGCACTTATTAATTCTGTTACTGCATATCCTGCTCCCATTTCTTCGCAAATTTTTATATAAGCTGGATTTGATATTCCTGCCATAGGTGCTAAAACAACATTATTTTTTATTTCTATATTTCCAATTTTAAATTGCATTACATTACCACCTTTGATATTCTAAAATATATTTTTAATCACTTATTTCATCATTATTAATGATATCACAAATAAGTGATTTCTTCAACCAAAATAAACCTATAAAAAGGTCTATTTAAGTATCTATAATATATTAAGTAATATTTATTGACTTATCAAATTTACTTTATTTTTTATTTTGAAGATATGACTTTATAATATAAAATTATATAATTTTCTTAATTATTTATCTTCAAGTCATTGATTCATTTTTATTAACTTAAACTTATTTTTATAAAAAAGAAAATGGAGCACATATTATTCTTATTAACACAAAAAAAATTAGTAAACTTATACTAATTTTTCTATCTAACTATGGAATAATTACATTACTTTGAACTTCTTTTAAGGTATCTTGTTTCAATTTATCTAAAATTTTCTTTTTATTTTGAGTACCAGTTAAAATACTCATCATAATTATTAGGAAAACTAAAAATAATGTATATATTATTCCTGATACTGCAAACCCTTTTTCATTCATTGAAATCACCTATCTTTTAGTATTATCTATATTTAATATTAACACTATTACAAAGTAAAGTCAATAAATTCTATTTTACCATCCATGCATTTGGTAGCCATCTCTCACCTGTGACTCCAAGCGCACACGGTTTACTAATCAACTCTCCGTACTCATTTAGACTACTAGAAGCTCCACCATCTAAATTAGCTGCATTATAAGCCTTATATCTTTCCAAAATATCTGTCAATGTTCCCATATCAACGCCTAAACTATATCCAGGTTGTCTACCATCTATTGTTATAAAAAGAACAATACCATCTTTTCTTTGAGCAATGGCAGTTCTTGGAGCTATACCATAGCCACCATTTCCTGAAATAATTGCACGTTGTCCATTTACAATTAAAAATGGGCCAAATTCAATTGCATCTTCTATTCCATTTGCAATTGCAACAGATGGTGAATCTTTTGTTAAAACTAAAACATTATCGCTATTAAATCCAATTAATCCACCAGTCCATCCAGTTGCTCCACCTTGATAAATCACTTTTCCATTTTGAATAACAGTTCCTGTTGGAGTTCCGCCATTTCCTATACCACCAGGATCATTAAATCCACCTGCGTTTATAGCAATAGCAGCACCATAATTTTTAGACATATTTTGTAACATTTCACCTTTTGTTCCTAAGTACCTTGAGGTTACTAGCTCTATTTTTGAAGCATCATATATAACAGTTACATAACCAACATATCCACTTCCACTAATTGGAATAATTTTATATAAATCATTACCTTCATTTTTTTTCAAAATCTGTTCTTCATAAATAGATTCATACTTTTCTGTTTCTACAATTTCTTCAAAAGCAATCTCACTTGTATTGGTATTTTCTTCTATTTCAACAACAAAATTTAAACTTAAAACCTCTTCTATTGTTGTCTCATTATATAATGTCCTAGCTAAATATTTATGACTTTGTGTACTCATTGCAGAAGTAACTAATAAATTTCTAAAATAAGCAATTGGTCCATAAGAAAAAAACAAGAAAATTATTGCTAAAATATCTAAAATTACAGTTACAATTATAATAAATTTCTTCTTTTTTTTCATATTTACCTCTAATCTAAAATGTAGGGATTATCAACTGAACCATCACCACTTATAATATTTATATTTTTTGTTAAACCAATAGCTGGAACAATTTTTAAAGAATCAGTAGATAATGTACTATAAATAGATCCGTTACCATTAACAACAATTACTAATTCATTCGTAAATGGTGTAATAGTATAAGTAGCACCTAAATCACTTGCACCAAAATCTATTACTGATAATAATCCTACCTTACTTCTAACACTTGTCTTATAGATATTACTATAATCATAATTACTCACACTATTATAACTTCCTGTATACCAAGAAGTATCAACTAATAAACTAGTATCACTCAAACTAGTTAAAAACACATTATTTAAATAATACGCTATATTATTATAACTTGTCAATACAAAATCACTTCCAGATGTTGAAAAGTTTCTAATTAAATATTCGTCATCTGAAATTAAATAATCATTTAATACTAATTTATATGAATCCTCACCTATTTCAGATACTTTCCAAATATGCTCACTATACTTTATGTAACTATTAACTTTTATTTCATTACTATTATCTATTATGTAAGGACTATTAATTGTTCCATCACCAGAAATATATTCAAGATTATTTTTTAATGTAACAACTGGTCTTACTCCATAACTATAATATGTATCTCCATTAGATGATTTATCATTTACTCCACCTTCATTAAAAACATACCAAACATTATTTTCTGTATTTGCATTTATAGTCCAAAAGTAATCACCATTATTTAAATAACTTTCATTTGCTAAAGCTTCCTTGTATTCTTGAAAAGTGATTAAACCTACCTTATCAGTTATTGTACTTTCACAAACATCAGTATTAGTACTTTCAATTTCATCAATACAAAAAGTTGTGCTTGTTAAATAATTATCTGGATTATTTAAACTATTATAAAATATACCTGTATATTCTAATCCATTATAGTTCAAATAATTCCTAATATATGAACTTTTATAATCATTATTTTCATAATTCCAAACAAGGGAAGAAACTATATCATCAGTTATTATTTTAATACTTTTATCATCATTAATTTTTATAATTCTCCATAATCTATTTGAATAATATACATAATTATTTTCTACTTGTCCTTTATATGTATAAATTTCTTCTTCATTATATAAACCATCACCAGATGTAACTACATTATTATTTGTAATAGTATAAAACAATGATTTGTCTAACTCTTCATTTTGATGTTCAACATTATAATAATGTATAAATCTAACACTATAAATAATTAATAATGAAAGTAAGAAAATTCCAGATAATAATAAAAATATATTACTTTTATTTCTTTTATTTTTTTTAATCAATATGTCTCCAGACATTTCATTAGGAATTTCTATATTTAATAATGATAAAATAGTTGGAGCAATATCTCCTAATTTACCATTTTTTAAACTATATTTTTTATCAGTTATAATAAATGGAACTTTAGAAGTTGAATGAGATGTAATTATATTATTACTATCATCTAACATTAAATCGCTATTGCCGTGATCTGATGTTACTATTAATAATCCATTTTTTTCAATAACTTTCTTAAAAAGTTTTTCTAAACATTTGTCCAGTGTTTCTAAAGCATTAATTGTTGCATTCATATCACCAGTATGTCCAACCATGTCACCATTTGCATAATTTAAAATAACAATATCATAATCATTTTCTAATTCACTGATTAAAGTATCAGTAATTTCAATAGCACTCATTTCTGGTTTTAAATCATAAGTTGCAACTTTTGGTGATGGAATTAAAATTCTATTTTCATATGTATATTCTTTATCAATTCCACCATCAAAAAAATATGTTACATGAGCGTATTTTTCAGTTTCTGCTATTCTTAACTGCTTTAATTTCTTTATTGATAAATATTCTCCTAATGTATTTGATAATTTTTGTGATTCAAAAGCTGGTTTAAAAATAACATCTTCACTTACTCCCATCATTGTTACTAATTTCAAATTTTTAATAAATTTTCTATCAAATTCCTTAAACTTGGGATTAGTTAAAGCATAGAATAATTCTCTACCACGGTCTGGTCGATAATTAAATAGAATTAACCCATCATTTTCTTCTATTATTCCTTCATTATCTAAAAGACATGGTTCAATAAACTCGTCACTTTTTGAATTAGTATAACTAGTTTTTATAACATCTTCATAATTTTTCTTTTCATGATTATTTTTATTAGTCATTACATCGTATGCTTTTTTAACTCTATCCCATCTATTATCACGATCCATCGAATAATATCTTCCAGATAATGAAGCAATAGTACCTATACCTGTTTCATATAATTTTTTTTGCAATTCATCTAAATATTTTAAAGCTACTTTAGGTAATGTATCTCTTCCATCTAAAAATGCATGAATATATAATTTTTTCACATTTTTTTTCTTACAAAGATCTATAATTGCGTATAGATGGTCGATATGAGAATGAATTCCACCATCACTTAAAAGTCCCAAAACATGTAGTTTAGAATCATTTTGATTTACAAAATCGATAATATTATTTATCTCATTATTTTCAAAAAAAGTATTATCTTTTATTTTTGAATTAATAAGTTCTAATGGTTGATAAACAATTCTGCCAGCTCCAATATTCATATGTCCAACTTCACTATTACCCATTTGTCCATGAGGAAGTCCTACTTGTTCTCCACTAGCCTCTAATAAACAATTTGGATATTTTTTAAATAAATTATTAAAAAATGGCAATTTAGCTTGTTTAACAGCATTTCCATGAATTTCATTTCTAACTCCAACTCCATCTAAAATACAAAGTACAATAGGTTTCATACAATCATCTCTACTTTCAATAACTATTATAATAGTTTAAAACTTTTTAATCAAGATTTTTAGTATTTCTATTAAAATAAATATTATAAAACGTAATTTACTAATTCTAGTATTAATTTGTTTTGTTTTATAAATTTTAAATAAATCATACAAAAAAACCTATAAAATTTGTCTTATCGGTTATGTATTAATCTAAAAATCATTTTTTATATTTTTTTCTTTGTTTTTTCAGTTTCATTAATTTTTTTTGTTGTTTCAATGTCATCAATAGTTAAAGAGTCAAGTTGACTATCAAGTTCTAATATTTTATTTTTTAAAGCTTCTTTTTCATCTAATTTGGTTTGAACAATAGATTCTAGTTTTAAAATTTCTTGTAACCAATATTCAATAGTTTCCTCATTTTTAAATATTTTTATTTTTAGTTCTGAACTTAAATTTGATACAGAAATTAAACAATCAAAAATATCTATACTTTGTTGTTTAAACTTTTTATTTGATGTTAAATTTATTAGTATACAAGTTTGATTTATTGCATTTTTTAATGTATCTGTAGAATAAGAGTTTTGATTTAGATCTAATTTTTCTTTATTAATCAAATCTAATATTAAATTAATTGTATTTATTATATTATTTTTTTGTTGATAATAATTTTCAAATTTTTTATTTGATTTTTTTTTGAAAATTTTAGAAAAAACACCCTTGTTAGTTTTTTTCATTTTAGTATCTAATGAAATTGAAATATCGTTTTTTAAATTATCAAGTAGACAAATTACCTTAACATGTTCATCATTTAATAATATTTTATCCAGTTTTACTTCAGTTTTTAAATCACGAGTAAAGATTTCTTCACTAACTAATTCTTTATCCAGTTTTTTATATTCTTTTTCTATTTTAGCTAAATTATTTGTTAATTCATCCTTTTTAAAAACTAATTGTAATTCTTTTTCTCTATTTAATCTAAAATTATATTCTTTTCTACTTTCTGAATTTATTAAAACTACATATGCTTTGAAAAATGGTAATCTTTCTTTTCCTGTTTGAAAATTTCCTATATTTTTTAAATATGCTTCTTCTATTTCTTCTGCACTAGCACTTTTACAAACACCTAATACCTCATAATAATTTTTTTCCATAAACTTCCCCCTTAAATAGCATTAATATTTCGTATTAACAATCGCCAGCCGTTATTGTATATTATTATCAATTAAATGTCAAACATTTTTTATAAATATGATTTGTATTATAAATTACAATATTAAGTGCCGGACATTGCTTACCAATAATATTAATAGAATTGAATGTGATTTTAAAATTTCTGTTTTTATTTTAACACATATTTATAAAGGTATAATATATGAATTTAGGATTAACTTGAAATATCATGTATTTATTTCTACCTAACGCGCTACCACTTGTTTTTAAAAAGTTAATTAATTTAATTTTGTATATTTATAATAAGCAATGTTTAAGCATATCATTTGAGGTTTTATAACCAAACATAGCCCTTGGATAGTTATTTATCCAATCTTCAATTTTTTGGATAAATTCTTTTGTTATATTATCTATAGATATTCCTTTTGGTATCCATCTTCTAATTAGTCTATTATTATTTTCAATTGTTCCTCGTTCTCCAGAGCAATATGGATGAGCATAGTATACAGAAAGTCTATTACCTTTTTTTTGCATACCTTTATAATCCAAGAATTCAACACCATTATCAAATGTTATAGTTTTAAATTTACTATAAAACCTTTTACCAAATTTTCTTTCTAATGAATTTAATGATTTTACTATATTAATGGAAGCTTTACCTTTAATCTTTATAATTATTTCTTCTCTAGTTTTTCTTTCAGTTAATGTAAATAAAACACAACCTTTTGTTCTAGTTCCAATGACTACGTCTCCCTCCCAGCGTCCATACTCTGTTCTATCATTTGCCTCTTTAGGTCTAAATTCAATAGACTTTTCTGCTGGAGTAGTTTTAGCGATTCTCTTTTCTTTATTTTTATTATTATAATCTTTAATATATATTATTTTACCTGGTTTTTTTTGTAAATATTGTTTCACCTTTTATCGCATTTCTTATAGTATTGGCGATGATATTTTGTTAAATCCATTTTCTTTCAATTGAATCACAATAACTTCAGGTGATTTTTTATTTTCTATGATTTCTTTTTCAATATGTTTAACAATATTTATATCTTTATCAAGTTTTTAATACAGGACCTTTTGCAGTCATATTATAATTATACTTTTCTTGTGAAATATCTGATGAATATACATATATTTCTTTTAAATCAGTAGTACGATTTATTGTTAAACCTCTATTAATTTCACGCCTAATAGTACGTTCACTTTTATTAAGTAGTTCAGCTATTTCTTTATTACTTTTTTTATCTTTATTATGCTATCTTTCTATCTGTGTTCTTTCAATAAATGAAAAATGCTTGTATTTTCTTTCAAATTTGTTACAATTTAAGTAACTCATATGTTTCCTCCAATGTCTTTTTTTCCAATTACATTGTATCATAGGCAAACATATGTGCCTTTTTTTATGCCCTAGATGGACACTTAATTTTGTGAGTTACAAAATATGATTTGTATGTTAATTTCTAATGTTTAAAAAAACTCCAAATACTCGGAGTTACTTTTATACACCTATTTTATTACCTTCTAATCTTAATTTATCTGCAATTGTAACAATAAATTCAGAATTTGTTGGTTTTGCTTTGTCGATATCAACACTATGTCCAAATATTTCTTCCATTAAATCCCAACTACCACGATTCCAACTTACTTCAATTGCATGTCTAATTGCTCTTTCAACTCTAGATACAGTTGTATCAAATTTAACTGCAAGTTCTGGATATAACTCTTTTGTTATTCCACCAATAGTTTCTGGTCTTTCATATAATATTCCAATACCTTCTCTAATGTACTGATATCCTTTTATATGAGATGGAATTCCCAATTCATGAAGGATTTTAGTTATTGAGATTTGTAAATTATTATGGTGAAAATCTATATTTTTACCTTTTTTATCATCTCTTTTAACTGCTTCATATATTCTTTTTTCTAAATCAGTAAGTTCAAATGGTTTTAAAATAAAATATTTAACTCCAAATTCTGAAACTTTTCTTATAATATCACTAGAATTATAGCTAGTAGCTACAATTACATCTTTGTTTATGCCTCTAGATTTCATTTCTTCTAATACATACATTCCATCTTTTTTTGGCATTATCAAATCAAGGATAATTAAATCAAATTCATCAGGTTTTTCCTCAATTAACTTAATTCCATCTGCTCCATCATAAGCTTCTAACGTAATACATACTTCACTACTACAAAAATACTCTTTTACCATTTGAATCAAACTAATGTTATCATCTATCATTAGTACCCTAATATTTTTCATTTTATTCTTCCTTTCTAGAAGTACTGCTTTCGTTAATATTATACTATAAGTCTACTTAAATTTACTAGAGATTTTTTTATCTAGTTATGTAAACATATGTCGAAAAATGTAAAAAAAAGTTACTTAACAAGTAACTTCAATAATTTTTAATAATTTATCTGCATCAATTGAGGCATCACCTACTAATACTCCATCAACAAATGTGTTTTTAATAATTTCTTCAATATTGAATTCATTCACACTACCACCATATAATACTTTAATATCAATATTGAAATTAATTTTCAAAATAACACTTTTAATAAATTTAGTTACATTATTTATTTCTTTAAAACTTGGAATTACATTAGTTCCAATTGTCCATATAGGCTCATATGCAATTATTACATTCGTTAGATCTTTAATGTTTCTTAAAGCTAGAGTTATTTGATTTTCAATTACTTTATTTGTTTTAAGCAAATCATGTTCTTCAATAGATTCACCTATACATAATATTACTTTAAGATCATTTTCTAAGGAAGCTTTTATTTTTTTATTTATTTCATCATTTTTCTCAAAAAATTTTTTTCTTCTCTCACTATGTCCAATTATTACATATTCTATTCCAATACTAGAGGCTTGATTTGGTGAAATTTCTCCCGTAAAAGCACCTTTATCTTTATAAAAAATATTTTGGATACCAACTTTATAATTTTGTTTTAAAAAATATGGAATATAAATGCTAGTTGGACATATAATTACATTTTTATTATTAATATTTTTATTTATTTTTTTTAAATATTCGCTTACCTGAACAACATTTAAATTCATTTTTAAATTAGCAACTACAATTTTATTTCCCATCTAAACCCTTTTTTACTACATCTCTTATTTTATCAACAAAAGCTCTTTTTCTATTATTTATATTTTTTTTATAAACTTCTAAAATTTGTTCAGAAAAGTTTTTTAAGGAATGTGATGTTGCAGTTATTCTAGCTTCACTACTTAATTTATTAAGTTTATTTTTATCGCTAATTAGATCTTCAATTATTTTTATATATTGTCTTTTTGTTTTAAATATTTTACCATTATATCCATCAATTACTATATTTGTAAAACTCTCATCTTCAATACAAACAACTGGTAATGAAGATGCCATTGCCTCAATTACTGTTAAACCTTGTGTTTCAGTTTTTGAAGCAGTAACGAATAAGTTTGATAATCCGTAATAATTAGGTATTTCTACCCATGGAATAGCATTAGTAAAAATAACATTGTTTTTTAAATTTAGACTATCTACTTTATCTAAATAATGGTAATAATCTGGCCCACTACCTACTATTAGTAATTTCGCATTTGGATATTTTTTTATAATATTAGTATGTCCTTCTAATAATAATT
The DNA here is from genome assembly GCA_047971315.1 of Bacilli bacterium. Lineage (GTDB taxonomy): Bacteria > Bacillota_I > Bacilli_A > RF39 > UBA660 > JBKDZP01. The sequence continues at coordinate 182,297 of JBKDZP010000003.1, forward strand.
CAATATTTTTTTCTTTAGCTAATCTACCAACGAATAAAATAACAAAATCTGTTTCTTTTATTCCTAATTCTTTTTTTATTTCAATTACATCTTTTTTATTTATATTTTCTTTATAAAATCTGTCAATATCTATACCGGTTGGTACAATATGAATGTTTTTCTGATAATGATATTTTTCTTTAAAAAAATCATATGTTTTCTTACTTGGTACAATTAATTCTTGAGCAGTTGTTTCGCAATAAAATTTAGTTAAATATTCGACTATTTTTTTACTAGATTTGTCAAAATAACCTTTTGTAATATAATGAACATAATCTTCATACATTGTATGATATGTATGTACTAAAGGTATATCTAACTGTTTTGATATTATTCTAGCAAATGTTCCTATTCCAAACTCAGTATGAGAATGAATTACATCTAAATTCCATTTTTTTATTCTATGAATTGATCTAATAGGGTATATACCTGTTAATCTATAATCATAAATTCCTATTGGAATTCCAGGGATTCTTATAATTTGATCATTATTTTCATATTTATATGTCATATTATCTGGATTTACCGTAATTATAAACACTTCATGTCCAAGCTGTTTTAGTCCCTTTTCTAACATACTTACACTAGTTGAAACTCCATTTACAAAAGGAGGATATGTATCTGTAAAGATTCCTATTCTCATAATTTTTCCTCTTTTCTAAAATTAAGTAAAATAGCTCCAATTATTATTCCAAAATAGTATGTAATAAACCTCCATATTAACATTACAGAACTAAGTTTAGCTCCTGTGATAAAATATCCAAAAAATACTACAAAAGCATATTCAATTCCACCAGTACCACCAGGCATTGGTATAAAAGATCCGATTAATACTACATATGCAGTTAAGATAATACAAATAACTGAATTGTAACTAGTATAATCACCCATTCCATATAATATTGAAAGTGGGATTAAATAAATTGATATTAATGATACTATTTGGCATATTATTAATGTAATAAATTTCCATTTATTTTTAAGTAATAATTCAGCCCCAATATGAAATTCATTTAAGTTATTTTCAAATTTATCATTAAATTCTTTTTCATTTTTTATTATTTTTATTTTTACTAATAATTTTATTATTTTTTTTAATAAATATCGATTAGTTTTTTTAGCAAATGAAATAACAAATAAAAATATTATTACTAAACTATTTATAAAAAATCCGATAAAAGCTAATTCATTAAGTATATTATTATTTGGAATTTGTTTAAATATATAATTAGATATTATTGCGTATAATCCTAAAAGTACTAAAGCAATTTGATAAATTATAAAATTTTGAATTGTTACATTTGTAGCTTCAACCATTTTCAAATTTGATTTTTTTAAAGAATATATTACATATGGTTGACCACCTGTAGCAAATGGAGTTACTCCATTGAAAAATGCCATTTCAAATTCAAGTTTTAGTGCTTTTATGATACTAAAATTTTTATTGAATTTTTTTGCTAAAATCATTGTTGTAATAGCTCTAAAAAAGAAATAAGATAAAATCAAAAATAAACAAGCTAAAATCCAAAATGGATTCATAGTGGTAATTTGTTTCATTACTTCATGAAAATTATCTTTAAGTGATAAAAATAAAACTAATGATGTAACAATAAATAACATCAAAATATTAATAATTTTTTTTCTTTTCATTATTCTTCCTCTATTATTTCTATACCAGGTAACTTTTTACCTTCTAAAAGTTCTAAAGTAGCTCCTCCACCTGTTGAAATATATGAAACACAATCTTTATAGCCAAGGTTTATTATTGCGGATGATGTATCTCCTCCACCTATTATTTTATTGGCTTCTATATTTTTTAATTTTTCACATATTCCTTTAGTACCTTTTGAAAATTGTTCTAATTCAAACATACCTACTGGTCCATTCCATAAAATGGTATTACTTTCTTCTAAATAATTTTTAAAAAGCTTAACAGTATTATATCCTATATCAAGTCCTATTTCATCTTCTTTTATTTCATTTATAAAACATGTTCTAGGGATTGCAATTCCACTAATTTCTAAAGCATTAACTGAATCTATTGGTAATATAATTTTATCTGGATATGTAGCTAATATTTCATTACAAAATTCTATATTTTCTTCATCAAGTAATGATTTACCAATATTAATCCCAATTGCTTTTAAAAATGTATACGCCATTGCCCCACCGATTAAAATATAATCTGCTGTTTTTACTAAATTTTTTATTACTCCAATTTTATCGGCTACTTTAGCTCCTCCTAAAATTACTGTAAATGGTTTTTTAGGATTTTGTATTGTAGGTAATAAATTAATTAGTTCTTTTTCAATTAAAAATCCTATTCCATTTGGTAAACATGATGCAATTCCTACATTTGAAGCATGAGCTCTATGACATGTACCAAATGCATCATTAATAAATATTTCACCTAAACTTGCCCAATATTTACCTAATTTTAAATCATTATTGCTTTCTTGTTGATTTTCTAAGTCTTCATATCTTGTATTTTGCATTAATAAAATATTTCCTGGTTTTAATTTTTCAATTGCAGCTTCAAGAACTTTTCCTCTTGTAGCATTAACAAATTCTACATTGCATGAAAATAATTCTTGTAATTTTTTAGCTACAATACTTAAATCATTTTTGACAAGATCATTTTCATCTTTTATACGACCTAGATGAGACATTATAATGACTCTTGCATTATTACTTATTGCATAATTAATTGTTTCTAATGATGCTATAATTCTACTATCATCTATTATGATAGAATCTTTAATTGGCACATTAAAATCTACTCTAATTATTACTTTTTTATTATTTAAATCAAAATCTCTAATTGTTTTTTTCATTTAATCATTCTCCACTTACATTTTATATTATTTACAATATTTTTTCAAGTAATATATATAATTAATATATAATAAGAATAAAAAGAGACTTTTGTCTCTTTTTATTCTTATTATAATATTTTTATCCGGTAATAGTGACTAAAGTGATTCTGGCATATCCATTTCCTGATTTTGATCCAGGTGTCATTGAACCGCTAGAAACTCCACCTATATATCCAGAACCTCCGCCTCCGCCTGCAGTACAATAAGCTGTTACTCCAGCAGCTCCGCCACCGTAGTATCCACCTCCTCCTCCAGTCATATAATTACTACCGTTTGCTCCCTTACCATATGATCCTTGGGCTCCAGAATAAGTATTTGGTATAAAATCATATCCAATTC
>JBKDZP010000004.1:0-144258 GCA_047971315.1 Bacilli bacterium
CTTGGTGTGCAAAATCTTCTTCAAACGGTATAACTAAATCCCATACTGATGAAGCTGAATTCAATAATTTATCATCTTTAATATCTTCAATTATATTAGTATCCCCATTTGAATTCCAAATTAATGTTTTACCATCTGTTTCTTCAAAATCATTTTCATAAAACAAATCCTTACTAATTTGAGAATCATCAGCTTTACCTTTTTTTGCTACGTAATTATTCCAGTTATATAGACAATTTTTCAAATTATTTACTTTTCTAGGTCTAAACCTAATCACTATATTTGACATCTAAATCACTTCTTAATGGTTCTTCTAAATAATTTTTCACTTCTTTTATTGATGAATAAACATTATTATAATTTATAATCATTGCCATTTGACTAACATAAATAGTTAGTTGGGATAATATATATTTTTCATAATTTAGTTTCTTTATATTAAGCAGTATTTCATTTATTAAAAATACAGTTATTATAAACGATAAAATAATTGTATTAAGTATATTAATAAAAATAATTGAGAGTGTTAAGTTTAAAATTATAAATATAAATAGAAACTTTAATATATAATCTTTAAAATCAGTTTTCTGATTTATATATAAATATTCATTCTTATATTTTCCAAAAAAGAATTTCATATTTAATTTATTTAAAAATCTTTTTATTTTATTTTTCATAATATTCCTCTTTTAAAAACATTTCTATATTTTTGTTTAATGCTTTCTTTCTTGCAAATTTATTAAATAGTTTTTCTGATATCTTTCCATAATTATAAATGTCAGTATATGAATAATCTTCATCTTCTTTTTTCACTAAACTACTAATAGAAAATAAAGGATTTACAACAGCACCTTTTTCATCATAACCAGTATATTCAACTACCTCCACTATTCCTCTTTTAACTCCTGCTTTTGTTTCTTCTTGATTCAAATGAATTCCAATATCAAATAAGTCAGTCGCCATATTTCCGATTAAAGTTTGATCTAAGTTATTATGTTCTTTACTTAAATGAATAATTCTTTCTATACTACTTTTACAATCATTACTATGAATTGTTGTAATTATATTATGCCCGCTTAAAATACTCTTTAGCATTGAATAAGCTTCTTTACCTCTCGTTTCAGATATTATTATCCAATCCGGATTATTCCTAAGTCCTGCCTTAATTAAATCATCAAAAGTAATTTCTTTTTCTAACTTAGTATTTGTCTTCCAAGAAAATATATCTTTATCTTTGTATATTTCTTTAATATGAGTATCAAGAGTATCTTCAATAATAATAATCTTTTCATTATCCTTTATACTACCAACTAAATATTTTTGTAACTCTGTTTTTCCTGCTCCAGTAATACCACTAATAATTATATTAAGTTTTGCTTTTATACAAGCATCTAGAAATGAAAAAAGCTCTTTTGGAGCCATTTCTTTATCAAAATTTTCTATTAAAGTTGGTTTTGAAGATCTTAGACTAGTTGTCATTCCATATGAAGAAATACTTTTATGAACAGCATTTATTCTTATATTTGGATACTCAGTATCAAGTATAGGATTCTCATCATTAAACTGTTCATTGTTTGAATAAGTCATTTGCTTAATATAATTTTCTATATCTTCTTTGTCAAAGTCACAATCTAATTTATACCTTCCTATTTTATTATCTTGCACATAAAAGTTTGTACCATTAAAAGATATATCTGTTATTGATTTGTTTTTTAATAATTCATCAAAAAAATAATTTATTGATTTTTTTTCATTCAATTAATTCACCTCACATTCTAATTTCTAATTCACTTTCTATTTTATTTGGATTTTGCAGCACTTCATTTAACATTCCAGTCAGATCATCTCTATTCTCAAAATAATACTTATACACACTTCTATACTTATTATAAACTTCATCACTAACTGGTAATTTACCATCATCATGTTCTATAACCATTAAAGCTATTGCTATATCTTCATATTCTTTATCATCTAATGTTCGTAGTATTTGCTCTACTTTCTTTTTTGTCATTTTGACCTCCTTTATTCAATAAAAAAAATTAATCTAAGTTAGATTAATTTTACTTTGTTTGATTTTCATCTTCTTTTTGGTGGTTTATAATCAGCACAGGCGATAACAAACATTACTGGAAAAAATATAATAAATAATATAATAGTAACCCAGTCCCATCTTTTCATAAATAATCTCCTTAATCATTTTAAAAGTTGACCTTACAATTTCTAAAAAAGAAATATACTAACACTAATTTATATATTATCACTTTCAAATATTTTTTTCAACTTTGTATATATATAAATCTTAAATTTCATTATATAAAAACATTGATATTTATTTAAATATTTTTTAAGTTTTATAGTTTATAAAAAAAGGACAAATATGTCCATATTTACTATACTTACATTATTTTTTCTTTTTATTTGTTACACTCAAAACAGTACTTGTTACTTTTTTGGAAATTCCACTTTTTTTCATTACTCCTGAAACACCTTTTGTAATTCCACCAGCGAGACCATTTGTAATTACTCCTTTTACAACATCTCTTGTATTCAGTCCTAAAACATCGTCTACAGTATTTAGAGTTACTTTTACTTTATCTGTTCCACGAGCAAAAGCAGTTTTTCCTGTTATTACATCAATAATATTACTTACAAATTTTTTTGCTTCTTTTGTATCGATGAATCTAATAGTAAAATTCTTTTCGATTGCTTGGATATAAACATCTGTGTTTTTTTGTTGAACTTGAGATTTACCATTAAATGTTTTTATATTTTCTAACATAATAGTTTCAATATTTTCTGTTGTTGATTCAGTTTTGAAAAAACCTTTTTTTATAATTTTAGTTTTTTCTAATATAATTCTTTTAGAAGTTAATATAAGCTTTGCATTATCTTTAGATTCAACTTCCATTATTGTGTTCTCATATAATATTACTTCATCAGTCGCTAATTCATAATAAAGTCAAATATTATACCTAATATTCCATGTTTTTTCATAATATGTTCCTCCTTCACGTTGCTATTACGCATTACGATAATTGTATTTGATACATTTATCTCATTACAACACTTGTAAATTACGCGAACTTATTAGAACAAATTATTTCTTATATACTTCATATGAAAAGATACCATTAATATTATTATTAATTCTTGATATAGTGCTTTTATTATTTATATGAACTGTTATTATATTGTTATTTAAGTATATTTTAAAATCTACATCATTTATAATTTTAGGATTATTATTTTTATAATTTTCAACAACACTTTCTTTTAATGCATCTGTATCATAAGTAACATTTCCAGTTGCTCTTAATTCTCCAATATTTAATGATTCTTTAACAGAATTTTTAACTCCAAAACTATTACCATTAACTAGAACTTTAAGTGTACTTGCCGTACCTATTGCATAAACTATTAGAAATATAAAAAATGATAATATTATACTTTTAAAAACAAAACTAAAATTCATTAATTACCTCCATACAATTCTAAAGATGTATACTTTTTTGAAAATATTAAATTCAAATTATTTGGTATGTATACTCTTTTTATAAAGTATTCACTATCATTATTTCCAAATAAAGTTTTAACTATTTCGTATTTTGCCGGAATAATAATTTTTACTTTATTAACACCTATATTTTTTATCTCATAATTATAATTATAAATTCCTTTTCCTTTTGATAAAGAAGTATACCATTTTCTTCCTCCATTTGTAGTAGTTATATTATTGGGGACATTTGATGGTGAATAAATCTTTCCGTTATGTTTATTAAAAATATATTGATTAATATTAAAATAATTATTATTCCCATTTGATATTAATTTTTCTAGCGGAACTTCTACTTTATCATTTTTAACATTATAATTTAAATTTTCATCTTGTGTATCGAAATATGAATTTGCTATTACATCTGGATTTAAAGTAATTTCACTAGTATCCGTATAATATGATAAATTAATCCAATTTTCAAAACCTTTACCAGCTGTAATTTTATTATAAATAGATGGAACAGATACACTAATATGCTCGTAATATTTATTTACAGTACCATCTTTACTAGTAGAAATTAAAACCGGTGTAGTATCTACTATTGTAGAGTTTTGATTATTAACTTCATATTCCTTTTCACTAGATACATATATTTGTGATGAGAATTCTGTTGATAGACCATTTGGTTCAGTAACTACAATTTTTAGATTTCCACTATTTGGAATTTGATAATTAATTGTTAACTCTTTATTACCAACATAACTAATATTTTGATTATATACTAAGTTACCATTGTGATAAACTTTAATATTATTAGTTTGATTATAATTATTATATAAATTAACAATTACCTTAGTATTTGCATTAGATTTAGCTGTATAAGCTTTAATCCTATCAACGCTTGAATTTACTACTCTATAAGTTTTAATAGTTGCTGGTGTGCCCGAATAATCAGCATAAATTGCCGCTATCCATCCATTGTAACTGTTTCCTGTCGAAGCTCTAGATCTACTATTAACACAAGTACCCTGATTAAAACAAATATTTAACCATGTCTCTGAATCTATGGAACCAGCACTAGTTTGAACTACTTGATTAATATTATAATATGTATGATATAGCCACCAGTACAAAGTATATTTATATGTAGAACTACACCACTGCCATCCGGTCTGCACAGAACTTCCAACACTCGGTCCATTTCTAACAAATACAGGATCTCCAGTTATTGTTGCATAAGTTTTAGACATATCACTATTTAATAAATATCTTACACCATTTACTTCATAATATTTATTTATTAATGGCGCATATATTTGTAATTGATATCCTTTGTTGACTATTTTAGCCCAAATTCTCAGCATTATATCATACTCTGTATCAGCATCCAAATCAGATAGCGGTATTCTAAATTCAAATCCAACCATTGAGTAATTATAATAACAATTATATGGTGAAGCATTTAATTCATAATATCCACATGCCCTATAAGTAGTTTTCATTCTCATTAGTTCGGTTTTATTAACACTTTTTAATTCTGCCATATACGTATTGACTTTACTTGTTTTTCTATTTGTTAAAGTAAGTGAATACTCATGAGTATCACTACCAGTTAATTGTTGATCTGAAGCTGTTATTCCCCATCCGTTTATAACTATATAACCATTATCAATATAATAATTATTAATATTGTAAGGAAATGTATCTCTTGTTACATATTCATATGATATTGCTTTTGCACTATTTGGTAAAAATAGAAATAGCAATAAAAAAGGAATAATATATTTAAACTTTCCTAATATACTAATCACCTCCAATATATAAGAAAAAGGCACTATTTTTTAGCGCCTTTAAACTTTTTAAAATAAATTAAAATTCCCGTTCCAATTATAAATATACCCATCACTGAAATAATTATATATTTTATAATTGAATTACTATGTTTTGAAATTTTCGGTGTTGAGAAAACCTCCTTATTTTCTACTATTTCATCACCGTCTACATCACCAGAATCTATACTAGTATCTTCATCACTTGTATCATCACTAGTCGAAACATCTGCTTGTTGTCCGCTGCTTGAATTTGTGTTAGAACTTGTTGTTTCATTAGTTGATGAACTGCCTGAATTAGTATTAGTTGATGGACTAGTTATCGTATTATTAGTTGTAGTACTACTATTTGTTGTATTAGTATCTGTAGATGGTGTTGTTGGTTCTACCACAGGTTGATTTACTGTCGTATTAGTTGGTACAGATATAGAAACAGTTTTGATAGTACTAAGTGCACAAATACTACCATCAGAAATCTTAACCGAAATAGTAAAAGTATCCCCTGCTGTAGCATAGGCATAATAACCATCATTATATCTTGTACCATTTATTCCATCATATGAAAGCCCAGTTGATAAACCATATACGTATATTTTATAAGTATCAGGATTTGATGTTACTACATAATTCATATAAACATTATTTGCTTGTGGCAAATACGAAGCTACCATTTCATCTGTACATTCTTCAGCATTAACTGAAATCGGTATTACAACAAACATCATTAATACTGCAAATATAAACTTTTTCATAAACTCCTACTTTCCTTTTCTAAACAAATTATATAGGAAATAAAATTAATTTGCAAACTGTTTTTTTGAATATTAAATTTCAATGTTTGGTTCTTCTTCAATTCCATCTTCTACTTCATCTTTAGTTTTTTTAGAAGATAAGAAAGTTACTTTCTCAGCTACTACTTCCATTACGTCTTTAGTTACTCCATTTTCTTCAATTTTATTTGTTTGAATTCTACCTTTGATTCCAATCAAATCGCCTTTTTTACAATATTCAGCTGTATTTTCAGCTACTCCTGCCCAAAGTACGCAAGTGATAAAATCTGTATCATAATCGCCTTCTGCATTTTTATAACTTCTAGGAACTGCCAATTTAATATCAGCTACTTTTTTTCCACTTTCTGTTTCTTTTACTTCTGGATCTTTTACTAATCTTCCTACTATTACTGTTTGATTTAATATATATTCTTTCCTCCTATTATATACCCCATATTGACTAATTTTTCGTCAACTTCGTTTATACTTTTCTTATTATATTTTTCTTTATATTTTTCAATTTGTTCTTTTGTTAATGAAACTAAATCTCCAGCTTCATTAAATCTAGATATAAAAAAAGTGCCTGCAATTATATCATTACCGACTACTCTATTTAAATCCATATTTAGTAATTTTCCTTCTTCATTACATACAAGACAGATATTATTATCTATATCTATCATTTCTATCAATCCATCTACCTCTTTTTGTAGTGATTTTAAATCATTGATAATTTCTTTCTCATACGGTAATTCATTAGGTTCTACTTTTAAAATAACTAATTTATTATTTTCAATATAATTATTAATATTATTAGTTATCTTTTCTAACTCTTTTGCCTCTTCATAACATTCACTATCTTTAGCTTTTACCTTAAATGTATTTAATCTATCTAACATTTCTTTAGCTTTATTAATGTCTATTAATCCATTAGCTATTTCTTCGATTGTTTCTTCTTCATCCATTCTATGACTTACATTATCTCTATAATTATATATATCATATTCCTTGAAGAATTCATTAATGCTATTAGCTATTTGTTCTTTAGTCATTTTTCCTCCATATTATCAGTATTCAATTTCAATCTTATATTATCAATTTCTTTTAATAAATTATTTAATTGTTTATTTTTATATATTAATTTATTATTTTTATTTACTCTTTTTAGCATTACATCATATAAATTTATAATAAAATCTAAATCATTTATTTTTTCTTCTACTATTACTAAAAGTTTTTGATAATCATCTTTTTCAGAAAATAATCCATATTCATAACCAAAGTCTATTATTCTTTTAATTAATACCTTATTATCCATGAATTATACACCTACTTAAAATAAGCTAATACCCAATCAACAAATTGAACTGATAATAGAGCGGATACACCAGCTATAATAGTTGTTTTTATTTTTCTATCATAGCTAGCTTTTTGATTATCTTCAGAACTAGCCATTTTTAATGCATAATCTTTTGCAACAAAAAAGCCCGTTGCTCCTATTACGAACAAGCGGACAAATCCCATTGCATCATTAATTAATTTTAAAACGTCACCTAAAATTTCTTGCAAATAATCACGCCCTCTCCTGCTGCAATTAATTAATTGAATAAACCATTAAAATGATTAAATATTCCTGTTATTGAATCTGAAATGTTTCCTTGAATTAAAGTAAATAATCCAACTACTATTACAGCTCCTGTTATAACCCAGAATAATGTGTTTGTATTTTCTGACATAAGTTCACCTCCTTCCTTAGTTTTTTGACAATGAGATCCCTATAAACTCAAAAAAAAGAATCATATGATCCTATTTTAAAAACTGCTCGTCCATTCTTAGTGCTGTTAAAAATTTAATTACAGCACTTTTTCTTGACCTCACAACATATTCGCGACATATTCCTATATCGAATCCGATTTTTTCATCTACAGTGCCTTTTTCATATGTTTCAACAAGTATAACTTTTTCTTCTTGATTAAGATGACTAAATGCATATACAATTTTTGATAAGTATTTATCTAAATTTTCTTCATTTGTTAATTTTTTTACTACATAGTCTTCTACCTTTGAATTATTTTTCCTAACGAAACTACTATATTTGATTTCATAATTTGGCGTAATTTTAGGCATCGATACTTGATCATATCTAATTTTCAACAAATTAACTGTATTAAATATTTTTCTTACTTCTCTTGACATCAAATTATAATCATATTTCTTTAATAATTCATCTGGTAATATTGCATTGTTTTTAGTCATATATTCTCTCCCTGCTAAAATGATTCAAAAAAAATAGACTATCAAGCTAATAGCTGAAAGTCCATTCAAGGTAAAATATTTACTACTACATATCAAATATTAGAAGAGGCGAAAAATTTAAATTCACTTTCATTAATAATTAAATTACTAATTACATCCATGTATTTAAACATATTTCACCTCCATAAATAAAATAGATATTCATCTCAAATATTCAATTAGGTTATATAATAATAAAATTTTCCGTAAAAATCAAGAGTTTTTAACAAATAATTAAAAAGAAAGCATTCTAACAGCTTTCTCTTTCGTTATACTTATCTCGATTTTACTACATTATATCACTTGACAACCTACTTGTGTCGTTAAACTTTTTCGAAATTTTAAGGCATAAAATTCAGATAGAAATAGTATTAATTGTTAACTTAATTGTCGACGAATTGTGAACTTTTCATTCATTTGTCCCTTTAAAAACAACAAATTTAACTTTTTCAAAATAAGCGATTTTTTTTATTAATTATTTAATATAATTACAATCATTTTTTTGTACTCAACAATAATGCTACTTTTTTATATTTATATTTTTTTTGTTTTTAATTGCTTTACTTTTAATTTCATTATTACATTTTATATTTTTAATTTTAGGTATCACTAATTGTCTTTCTTCTTTTTCTTTTTTGGTTCCTAACACATCATCTATTTGATCAGTAGCGACTAGATATTCAAATAATTTATCCTCAAACATATAATTCATCCTTTCTTTTATACATTAAAATATTTTTTATAAATATCTACTATTTCGTTATTTTGTAAAACCATGATGCAATTAATATCATATTTTTTTGTTAATTCATTTATGGTATCAATTACTATTTTAGCTATCTCATTATGTTTGTAACCGTGAACTCCTGTACCTATACTAACTGTTAATATATTTTTATAATTATTTTTCTTTGCACTCTCAAATATTTTATTATAAGATTCAACAAGAGTTAATAATGGTTCTGATTGCTGATAACACTTTGGTGCAAATATATTAATTATATCTACATTTAATTTAAATCCTGGCGTTATTCTAACTTCATTAGTTATCATCTTATTTCCATAATTTTTTTTACAATATTGTTCTAAATCGTCTTTTCCAGCTCTTTTATATATTGCACCACAAACTCCACTCCCAGCTATCATATATTCATTGGTTGAATTTATTATTACATCACAATCATTTATATAATCTAATACATTGCCTTCGACTATTTTTAAATATCCCATATTATCACCTATTTATAAAACAATTATAACATACATTAAAATTTAATCACAAATCATCTTAAAATTATCGACAATTTAGTCAACAATTTATATTTATTTTATATTGAAAATTATAGAAAATCTTTAACAACACAAATGACTTGTCAAGTGTTATAATGTGATAAAGTGGAAATGTTTATATATAGGCATCTCTGTTTTTTTATGCTCACAAATAATTTGTGAGCTTTTATTTTTGAAAGGAGATAAAGCATTGAAAGCTGAAGAAACATTAGAATTAATATCAAAACAATGGTGTGATATGAAAGATTTAATGAAATTGTCTAGACTTGGAATAAATAATGCCACAAGATTAAGGCAAGAAATAAAAAATGATATCCAAAAAAAGGGATATATTTTACCAAAAGGTTTATTGCCAATGTCATGCGTTGTAGAAAAACTAAATATTAATATAGATTATTTAAAAAAAGTAGTTAATAACAATAAATAAACAAGCAAATTGATTTCACAAAACCTCAAATCCTGGTTTTGTTTTTTTTATTTTTTATGCTAAACTTAAATTACTTTAGAAAAAAATGAAGCAGAAAATCAATTTGATAAAACATAAAGGAGGAATTAAATGGCAGTTTTACAAGTTGGTAAAGAAAATGAAACTAAAGATGGTAGAAAATGGTATTTCAAAACTAGGATAGTTCAGAAAAATGGTTTAACTAAGCAATATAAATCTAGAAAGTATCTATCAAGAACAGAAGCTGTTAAAGCTGAACGAGATTTACTTTCTAAAATAGATAGAAGAGAAATTAATCCTTCAGATATGACATTTAAACAATTATATGAAGAGTTCTACGAATATAAGTCTGATAAAGTTAAACATACTACAATGAGAACATATCGTGAAAGAGTAAAATATTTTACAACATTTGATAATATTAAAATAATGGATTTTGATATTAAACATTATTTAAAATGGAGAGCTAATATAAATAGCTTGCCACTTGCTGTTAAAACAAAGAATCATTATCATAAATTTTTTAAAGAAATTTTAAATTATGGAGCAAAATGGCACGATTTTAATTTTTCATCTATCTATAATAAAATGGAAAAATTTGTGGATCCTAATGCTACTCCAAAAGAGATGGATTTTTATACATATGAGGAGTTCAAACAATTTATTTCCGTTGAAACCGAAGTTAAGTTTAAAGGTGCATTTGAAATGTTATATTATTGTGGACTTCGTAGAGGTGAACTTAGGGGATTAACTTGGGATAATATAGATTTTGAGAATAAAACTGTATCAGTTGTTAAAAATGTCGTAAATGAAAATGGAGATTCTGGATATTGGAAGATAACTACTCCAAAAACACGAACTAGTACTAGAACAATTCCTATGACTGATATTCTTATTGAACATTTAAAAGAATTAAAAGAAGAATGTAAAAGATACTATGGATATAATATTAAATGGTTTGTTTTTGGAGATATAAATCCATTACACCCAGATGTTTTAAGAAGAAGGAAAAATGATAATGCTAAAAAGGCTGGTGTCAAACAAATAAGAATACACGATTTTAGACATAGCTGTGCATCTATTCTAATTAATAATGGTGCGAATATAATGATAGTAGCTAAGTATTTAGGACATGCGAAAATAGATGAAACCTTAAATACCTACACACACTTATTTAAGAATAAAATGGATGATATATTAGCTGTTATGAACAAATTAAACACTGATTAAAATAACCTTGGTACCTAAAATGGTACCTAAAATAAATAAAAAGGCTGTGAAGCCTTATAAATAAACAAAAATGACCGGACTAGCCGGTCTTCAGGGGGTTTTTGTTTGTATTCTTAACTGAAAATCGTAAGAATACCTGCACGAATACCTCGTGCTATTATAATTATAAAATTTTTATTATTAAAAGTCAATTAAAAAATATAAATTTGAACATTAATCAGTTGTTGAATTATTAATTATAAAATCTATCATATTTTTTTCTTTAACTGTATGTTCATATTGTAAATAAAGTTCACTATCTTCCTTAGCTTTAAGAAGAATTTTGTAGTCTTTTTTTAAATCTGCTATATTAAATACCATATCTCCGCTTTGTTTAATTCCAAATAAATCACCACTACCTCTAATTAAAAAATCTTCTTCGCTTATTTTAAATCCATCATTTGTTTGAGTTAGTACTTTTAATCTTTCTGTTTCTTTATTACTAATTAAAATACAATATGATTGCAGATTATTTCTACCTACTCGACCTCTTAATTGATGAAGTGTTGATAATCCAAATCTAAAACTATCAAAAATAACAATCATAGTTGAATTTGGAACATCAACTCCAACTTCAATTACTGTTGTACTAATTAAAATTTGAATTTCATTATTTTTAAACTTTTCCATAACTTCATCTTTTTCATTATTTTTCATCTTACCATGAAGTGTTCCAATTTTATAAAACTTTCCAAATGCTTTTTTCATATTTTCTTCTATCAAATTCACATTTTTTAAATCACTATTTTCACTTTCCTCTATTAATGGAGCAATTACATAAATTTGATGATTTTTTTTTAATTCAATAAACATAGATTCTAAAACTTCAATTATTTGTGATTCTTTTTTTAATAACGTAATTATTTCTTTTCTTCCATTTGGAACTGTTTTTATACTTGAAATATCCATATCACCATATAAAGTTAATGCATAAGTTCTAGGAATTGGTGTTGCACTCATATATAAAATATCTGGTGTTATTCCTTTATTTTTTAGATTACTTCTTTGATTTACTCCAAAACGATGTTGTTCATCAGTTATAACAAGCCCTAAATTATTAAAACATACATTATCTGTTAATATTGCATGAGTTCCGATTACAAAATTAATTTCCCCTGTAGATATTTTATTAATTATTTCTTTTTTTTCTTTATTTTTTATCTTTCCAGTTAATAAAGTAATTTGTATATTATATTTTTCAAATAATTTTTTTATATTGTGGAAATGTTGATTAGCTAATATTTCAGTTGGAACCATTAATGCACTTTGAAATCCTGCTAGAAAATTCATGTACATACTTATGATTGCAACAATTGTTTTACCACTACCTACATCACCTTGTAGTAATCTGTTCATTTGAAATTCACAATTTAAATCATTATAAATATCAATGATACTTTTTAATTGATCTTCTGTTAATTTATAATGTAATTCATTAATAAATTGTTCTACTTTGTTAAAATCTATTTCCTTTTTTAATCCAATTCCCATATTTTTTTTATTTTTCAAATAATTCATTTTAAGCATAAAAATAAACAATTCTTCATATTTAAGTCGAGTTAAAGCTTTTTTCAATTTTTCTTGATTAAAAGGATTGTGTAATGTAATTATACTTTGTAGCTTATCCATAAACTTATATTTTTCTATAAATATTGATGGAATATAATCAGTTACCTCCAAATTTAAACTTAGAGCACTATTTATATATTTATGAATTTGATTAGATGTAATTCCATATGTTGTATGATAAATCGGTTCTAATTTTTCTCCTTTTAATAATCCAAATCTTAGATCACTTGCTACAATATTATTTTTAATTTTATTTATTTTTCCAATTACTGTTAATTCATTACCAATTTGCAATTTAGACTTTAAAAATCCACGATTGAAAATAGTTATTGTTATAAGATTTACTCCTGTATTTAATTTAAAAGTCATTCTGTCTAATTTTTTATTTATGTGATATATATTAGGATTTGTTTCAATTATTCCATCTATTATTACCTTATCATCTATTAACTCATCCATATTTGTTTTTTTTATTGTTTCATATCTAAATGGATAGAAATTAATTAATGAATTTAGATTATTAATTCCTAATTTATTTAGTAGTTTAACACCCTTAGGTCCAATTTTATAAATTTGTTCTAAAGTCATAATATCACCATTTCTAACATCATTATACAAAACATTTGTTCATATGTCAAATCATATTTTTCGATATTTTAAATTTGCATAAAAAAAAGCTTGACAATTATAGCTTTTTCGATTAGTATATAAAGCACCAGTTCGAAGAAATCGAGCTGGCGCTAGTATCACACTAGCCAACCCCTTTTTATTCTTTTATGAAGCTGTTCTCAGGGGGACAGTTTCTTTTTTTTATTCTTTTATGACTGTTCTCCTTATAAGTTAAAATGGTTAACTTAACTTATGAACAGAGTATAACATATGTAAAAACTTAATAATATATATTTTTATAAAAAAAAGTAAAGTTTACACTACTTTACTCTTTTTCACTTAACATTTTATAATAATTATATCTTTCTATTGCTGATAATTTGTTTTGATATAATAAATTTTCTTTATTTTCCTTATTTACAATATCTAACATTTTAAATCTACTTTGAGTATTCAAAAAATCATTATATTGATTAAAATCTACATTTTTACTATCTAAAATAAATTTTTTAGTTTCAGGATTATATCTAAATGTAAGAAAATATCCACAAGCTGTTGCTTGTTTTTCACATTCAACACTATTTTTTAATCCACCTTCTATTCCATGAGAAATACATGGTGTATAAGCTATAATAATTGATGGCCCGTTATGTTGCTCAGCCTCTTTAAATGCTTTTATTACTTGTAACATATTAGCTCCAATAGAAACTTGAGCAACATAAACATTTGGATAAGCTAACGCCATTTTTGATAAATCTTTTTTAGTAGTGTTTTTACCAGTTGATGCGAATGATAAAACAGCACCTGTTGGACTTGATTTTGATGATTGACCACCAGTATTTGAATATACTTGGGAATCTAGAACTAAAATGTTAACATTATCATTACTAGCTAATACATGATCTATTCCACCAAATCCTATATCATATGCCCATCCATCTCCACCTATTGTCCAAATAGATCTTTTTTTTATAAATTCTTTAAGTTTAGATAATTCTTCTGGAATTTCATATTTTTCCAAATTATCATATACTTCTTTTGTTATTTCATAATTATTATTATTTTCTAACCACTTATTAAATATTTCTTTATTATTTTCGTTTTGATTATTTTTCATAATATTATAAATTCTTGTTTTTATTACATTATTACCAACTAATATTCCATATCCAAATTCAGCATTATCTTCAAATAATGAACTTGCCCAAGGAATAGTATATGGCATTGATGGACAACTTGCACCATATATTGAAGAACATCCAGTTGCATTTGCAATTATTAGTTGTTCACCAAATAATTGAGTTAATAATTTTATATAAGCAGTTTCTCCACATCCTGCACATGCACCAGAAAATGTAAATTTTGGTTCACTAAATTGACTTCCAATTACTGTATTGTTATTTATAATTTTTTTATCTTTAATATTTTGATCTAAGTAATTAAATATTTCTTGTTCCTTACTGTTTTTTTCTAAGAATAATTTTTCAAATATTAGGGCCTTATTATTAGATAATCCTGGACATATTTTTATACAAACACCACATCCTGTACAATCTTCTATTGATATTCCGATTATATAATAGAAGTCTTCTAATTCTTTGCCTTTTCCCTTGACACATTTTTTTTGAACATAATCTGGTGCTAAATTATATTCTTCCTCACTTAACAAATATGGTCTTATAACACCATGAGGACATACTAGTGAACATTGATTACATCTTATACAATTACTACTAATCCATTTTGGAACAAAATCACTTATTCCTCTTTTTTCTAAAGAAGATGTCCCACCATCAAATGAACCATCATTATTTTTAACAAATTCACTTGTTTTAATTGAATATCCTTTTCTTTTAGATAATATATCAAAAATTGTATTATTCATATTTTCAACTTCATTTTCATTCGGTACAATATTTGTTATTTCTTTTAAATAATTATCTACTTCTTCAAGTGCTTGGAAGTTTGATTCAATAATTTTATCTCCAGCTTTTATAAATTTTTTACTTATGTATTTTTTTAATTCATTTGTCGCAAGATTTATATCAACTATCTTAGATATTTTTAATATTGCCATTTCCATTATCATACTTATTTTATTTTGTAAGCCAACTTTTCTAGCTAATTCATATGCATTTATAATATATAATTTTATGTTTTTTTCCTGTAATACTTGATAATTTACTTTATTCATATTTTCAAGTAAATCTTGCTCATTAGTTGTATTAATTAAACAAATTCCATTTTTTTCTAATTTATCTAGAATATCAAATTCTTTTAAATAACTTTCTTTAGATATAACAATAATACTTGGATTTTCAACATAATATGGTTTTCTTATTTTTTCTTTACCAAATCTTAAATGACTTATAGTTACTCCACCTGATTTTTTTGAATCATATTCAAAATATCCTTGAACGAAATTGCTTGTATTGTTACCTACTAAACTTATTAATGATTTAGAAGCACTAATCATTCCATCACTACCATAGCCATATATTAGGATTTCATCTTCACTTTTGGTTTTAAAATCACAATCAAAGTCTAGACTAAGGTTAGTAACATCATCTTCAATTCCTATTGTAAAATTATTTTTAGGTGAATCTAACATATCATAGATTGATTTAATTTGAGCAGGAGTAGTGTTTTTACTTGAAAGCCCATATCTACCACCAACTATATTAATATTTTTATCTTTAAGGATACTAATTACATCTAAATATAGTGGTTCTCCGACACTTCCATGTTCTTTAGTTCTATCTAATACAGCAATTGATTTAACTGTACTTGGTAAAACATTTAAAAAATATTTTGAACTAAATGGACGATATAAATGTACTTCTAATAATCCAATATCGCCTCCAAGAGCATCAATTGTTTCTTTAATTGTTTCATTAACTGAACCCATTGCTACAATTACTTTTGAGGCAGTACTACTTCCATAGTAGTTAAATGGTTTATAATTAGTATTGGCTAGCTCATTTATTTTTTCCATATATTTATTTACAATATCTGGTAGTTTATCATAAAAAATATTTTTAGCTTCCATTGCTTGAAAATAAATATCGTCATTTTGAGCTGTTCCCTTAGTTTTTGGAGCATTAGGATTTAAAGCTCTATTTCTAAATTCTTTTACTTTTTCTTTATTAAGCATTGATTCATAATCACTTTGTTCTAAAACTTCAATTTTATTTATTTCATGACTTGTTCTAAATCCATCAAAAAAGTGTAAAAAAGGCATACTTGCTTCAATTGCTGAAAGATGCGAAATTCCAGCTAAGTAACTTGAATCTTGAACACTAGATGAGGCAAGCATTGCAAATCCAGTCATTCTTGTTGCATAAATATCTTGATGATCTCCAAAAATACTAAGTGCATGAGTTGATAATGATCTAGCTGCTACATGAAATACTGTTGGCAACATTTCACCTGCTATTTTATACATGTTAGGAATCATTAAAAGTAAGCCTTGACTTGCAGTAAATGTTGTTGTTAAAAGACCTGCTTGAAGTGAACCATGTACCATCCCAGCAGCACCTGCTTCACTTTGCATTTCTACAACTTTTACGGTATCATTAAAAATATTAAGTTTACCATTATTACTCCATTCATCTACATGCTCTGCCATTGGACTTGATGGAGTAATTGGATAAATTCCTGATACTTCACTAAACATATAGGCAACTTGACTACATGCTTCATTACCATCTGCTATTATTATTTTTTTCATTTTTTCACTATCCTTTATATTTAATTTTACCATATTTTTTTGTTTTTTTTGTTTAAAAATGTTAAAAAAACATCAATTGATGTTTTAATAATTGATTGCTTTTTCTTCAAAATAAGATTTTGGATGATCACAAACTGGACATGCATTTGGTACTTTTTCTCCATAATGAATATGTCCACAGTTTCTACAAATCCACATTTTAGGTACAACTCTTTTAAATACCATTCCTACTTTTACATTTTCTAATAATTTTAAATATCTTTCTTCATGTTCTTTTTCTATTTTACCTACTTCATCAAATAGATATGAAATACGATCAAATCCTTCTTCTTTAGCTGTTTTAGAAAATTCAGCATACATATCTGTCCATTCAAAGTTTTCTCCATTTGCAGCATCTTCTAGATTTGTTATTGTATCTGGAACTTGACCTTCATGTAATAATTTAAACCATATTTTTGCATGTTCTTTTTCGTTTGATGCAGTTTCTTCAAAAATTGCTGCTATTTGTTCATATCCATCTTTTTTTGCTTGACTTGCATAGTATGTATATTTATTTCTTGCTTGACTTTCTCCAGCAAAAGCTGACATTAAATTTTGTTCTGTTTTACTTCCTTTTAATTCCATAGTTAACCTTCTTTCTTTTCTTGACATTGTTTACATATTCCACAAAATAATAAGTCTTGGTTTGTTATTTCACATTCTAAATAGTTTTGTACTTGATTAGTAATATTTTCTATTATAAAGTTATTTATATCATATATTTTATGACATTTATTACAATATAAATGAGAATGTAAATTTAGTGTTTTATCGTAACAATCACTACCTTGTGCCATGTATATTTTTTTTATTTGTTTAAGTTCTACTAACTGATTTAGATTACGATAAATAGTTCCTAAGCTGATATTTGGTATTTCTTTTTTTACCATATCATATATTATTTCAGTATTTAAATGTTCACAACTATTTTGAATTACTTTTAATATTGTTTCTCTTTGCATGGAATATCTCATATGTCACCTCTTAATAGTAATAATTACTATTATTATTAGTATATATCATAAATAAAAAAAATCAATAGTAATTATTAATTTTTTATCTTTTTTTTAATATTATTTTTTGTTGTTCTTTTTCTATATGAATTCTTTGTACAACTGCTAAAGATATAATTAGTGAAAGCGTATAACTACCACCATAGCTTAAAAAAGGTAAAGGAATTCCTGTAAGTGGCATAACTCCAAATAATCCTCCTAGATTAATAAGTATATGTAAGAATATATAAGTTGCAATTCCAAGTGCTATATATTGACCTCGTATTGTATTTGAATTTGTAGAAATTTTTAATATTCTAAATAATATTACAATATATATAATAAATATTATAGTACATTTAATAAATCCATTTTCTTCTGCTATTATAGCAAAAACTGAATCAGTATGGGCTTCTGGGATATATGTTACTTGTTTGCTTTGTCCTAATCCAACTCCAAATAATCCTCCAGAGTTTATCGCAATAAATCCATTACATACTTGATAACCACCGTCAGTATATTTAGAACACGGATCAAAAAAATCAAAACGGCTAGATTGAGTCTTTGTAAATAAACCACCTGTTACAATAGAATAAATACCTGCTGATGCAATAATTAATAATAAACCAAGTCCAATTGTTTTTAACTTTTCTATTCTTAGTATCGGACTTCCTAAAAACATTACTGCAAATATTAAAAAAGTAACTATCATTGTTCCTAAATCTTTTTGAAGAAATATTATTATAGGAAAAATTGTTCCAATAAATAGTATTCTTGCGATTAAATCATAATGAAATCTTTTTTTATCTTTTAGTTTAAAATATACATTTTCAAAATAAGTAGCTAATGCTATTATCATAATAGGTTTTGAAAATTCACTAGGTTGAAATTTTCCAAATATTGGTATATTTAACCAGTTTTTGTTTCCCATATGGAATGAACCATAAATTAATAAATACACTAAACATACACCAATAAATAAAAATAGTATCTTAATCAGTGATTTATAATATTTGGTTGGAATTGTTATTATAATCAACGAAAATATAAATCCAGCTAATAATATTTCCCCCTGTTTGAAGAAAAAAGTATAAAGTGGTATATTATAAATTACAACAACTGATTTACTTGATGCAGTTACAATATTTAATAATCCTAAAATAAATAAAATAATTGTAATAAATAAAAGAACTTTATCTGAATCCCTCAAATCATTTTTTAACGTTTTTATAAATTTTTCTAGCATATATTTCACCTACTTTAATATCTATTATATAACAAGTATTATTTTTTTTAAATACTTTTGATGAATTTACTACATAATTAGGTTAATATATTAACCAATTTTTTATATTTTAATAAAATATAGTAGACCTAGATAGGAGGAAACAATTATGTATTATTACGGTGGATACCAAGGATATGGATGTAACCCTTGTGGTGGTGGTTATGGCTATGGTACTGGTGGCGGAGCAGGTTACGGAGCTGCTATTATTTTAGTTTTATTTATTTTATTAGTAATTATTATCGGAGCTAGATCTTGGGGAAATATCTAATATCTAAGTCATTTAAACTCTACTTTTGTAGAGTTTTTATTATATTTTTGTATTTTTGGGTTTTTTAACTATTTATATTTTGTATTTTTTTATATACTAAAGTAGATAGGGGGAATAACTAATGTGCGCAAATAATTGTCAACCTACTGGAAATCCATGTTGTGAAAGTTATTGTGGTACTCCAAGTAGATATGGTAATGGAGCTGCTATTATTCTAGTTTTATTTATTTTACTAATAATAATTATTGGTGTTAATCACTGTGGATTTGGTTTTTAATATTAAATTAGTTAATTAGCCCTATTTGGGCTTTTTGTTTTGTTGTAATGTTTAAAAAATTGTGTTAAAATATTTAGTATGGAGTTGGTATTATGTTTAAAAAACTAAACATATTAGATGAAAAAGATAAAAAATTAAGAAAAATAAGTGAAGAGGTTATTTTTCCAATATCTAAAGAAGATAAAGATACTATTAAACAAATAATTGAGCAATTGACCTATAGTCAAATTGAAAAATTTGAAAAAATGTATAATTTACGACCTGGAATGGGACTTGCATTTGTACAACTTGGTATCTTAAAAAGGATAATTGTTATTGTTGATGAATATGAAGAAGGCAAGTTTGACGAATATGTTGTTATAAATCCTATTATAAATAGTCATTCATCTGAAATTATTGCTGCTGAAGCCGGTGAAGGTTGTCTTAGTGTGAATAGAGAAATTGATGGTCATGTCCCAAGATATGCTAGAATAACAATTGAAGGATATGATTTAGATGGTAATAAAATTAAAATTCGTGCTCGCGAAGAGTTAGCAATTGCTTTTCAACATGAGATTGATCATTTAAATGGAATTCTATTTTTTGATCATATTAATAAAAGTAAACCATTTTATAATGATAAAGAAATAAGAATTATTTAGGAGGATATATGAAAAAATCTATTTTAAAGGTTGTTTTGCTTATTGTTGTTGCGTGTCTTTGTTCTGTTCTAATTTATTATAATTTCGAAAAAAATTCTAAACAAGACACAAATTTATTTCAAATTACGCATTTAGGAAAATAAAAAATGACTTAAAGTCATTTTTTTATACATATTTTCCAATATTTATTATATAATTATCTTTTTTTGTTTGTTTTTCTATTCCTATAAATTTATATTTACCATACTTTCTAATACCAAATATATCATTTTCTTTAAGAATATAGGAATTATTTGTTAGTATTTTATAATTTAAAATTATATCTTTATCATTTATTAATTCTAATATCTTAGATCGATTTGTTTTTATTATTTTTGGTAATACTGCATCAATTCTAAATGAGGGAACTATTATTTGTTCTGTTACATATTTTTGTGCAACATTATTTAAAGTATCAATTTCTACTTGTTCTAATGATACATTATATTTTCCTATTTTAACTAAATTTTGAGATAAATAATAGGAAATATGTTCTTTAACTACTATATACCAATTATCATTAAATATTATGTCTCCAAATAAATTTTGATTTAAATTTAAAGCAAATAAGCTACCTAGTATATCTTGATGTCTTAGGTTATTATTTGTAGTTATTTTATAAATAATTATATTTGGACAACTAGTATATATTACATTTTTTTCACTATCAATTGATGGTTTATAAATTTGATAATTAGTTTTATTTTTATTTAGTACACTAGTTACTAGTTGTAATTGTCTTGGGTCAAGAAAAGGTGTTGAACCACCTTTATTTATTTTTTCTATTTCATTTTTTATTAATATTTTATCTTCTTTATTTAGTTCCATATTTTTCCATGAATTCATCATATGAAATTTGCTTATCAATATAACTTCCATCTTCTTTTAAAAGTATTATACGGTTACTAATTGTTTCAATTAATTGTTGATCAAATGTAGTAAATGCTAGTACACCATTAAAACTTTCTAAAGAATTATTTAAAGATGTAATCGCTTCAATATCTAAATGGTTTGTTGGTTCATCAAATAATAATACATTTGATTTTTCCAACATCATTTTAGAAAACATTAATCTTACCTTTTCTCCTCCAGATAATACTGATGTGTTTTTTAAGGCTTCTTCTTTAGAAAATAACATTCTACCTAAAAATCCTCTTACAAAACTTTCATCTTTATTTTCAGAGTAATTTCTTAAAAAATCAACTAATGTATAATTATTATCAAAATATTTATCATGATTTTTAGCAAAGTATGATATTTTTGCATTTCCACCTACTTTAATTGTACCACTATCTGGTTCAATTTCACCTGCAAGTATTTTTAATAATGTAGTTTTTCCAAGTTCGTTAGTTCCTAAAATAGCTATTTTATCATCTGGTTTAATTGTTAAGTTAATATTTTTTAATATTTCTTTTCCATCAATACTATAATTTACTTTTTCTAGTGTAATAACGTCTTTACCAACAGCTTTTTCAAACTCAAATTTAATAAATGGATATTTACGACTTGATGGTTTTATTTCATCTAGTACTATTTTTTCTAGTGATTTTTTTCTTGATGTTGCTTGTTTTGATTTTGATGCATTAGCAGAAAATCTTCTAATAAAGTCCTGGAGTTCTTTTATTTTTTCTTCTTTTCTTTTGTTTGAATCTCTCATTTGGCTTTGAATTAATTCACTTGATTGATACCAAAAATCATAGTTACCAACAAATAATGTTATTTTTTCATAGTCAATATCCACCATATGAGTACACACTTTATTTAAAAAATGTCTATCATGTGAAACAACTAATACAGTATTTTTAAAATTTATTAAAAATTCTTCTAACCAAAATATACTCTCAGCATCTAATCCATTTGTGGGTTCATCTAAAAGTAATATATCTGGATTTCCAAATAATGCTCTAGCTAATAAAACTTTTACTTTATCTTTATCTTTTAATTCACCCATTAATGAACTATGATATTCGTTTACTAGTCCTAATCCTGATAAGAGTATTGAAGCATCACTTTCAGCTTGCCATCCATTTTTTTCTTCAAATCTAGCTTCTAATTCTCCTGCTTTTATACCGTCTTCCATACTAAAATCTGGTTTCATATATAATGCTTCTTTTTCTTTCATTATTGAATAAAGTTCTTCATCACCCATCATTACTGTTTCTAATACAGTGTTTTCATCAAATTCATGGTGATTTTGTTTTAAAACTGATAAACGTTCATTTTTTCCTATTATTACATTTCCCTTTGTTGAATCTATTTCTCCACTTAATATTTTAAGAAATGTAGATTTACCAGCTCCATTTGCGCCAATTATCCCGTAACAATTATCTCCAGTAAATTCTAAGTTTACGTCTTCAAAAAGGATTCTGCTACCGTATCTTAATCCTATATCATTTGCTTTTAACATATTATCTCTCCTCAACTTGTACTATTTTATCATATATAACATAAAAAAGTAAGATTTTTCTTACTTTATTTTTTCTAATTTAACACTTACTAATTTACTAACTCCAGATTCTTGCATCGTAATACCATATAATACATCTGCATATTCCATTGTTTTTTTCTTATGTGTAATAAGAATAAATTGTGTTTTGCCTTTTAGCTTTTTTATATATTTTCCAAATGTATCAACATTTACTTCATCGAGTGCTGCTTCTACTTCATCTAAAACACAAAAAGGTACTGGTCTAGATTTCAATATTGCAAACAATAAACTAATTGCTGTAAATGTTTTTTCACCACCTGATAATAATGAAATACTTGTTAATTTTTTTCCTGGAGGGGAAGCCACAATTTCAATTCCTGTTTCTAATAGATTAGATGGATCAGTTAATCTTAAATCAGCAAATCCACCTTTAAATAACTCATTAAAAGTTTTAGAAAAATTTTCTTTTACAATGTTAAAAGTTGTAATAAATTCTTCTTTCATCACTGTATCCATCTCTTCAATAATTTCCAATAAAGTATTTTCAGCATGTAATAAATCTTCTTTTTGATTTATTAAAAAATCATATCTTTCTGCTACTTTATCATATTCTTCAATAGCACCTAAATTAATTACTCCTAAATCTTTAATTATATTTTTTAAGTTACTTACTTTATTTCTAGCAACTTCATCATCAATTTCTAATTTGTAATTTAATTTTGCTGATTCATAGGTTAAACTATACGTTTCATTTAATTTGTTTAATAGAGTATCTAGTTTAACATCCATCCTGTTTACTTCTATTTCTAAATCTTTTAAAATTTTCGATTTTTCTTTATAAATACTATTTTCTTTTTTTAATGAAAACTCAAATTCTTCTAAATCACTTTTTATATTTGTTCTTTTTTTAATTATATTTTCTAAATTAATTTCTAAATCATTCTTTATTTTTAATTGTTCGTAGTATTTATTTATAATAATATCTTCTTCACTACTTAAATTATTATTTAAAATACCATCAATACCAGATATTTCATTTATAACTGTTTTTAAATTATTTTCTGATTCCATCAATAATTTATTTTTATTTGAAATATATTCTTCATTATTAATTTTATCTTTAGTTAATAAATAAATTTTATCTTCAATTGATTTTAAATTATAATCACAAATATTAATTTTTTCTTCTAAATCTTTAATATCTGAAATAATTTTTGAATGTTCTTTCAAATAATTTTCTAATTCATATTTTTCAGAAATAATGCTTTTAGTTTTTAATAAGGTACCACCAGTTAGTGACCCACCAATATGTAATAATTCACCATCTAATGTAACTATTTTATATTTATGATTTAATATTTTACTTATTTTTGTTGCATTTTCTATATTATCTGTAATAATTACATTACCTAATTGATTTTCTATAATATTTTTATACATTGGATTAAATTTTATTAATTCACTAGCTATATTTATATACCCTATCTCATTTTTTATTATATTTATAATATTACTTTCTATATATTTTGATTTAATAATATTTAAAGGAAAAAATGTTACTCTACCTAACTTATTTGTTTTTAAATAATTAATAGCGTTTTTCGCACATTTATCATCATCAACTATTACATTATTACTATTTGCTCCTAGGGATGTTGTAATTGCTGTTGTATATGATTCTTCTACTTCAATTATATTTCCAATTGCATTATGAATACCATTTAATTTGGGATTTTCCAATACTTCTTTTACCCCATATGGTAGTAAACTATTATTTTCAATACTTGTTTTTAGATATTTTATTTTATTTTCTAATTCAGTTTTGTTAGATATTAGTTTTGTTAAATCAAATTCAAATTTATTTTTAATATTTTTTGTTTTATTTAATTCGTTTTCTAATTGTTCAATATTAATAATTGTATTTTTTAATGTTTCATCTAAATTACTTATTTCCAAGTTTAGTGTATAAATATCACTGTCTAATTTTTTTGATGTTTCTTTTAAATCTAATGCTCTATTATGAAGAACTTTATCTTCTACTTCATATTTTTTTCTTTCAACTAATATTTTTTTTTCACTATTAATTTGTTCAACTAAAGTATTTTGATTTAATAATTGTTTTTGTAATCCACTAATATTTTTATCAAATTCTAAAATATTTTTATGAATTGTTTCGATTTTTGTTTCATTGCTGTTAGAGTTAATTCCTAGTTCTATTAATTCTAAATTTAAGTTTTCAATTGTTTTTTTATTTTCTTGATAAGTATAGTTTATATTTGTTATATCAGTTGTTATTAAAGATATTTCTATATTTTCTAATTCTGATGCTTTTTCTTGATAAATCAATGCTTTTTCTTTTTGTTCTTTTAAAGGAACTACTTGATGTTCCAATTCATTAATAATATCTTCTACCCGATTCATATTATTATGAGTTTTTTCTAATTTTCTTAAAGCTTCTTCTTTTCTTTTTTTATATTTCAACACTCCAGCTGCTTCTTCTAATATTACTCTTCTCTCATTTGCTTTACTACTTATTATCTCATCAATTTTTCCTTGTGAAATAATATTAAAACTTTCCTTAGCAATTCCACTATCTAGTAAAATATCAGTAACATCTTTTAGTCTACATTTTTCATTATTAATTGAATATTCATTTGTACCATCTTGATATACTCTTCTTCTTATTTCTACTTCAGAATAGTCAAGTTTTAAGTATTTATCACTATTATCAAATATTAATGATACAGTTGCCATGTGCATGGTATTTCGAGATTTGCTACCAGAAAATATTACATCTGTCATATTTCCATCTCCTCTTAGAGACTTTACAGATTGTTCACCAAGAACCCATCTAATAGCATCAACTACATTACTTTTTCCACTACCATTTGGTCCAACAACTCCAGTTATACCATTTTCCAAATCAATTGTTATTTTGTCTGCAAATGATTTAAATCCACTAGCAATTATTTTTTTTAAATACATAAAAAACCACTCATTTCTGCTATTTATTATACAGTAATAGTAGTTTATAAGCAAGTAATAGAGTTTTTAAAAATGTTACTCTTTTTTTATATTTAAGTACAATATTCAACATAAGTTTTAATCTAAAATAATAATATATAAAAACACTTTTTTAAAGTGTCTTTAATCTTTAGGACTAAAAATAAATGATAAGAAAAATGAAATAACAATTGCAGAAATAATTCCAGATGATGTAAGATCAAACATTCCCATAGCAAGTCCCATTACACCATATTCTTCTGCTTTTTCTAAGGCACCATGAATTAAAAGATGTCCAAAGCTTGTAATAGGAACTAGTGCTCCACCACCTGCAAAATCTACAATCTTATCATAAATACTAAACGTATCTAAAAAAGCTCCAGTAAATACAAACAAAGTTGTAATATGTCCAGCTGTTAATTTAGTATTATCCATTATAATTTGTCCAATTAAGCAAACAAATCCACAAAACAAGAAGGCATTAAAATAGATCATGAAAATACCTCCAAACTAATAGCATGCGCTATTGAAGGAATTGAGTTTTTTTCATTCACAACAGTAGTTGATAATAAAGCACCAGTTGCGATTATTAAAACCTTTTTTATTTTTTCTTGTTTCATATCATTGAAAATTTTTGTGTATGTGACTAGTGGCAAACAAGCAGGTCCACTTCCACCCGCATAAACAGGTTGTTTTTCAAGATCATAAATAATTGTTCCAGCATCATTATAATTATTAAGATTAATGTTATACTTTTTTTTCATATATTCTATAGATATACTTTTACCATATTTTCCTAGATCACCGCTTAAAATTAAATCGTAGTAATTAACTTCTCTATTTGTTTCACTAAGATGTGTATAAAGTGTTTCACAAAATGCTTTTGACATTACTGCCCCCATATGATATGCATCATATATGTTTGCATCTTCAACTATTCCAACTGTAGCACTTTCTATTTTTATTCCTTTTTTATTACTTGTTAAAAATGCAGCTACTCCACCAGTAGTTGTGAAAGTTGCAGTTTTCCTTTTAGGACCACCATATTCTATTGGATATCTAAATTGTCTTTCAGCTGCATTATTATGAGAAGATACAGTACAAATACAGTTTTTAGTTTGCTTACTTTCTATCATATTTGCACCAATAATTAAACCTTCTACACTTGTAGCACAAGCACTATATATTCCAAACATTGGAATTTTTAGTATTTTATTAGCATAAGAAGAAGCAACAATTTGATTTAATAAATCTCCAGATAAAATAATATCAATTTCTTCCTTTCGAATATTTATTTTCTTTAACAAAGTTTCAACACTATCTATTATTAATTTAGTCTCTGCCATCTCAAAGTTTTTTTCTTTAAAATAAAGTTCCTTGTAACTTTTATCAAATAAATTACCAAGCGGTCCTAATTTTTCATACGGTCCTGTAATTGTAGCTGTTTCATTAATATAAACATTTTTATATTTAAATGTCATACGCTACCTCCAAATATTAATATTCTAATTAAACCAAATACATAAGCACTTACTACTCCAACAATTATAACTGAACCGGCAAGTTTAAACATATTTGCACCTAATCCGGTTACTATTCCTTCCTTTCTATATTCCAAAGCAGCACTCATCATAGCATGGGCAAATCCAGAAATAGGAATAAATAATCCTGCTTTTGCGAAGTTAACAAATTTATCGAAAAATCCAAAACAAGTTAGCAAACAAGATATAAATATTAAAGTAATAATCATATATGTTCCTGCTTCTTTTGAAGGTATATCTAAAAAATATTTATACGCATTTAACATTAATTCACCAAGTATTCCCATAATTCCACCTATAAAAAAAGATATTATTCCATTTTTTAATCTATCTTCTTTTGGTGTAAATTTATCTACAATAATTTGATAATCTTTTTTATCCATTTTTTCCTCCTATTTTATTATGTATTTATATTAAAAATTTAATACATTATATTTAAAAAACTCTTTTAATACTTAAAATTGCAATTACAGTTTGATAATGACTTATTAAACTTTACATTTATTAAAAAATGTGTTAATATAAGCTACCAAGGAAGTGAGTTTTAAATGAATAAAAATTATTTAATATGGGATTTAATTCCAGCTATAAAAGAAATCACAGCATCAAAGGAATATAATTATACTTTCCCAGTTGATAAAATGATTGAAACAATATTAGAAATGATGAATCAACCAATAGAAGATAAAAATTTTTCAATTGAAGAAGCAACTTCAGATATACTAAAAAAATTAGAGTTAACTGAAGATGAATATACTATCTCCAAATTAATTTCTGGTGGAACTATTATTTCTAAAAATAAAAATAATAATTCAATACAGTATTTATTTAGCTATGTTCTTCATAAAAAAGAAGATTATTCTAAAATTATTAGTGAATTTTATGATGAAAATTATGAAGAATTATTTTGCTCTATTAATAAAAATTTAAATACTGAAATCGATGAAATTAATTGGTGGAATAGAAAAAATGTGAAAAAACAAATTCAAGTATACAATACACTTTTAAATAACAATGAAGCTGTAATAATTGCACAAAGTTATTTTACTGCTCCTAATTTAGCTAAAGTATTTGAAATGACAAACAATGGTCTTGGAAAAATATTTACTAGTTTATCTTTAAATGATGAACAAGATTTTAGTTATTTTGATATTAATGATGAAAAATTTATAGATGAAAATGCAGAATTTGTTAAAAAAAAATTATATTAGATTTTAAATAAAAATCTTTTTAATAATTAAATAAAATTTATACATATTAAGTAAAGATAAGTAACTTGGAAGGAATGATGTTAACATGAATATCGATTTTAAAAATGATGACGCGTCTAATAGAAAAGAAAATGATTATATCAATTCAAAAATAATTATTGATATAATTGATGATAATGTTAAAAATATAAATGATTCATCTAAATATTACCTTGTTCATATTTTACACAAAAAAATACATTCTCCATTTATAGTAGGAATATTTACTAATCCTGAAAATGAAAAAAAATGTTATTCTCAAATTGATGAATGTGATCAAACAATTATTTCTGATTTAAATAGTACAATTGAAAATGGTATAACTTATAGACTTAACAATTTAAAAAATCTATTAAAAAATAATGAGATTAAAATTATGTCTGTAGAAATGTTTGAATCTAATACAATTAATGAAATTATAAATATTTCAAAAAATAACAAAAATACACTTATCAAAAAAAGAAAAAATAATTCTTAGATGTACAAAAATATTAAATAAAGAAGTTATATTTAGTATATTTTAAAAAAATAATAAAAAAAAGATAAATTTTTCAATTAATCTTTTTTTTTTACATTAATTTTTTTATTTAAAAGGTATTATTTTATCAATTTTTTAAACAAAATCTTTTTCTTTTAAACTATTTTTTAATTTTTGTTTTATCTTTTCTTCTAATCTAGATACTTGAACTTGGTTTACACCAATATTATTAGCAATTTCATTTTGAGTTAAATTATCAAAATAACGCCATTTTATTATTTGTTGTTCGGTAATATTTAATTTTTCTAATTCGAATTTTAATGCAATTAAAGTATTAATATCCATTTTTTTATCTTCAATAATATCATATAAATTTACTGTTTTCCCTTCAGAGTTTAAATCATCATCTAAACTTTGAATATTAGTACTATTTGTTATAACACTAATACAATATTCTAATTTACTAGTTGGTATATTTAATTCTAAAGCAATTTCATCAAGTGATGGCACTCTCATATATTTTTGAGTCAATAATATTTTTATTTTTTCGCTTTCATAATATATTTTTTTTAAAGTTGGACTTGGTCTTAATATCTTATCTTCTCTAATATATTTTTTCATCTCACCTAAGATATGCTTATAAGCATATGTTGTAAATTTAATTCCTAAATTCTCATCATATTTTTTATATGCTTTAAGAAGTCCAATCATACCTGCTTGATATAAGTCATCTTTATTTTGATACCACTCAAAATAATGAGTAAGTGAAAAAACAAAATTTTGATATTGTTCTATTAATTGATTATTCATATTTTTCTCCTATACATGTAATAATTTAAATGCATTTAATTCATTATTTGTTACTTTTAAATATTTAAATATTCTACTATTATTCAATCTAAATTTAACTTCATTGTCTTTTAAGCCACATATTAATAATTTTCCATTATTCTCTTTACACAGTTCATAACTATAAAATAATGTGTTTATTCCTCTTTCATCTATGTCAATTAAATTTTCCATATTTAATACTACATTTTTCATTCCATTTTCTTTAATCAAATCATTTACTTTAGTTTTCAATTTTTCTACTGTAAATATACTTAATTCTCCATATAATCTTACAAACAAAATTCCTTTTCGATATTCTAAAATAATTTCTAACATTAATCCACCTTCTGAATATACTTTAACACAAATATTTTATTTAAAGTCAGATTCGACAAAAGTAGTTATATTTTTGATACGACAAAAAAAGACTTATTCAATTAAGTCTCTTGTAAATGTATTAACATACACTTTTACCTTATAATCTGTTAGTAAGTTATAATTATATACTTTATTATTTTTTAAATCATTAAATATTTCACTATCAAACCCAATAGTAAAACTTTTTAATGATGATCTTATACTTATATAATCTATCTCTGCATATTCATCTATGTATACACCTATTATGTCATTAAACTCACTATAATAACTAACATCAATTCTTACTTGATAATCTTCTAAACTTTCATCTATTTCCAATGTATCATAATTCATTGTTGTTCCCTTACTAATTTTTTCAGTATAAGTTACTACATCTTCTATATATTTATCAGGTAAATAATTATGATATGAGAAATTAGTTATATACTCAATAGTCATTAAGGTCCCTATTACCGTAAATATTATACTAATAATCAAATTCCAAACATAAATTTTAGTTTTAGTAAAAAGCAATTTATAAATTGTATTAGTAAAAAACAATTGAAGTCCTAATATACCAATTAATAAAATTATAATTCCAAATATTTGTAAACCCTTAATAGCAAAATATATAGCAATTGTTAGAAAAATAATAAACGAAATAATAACAACCCATGCAGGTATAATAACAATAATAACAACCCATATTTTTAATAATAACATAATTATATTTTCTACACTATTAGTTTTTTTTACCTCTTTTTTCTTTGATACTTGTATTTTTTCATTATTATTATTTTCATCAATATTATTGGTTTTTTTTACTTTTTTTTTATTATCTTTTTTATCTGATTTTTTAATAATTTCTTTTGTTAAATCAGACTCAGTAATATTCACATATTTTTTTACAATTGAAAATATCAATAATATACATATTGCAATATAAGATATATATACTAATAAACTCCAAATAATAGACAATAAACTGTCAAGTGGTGAAAATCCCAAATTAATTAAATTAGAACCTAATCTAGATATTATGTTAAATGGTATATTTAATATTACTAGTAAAAAAAGACATATTATTATTTTAATTGCAATTACAAATACAGTTTCATTATTTAATTCTTTTCCATTCTGTTGAAAAGATTTAACTATAATTTCAGTTATTTCACTTAATTTTTTTGCTCCTTTTTTTATAAGATTATCTATGTCATTTAAAAATGAGTTTTCAGTGTCATTGGTTTTTCTATAATCTGGATTTATTTTATAAGCACTTAAAATTTCTTTAGTTAACTGGTCAATACTACCAAATTCACTAACT
This sequence comes from Bacilli bacterium, assembly GCA_047971315.1. GTDB lineage: Bacteria > Bacillota_I > Bacilli_A > RF39 > UBA660 > JBKDZP01. The sequence continues at coordinate 32,065 of JBKDZP010000004.1, forward strand.
GCATCAATCTCCTTTTTACCGTGTTTTACTTTTTCTTCAATAATATCGCGATATTCATTTATTATATCATTCTTTTCTTCTTCGCTTAAAACTTCAAGTTTATTTTTTAATTGTTTTAAAAATTGTTCTTTATTCATTTTTATTACACTCCTTTATAAATTTAGAAACTGATTTTTAAAATATATTCCAAACTTCTAAATATTCACTCATCTTTTCTTTTCATAAAATTGTTATTTTATAATATTTTCTAGATGGGCCCTCTTTAGATTCAACCAAATATGTATCAAAATATTTTTCATTTGTTAATCTTTTTAATAATGGATAAATAGTACCATCATTCACATCTACTACTTTTGAAACTTCTTCAACAAGTTCATATCCATACATATCTTTTTTATTAACTGATAGTAGTACAATTAATTCTAGTACTCCTTTTTTCATTTGAGTATTAATATTATCACCTCTAAATATAATTTTATACCAACTACTATGTATTGTCAAGTACTAAATTATAACTAATAAATATTATGCGAATTTTAAAATAAAATTAATAATTAATTATACTTATTTTAGCTAAATTTGACAAATTAACTATTTGTGTTATAATATGCGATATTAATGGGGGGGTTATTATGATAAACAGCAATAATAATATTAAAAATTATGCTATTTTAGAACAACATGATATAACTACAAATCTTCAAATTCAACTAAATATTAAAAACATAGTAGAAGATGATTTAAAAAAATTAGCTTTAGCTAAAGAAAATATAAAAAAGAAAATGAAAAAAGAAAGTGGTTTATTACCAATATCCTTAACTAAAGACAAACCAAAAATTAAACAAGAATTAAATAATTTCACTAAACTTATTGAAATCTACTATGATTTGGAAGAGGAAATTTCATTAGTAAATGATAAAATAAAAGATTTAGAAAATAAAATTATTTCAACTAATAAAATTATTGAATTTTATAAATATTGTGAAAAAAAGCACGAATTTAATACTAAAACAGAGATATCTAATATTTTAACTAAATATGAAGATGATTTAGAAATTCAAAAAACTTCATCTACATTTGATAGAAAATACGAAGATGGATCTTTTAAATTAAATTTGTTTAATGCATTAACATTTATTCAAACTAAAAGTAATATTGAACCTTTTAATTTTGATGGTAATAAAAATTATGAATTAATTAAAGATACAACAAAAAAGTTTGATGGCAAAAAAATTGACACCAAATTCGTTAAACTAATTGAAAAAAAATTTAATAAAGATTTTATTCCAAATTTAGAAGAATTATTAGAAATAAATGATGTTACATTTGATGATGCAATGAAATCATATAAAATTGTTAAAAAATAATGTTAGATTAAAAGGGGAATTTATGGAAAATAAAAATAAAATTGATTACACAATTATAAAATATAATCAATTATCAAAAGAGTTTGAAACTAAAAGAACATATAAAAAGACACTTCAAAAGGATTTAAACTATAATGATAGTATTAAAAAAATATTAGAAGAAAAAATAAATAATCATGAAAATTTAATTAAAAATAAAAATTTAAAATACTCTAATGCCAGTAAATTTGCACAAAAACTTTTCAAAATTTCAAGTTGTATAACTTTAAGTACTATAATTGGTAGCAGTTTATTAATTGGAAATTCGGCAATTGGAACTATTTTTGGTAGCATTATTGGAATTTCTGGTACATTTGCTACTAGTAGTGCCATTTATCATTTTAAACTTAAAAAAATAAAAGATGAGTTTAAAAAAAATATAATATATTCAAGTAATGTATATAGAGCAAGAGATATTAAACAAATTGAATCATTTAATTATAGAATTACGGAATTATTAAAAAAAATATCTTTAGTTGAAAGTGAAATTAATAATTTAAATATTGAAATTGATAAGCATAAAAATATTATAAACAATTTTGAAATTGAAAAAACAAATAAAGAAAAGATTTATTTTGAAAAACAAAATAAATATATTGAAAGATTATCTAATTTTATTATTAAAAGTGGAATTGATTTATCCTACTTCAATAATAATCCTGAGGATTATAAGGTAAATAATGCTCCAATTATTGGCGAAAATAATAGTAAAGAAATAAAAGTAAATAATTTTGAAATTATTCCTATATTAGAACAAATCTTACAATATAATGGAATAAAATTAGATAACTTTATTGAAAATGATATTGATTTAACACATAGGTTAATAAAGGTAAGAAAATCACGCTAAATAGTGTGATTTTTATTTTTTATAAATTCAGTTAGAATTTTAGTTAATGCTCTTTTTTCTATTCTAGATACATAACTTCTTGATATTCCTAATTTTTTAGCAATTTCTTTTTGAGTTACCTCTTTTTGATTTTCTAAACCATATCTATTTATAATTATTTCTTTTTCTCTATCATTTAAAATACTTAAATATTTTTTTAGATAATTAATATTATTTTGATTATGTATATCCAAAGCAAAATCTGGATTTGGAGTTTTTAATATATCTAATAATGAAATTTCATTACCTTCTTTATCAAAACCAATTGAATCATTTAGACTAATATTTTTACTGTTTTTTTTATCACTTCTAAAATACATTAATATTTCATTTGCTATCTTCGCATTGTGGAACAAATTTCTTTTCGCTTGTATTATTTTCACCGTCATTTTCATTAAAAAAATTAATGAATAATGTTTCTCCATCAGTTTTAACTGAATGTATTAAAGCTCTAAGTAATGTTCTTTTTATTTCTAATGATAAGCTATCAAAAGTAGTAAAGTATGTATTAATGATATTTAATATAATTTCAGCTTGTGTCTCGTCTAATATATTACTATTAGAACTACTATTTTTAACCTCATTAATTTTAATATATATTTCTTTGTTTTTATCTTTTAGTTCTTTAATTTGTATATTGACTCGATTTAAAGCTTCACCGTCCAAATATAGTATTTTGCTAATGTAATTTTGAATTTCTTCTTCATTTTGTTTATATGTTTTTTCAAAAAGTCTTAACTCCATAATATTTTTATCTTCTTCTTTATATTTTCCTTTGGACATATCAATAAGTTTTTTATAAACTTTTCCTGTAGGTGCAATAAGTTCTTTTACAGTATTCATAACTAGACTATCAACTTCATTACCACTAACATTAGGACATGTACATTTAGATTTACGACTTTTTTCTTTTAGTTCACACATATAATTAAAAACTAATTGACCTTCTTTATTAGTATAGTTTTTTAATTTAGGACGCATATAAGAACCACAATGAGAGCAACGAATTAAACCAGATAGTAAAGCGTTATTTTTAGTCGGCTTTCTGTATCGTTTGTTTCCGTTTTGTTCAATTAATTCTTGAATTTCAATCCATTCTTTACCTGATATGATTCCTTTATGCATACCAACAGAGATAATCCAGTCTTGGATATCGCGTTCATTAGTCGTTTTTCCTTTAATTTGCTCTGTTTTATTATAAACCATTAATCCATATTTACCATTAAATTTATCTTCGTCTGCATATATTTCTACACCTAATTCTAAAAAATAATTATAAATATCTTTATCGGCAACAACATATACAGGATTTTGTAAAATATTTTTAATAGCAAACCTAGAAAAATCTATATTATTTTTAGTTTTTATATCATGTTGTATAAGATAAGTTTCTAATTTAGTTTGCGATTTTAACTCTTTGTATTTTATATATATATTTTTAATAATATCAATTTCATCTTTTATAGGTGTTAATTTAAATAAACTTCTTTCTTTACCATCAATACTTATGTTTTTAACTTTCTCTGATTTAAAGCCTGTTGGAGTAGTACCACCAAGCCATCTACCAGTTTTTGCTAACTCTAACATATTATCACGGATTCTTTCTGCAATAGTATCTCGTTCTAATTGAGCAAAAACGCTAGCTATCATTAACATTGCTGTTCCTAATGGAGTAGAGGTGTCAAAATTCTCTGTTATTGAAATAAAGCTAACATCATATTGTTGTAGTGTATCTTTCATATTCGCAAAGTCAGACACATTACGACTTATTCTATCTAACTTGTAACAACATACACCTTTTATTTTTTTATTTTTAATATCATTAATCATAGATTGAAACTGTGGTCTTCTAGTATTATATCCCGTAAAGCCTTCATCTTCATATACCACAACTTCTTTTTCAATATCTTCTATATTATATTTATATTGTAGGTGCTTTTTGCAAAGTTCTACTTGATTACCAACGCTATCTCCTTTGCCAGTAAATTTAGATTTTCTAGAGTATATAGCCCATTTTTTGTTATTATCTTTATTCATAAAAACATCTCCGTTCCTTTATGTGTATATTATAAATATATTATAACATAAAAACAACTATTATAATGACTATTTTTATAAAACCCGAAAAATATAATATATTAATCCTTAAAAGATTTTATGTTATCAAAATATCAATTATACTTGGTGGTTGAAGAACTAAAAAAGCACAATTTACATTGTACTTTAAAAGAAATCAATTATTGATGAAATATTAATAGTATCCAAATTATTTGCTTTAATAAATACTTTTAATGCTTTATCCTCAACTTCTTTTAATATTATATTATAAGTTATACCATTATCTAACTTTGGAGCATAGAAACACGCAAAATCTCCAGACATAAAACCTAAATGATTATTATCTTTATCAAGAACCTTAATGGCGTTTTTATCATATTGATTGTTATTGTCTCGTTCAAGATATAATTCATCATCAATTAACAGCTTTGAAACATGTTGTGCTCGCTCTTTAAAAGTTATCCCTACAACAGTTATAATATTGCTCATAATATTAATTTTTTCATTTTCCCAGTTAGGAATAATACTGCTGTATTTTTTATTTAACAAATAATATATATCACTATCAATTATTATTAATTTTTCGTTCGGAAATTTTTCTAAAAACAACTTTGTATTTTGCAAACTTCTATAATCAATATGTCCTTTTACTTCAATAAGTGTTTTGTTTTTTAAAATAAAGTCAGGTACATATAACTGTGAGGCATATAGATAGCTAGAGTTTTTAGAATCTAATTGAAATCCATCAGTTTCATACTCAAACTCAATATTTAAATGCTTTAAAGTTCTAGCTACATTTGCTTCCCATGATGAACGAACTTCCATCTGTAAATCATCTCTAAATTCATTTTTAAACTGTTGACTATAATTGTTTTCTTCATGATTAGTTAAAGCATTATCTAAATTTTTATCATTTACAGTTTCCTTATCTTTTTTAACTAAATTATTAATAAACTCGTCATTGTCTTCTGGCCACTTTGAATAACTACAATTAGGAAATGTTGAGCATCCATAAAAGTATTCATTAGTTTTTGTTTTCTTTACTAACAAATCATTTCCACACTCTGGACATTTTCCAAACACTATATTACTATTGTCGTTTTCTTTTTCAATATATTTACAATTAGGATAATTAGAGCAACTGGTAAATTCTCCAAATCTACCACGTCTTCTGACTAAATCATTTCCACATTTAGGACATTTCCCTACAATGATAGGCTTACTCTCTATATTAGTTTTATGAATATTAGTTAATTTCATAAAAGCACCTCCATACAAATATATTATACCATAACTTACTCGAATAGAGTAATACTAATTTTTTCAATAAATGAGAAAATATAAATAGATATGTGTGGTGATAAAATGTTTGATAGAACTAATGAAAATTTTGTATATGAATTAGTTAGCAAGAATATTAAAAAGCAACGACAGTTAAAAGGTTGGACTCAAGAAGAGTTGGCTGATAAGATAAATTATTCTACTCAGTTTATTTCTAATATTGAAAGCAAAAACCTTCAAACGTTTTCACTGGGAACACTATGGAGAATAGCGCTAGTATTAGAAGTTGATATTGCTACTTTTTTTCAAGAAGATTAATTCTTCTTTTTTTGTAAGAAGAAAGCAAAAATTCTTTTGCTTCCGAGGTTTATACTAAAAAATATGGATTTTCAGTTGTAAAATACCCCTATATATTGTAAAAATATATAATTATACATTATATTATGTTCAGGTAAAAATTACTTACTATTCTTTAACACATCTTTCTTCTTGGATGTGTTTTTTTCATGTATTTGTCTAACTTTATTTCGATAGTTAATCATTTTAGCTGTGTTAGCTTCTTCTTCTTTTTTACGTTCTTCATAATCAAGCTTAGCACTAAGATTCATTTTAGTATATTCTTTAGGGGATAAAATATCAGGTTGTTCATAGTTATTAATAGTATTTGCTAATTGTGCATTATCAATCTCTTGTTTCTTTTTTTCAGAGTATTCAATCCATTTTACAATATCTTTTGATTTTCTGATTCTTTTCATTAACTTTTGAAAAGCGAGCATTGCCTTAAGTTCATATAATTGCTCATCTTCATCATTGTAGAAACAATTATCAAGCATGGTTTTAGCCTCACATATTTCCTCACCTTTATCATTAAAAAAACTCTGTGTTTCATTGATAAAATATTTATCATCAATGTATGGATTTTCTTTACTAGGATAAACCATATAAGAAAGTATGTCCCTTAATATGTTTTCATCTACACTTGATATTAAAGTGTTATAGAAAACTAAAGCACTATTTTCATGACTATTAATAAGACCACCATTGGGAACTGGTTTTGAACTGTTGAATCTGCCATTAAATCTGTTAACGTTTTCTGCCATCATGACTCTAGCTTGTTTATTTAATAAACTCTCACCATTAGTTAAACTACTTTTATAATCAATCCCTAAAACATCTTTAACATCCAAGTCATAGGTTGTAATCATTGAAATTAAGTAACTAAAATTTTGTATACCTTTACCGCTCTCGTAATTTTTGATTGTTGTTTTAGAACAACCTAGAATCCTAGACACTTCTGTTTTTGTTAAACCTTTTCTGTCTCTTGCACTTTCTAAAGTCTTTCCTATTAATTTAGTATCCATAATTATACCTCCATCAAGTCCAATTTTGTGGATTATTATTATAACAATCCACAAAATCAACACTTTTTATAACATAATTGTATCACAAACTTTTATATATTAAAATCTTATCAGTTGCCGATAATGTAATTGTTAGCAACTGTGGATATATAGATACTGTAGTAATTAAGAATAGAAAACTAAATAATGATTTATGTGCTTAGAATCGTTATTTATAAGCATTTTTCTAATTTTAATATAGGTATCTATAAATTCCTATATCTTCATGAAGAATATATGTATTTTTACCTATAAGGAGGTGTTTTAGTGGCAAGGATGTTGTTTGATAAAGATACTGGTGAATTAATTGGCGAGTTTGATGATAACCAAATTATCATGTCCTATGATATCAATAATTTACGTAGAGGACATTTAAACAAGAAACTATTCTATAAGTTTTATGTTGATTCGGTTAATATCTTTACAAGTGGATTATTAACTTTACCGGTTGTAAACACATTTTTCAATTTAATTAAACACCTTAATATGAATATGAATGAATTTGTGTCATTCAACGGAATGCCTGCCAATATAGAACAAATTGCAACTAAGTTTGACGTTAGTAGAAAAACAATTTCTAATCATTTAAAGATGTTAGAAAAACATGATATGGTACGAAAAGTGAAAGTTGGTAGGCAACGACATATTTTAATTAACCCATATTTTATTAGTTATGGAAATAACAACACAGATGAATCACTAACAATATTTTCTAATACAATTTGGGCGAAAACTACGTTTAAAAGAAGGAGAAAAATAAGATGAAAAATATAAAAAAGGCAATAATGCTTTTAACTAGAATAATGACCGATTTTGATTGGCAGGATGGAATAATTGAGAAAAATGGAAAAGCAATAAGTATTTCAAAAATAAGGGAGTATTTTCAATCAAATGGTAGTTTTTTTTATCAATCGATTAGACTTTTAGAAAATAATGGTTTTTGTAAAAGAAAAAGATTTGATGGAAAAGAAAAATACTTGATATTAGATAATCGTTTATTGTATCGTTTTCAAACAATGATTAGTGGTGAAAATGATGAGTAAGTTTCACGTTAAGATAGAAGAACAAGAATCTTGGACTTTCTATGATTATGAAAATAAAACTGTCTCAATATGGACAAATCGTCCTAGTTGTGCAAGAAGAATATCGAAAGTCTTAGGCGAACCTGATGGAGGAATATCACCGTGGGCTAGTTGGCTTATTTCATTCGATGATAAAGTCACTATTAGAAAAGCATCAGCAATTAATAATTTTTTGCCATTATCCAAATAAATTAAGTTTAGTTTCATAAACTTTATTAGGAGGGATTGCTTTGAAAGTGGTGGTAAACTTACCTTTTGAAGAAGACGATAAAAACATTTTCGAAGATAAGATTGCTACTTTTCATGCAACCTTACTTCTAGAAACAATAGATAAACTAGATATCAATAATCAAAACAAGAAAATAATTTTAAATCATATTCTTAATAAACTTAAAGAATTAAATTTAAATAATTAAAAATAAGCGCCTATATTGTTAGATATAGGTGTTTTTTGATGATATAATGTATATATATGGGGTGATAATATTGAAAAAGAATGTGGAACATGGAGTCGTTAAATATAAAGACAAAGATTATACTTACTCTTATAAAGATAATATTATTACACTGACGCCAAAAGAATTAGAACCATATTGGCAAAGTATGTTTAAAAAATTTAAGAGAGAAGAAAAAGAAGAAAATGTTTATGGAATAACTAATTCAAACTTCCCAGTAGCATTTATAAAACTTAATTTAATAGATATAGGTGGCGGAGTTTTGCAAGCTTTTGTTCCTGCATACATTGTTGCAAACGCAAATACAGTATCGCCATTACCAGAAATAAATAATTTTAAATCAATGACTTTTTATGGTGATTGCATTAATTCTTTATATAATCCTAAACAAATGATTAAGGATTCAGATGTAACAAAAAAATACAAGCCTTATATGAAATTTAAACATCCTAAAGAAGTTATAAAAAACATACTAGTTAACAAACTTGACTTCATATTTAGGATTACATGGGAGTTTCCTATTAAAGATAAAGTACCTGCTGTGCTTTTAAAGTCTTTGTTAGAAATAAAGTTTGATAGTAAAAAAACTATTGATGAAATTATAGAATACTATCAGCAAGTTAAAATGCTGTTTAGTTTCATTAATAATAGGCACTATATAGAATTTTCAGACATATTATTAAAAGCTGATATGTTTGTTGAAGACTTTCCTGATAAAAAAGTTAGAAATGTTGGAGTAAGCTATAATTTATATATTATTCTTCCAAAAGATGTTAAAGTTGATTTACCTAATTCAATATATGAAACAAGGTTGAATAAGATTGAAAATCAATTTGAGAATTTATTTAATACTTTAAATAAATGTGGTGGTTATAATTTACATTTTCCAGATAATCAATATGATGAAGACCACGTTGATATAGATAAATTTTTAAGAGTTGCATCCGCATTTGAATCATGGTTTGATATTAATTTTGATGACTTCAAATCTGATACTGACTTATTATATAAAATTTTAAAAAATGATGTGCTAAAATTTATTGCAGAAAGAGGAAAAAATACAAATGCCACTGGTAGAGACTATTTAAAACGTTTTAAGAATGAAATAGAACGTCAGGAGGGTACTTTGTTAGAGCAATTGTTGTATTCATATCAAATCTTTGAAAATTGTGTCAAAAAGGTTAAAGAACGAATATATAGGCATTATAATTTAGATGATGTAAAAATAAATGATATCTTTCTAGCTTTAGCAAAAAAAAGAAATCGCTTATCGCATGGCGATATAAACGATTTAGGATTTTCAAAAGAAGAGATAGTTGCATTTATAATTTTAGAGAGATTAATTCAATGTTTAATATATTATAAGGCAGAATTTAGCTTAGATTCAATAAGCGAAATAGTTGATAAATAGGAGGAATGACTATGATTATATATAATTTAATGGACATAGCAAGGAAACTTAAAATTGATTTTGATGGAATTACTTCAAAAATTGAGCATAATGGTCAAAAAGGTGATACTCGAGAAGAATTGTTAAAAGAAAGTCTAGCGCAATTTATACCACAAAAATATAGTATAGGAAATGGAATAATAGTAGATAGCAATTTGGTTCAGAGTAAGCAACAAGATTTTATTATCTATGACGGATTTAATAGTCCTCTTATGTTGAAAAAGCAATCAATGCAAGTTGTACCAATCGAGAGTGTATATTGCACAATCGAAATAAAGTCTACATTAACAAAAACCGAATTAGAAAAGTGTGTAGCTAATATTAAAAGTGTTAGAGAATTAGAAAAAGTTTGTTTACAAACATCAGCTATCGTATATGAAAACGCAAATAATACTATTGGATTTGTTTTTGCCTATACTTCTGATAGTTCTTTAGACACAATTTATGAAAATTTAGTAGAAATGAATAAATTGATAGAGCCACATCACCAAATCAGTGGAATATGCATTTTAGATAAGGGATTAATATTAAACGTTTCTAAAAATGGAATGAATCAATTAGAATTATATCCAAATAAAAATAGTACTCTATGTTGTTCTGATAATCCTTTAGAAAATAATTTGTATTTGTTTTATTTATTAATACTTCAGCATTTAAATATTTCAAAATTATTGCCACCAGATTTAATTAAATATGCCGAGAAACAAAATGCGTTTAATATTAGGTCACATATGAAAATAGAATTATTACCAGATGATGGAAAAGTAAATATAATGGATGGTTTAACTTTTGATGTGAAAGATGTAAAAAAAATAAATGAAATACATTCACGAATGACACCCTTTTTTAATGGTAATTGTAGTGAGCAAGAAACTGAAAAGCATCTTGTTGAAAATATAATTCCTATGCTTGAAACATTTAGTAAGTACCAAACCGTTGGCGGTGTTATAGGAGGTAATAATAATGAACCAATTTTACCTTCTGATTTTGAATTTATCAAAACAACTTATTGTAAAAAAACGAATAATGAAAAAATAACCGAGGAAGAATTGGTAAAATATAATAACTTAATTACATCATTTGTTTCAAAAAAAGATTCAACGAATTAAATTTCTTGAATTTTTTTAATATACTTATGATACTACATTTCAAATAATTGAAAATAAAAAATATTATTTTTACATGCAGACATTTTAAATGATATAATATTCTTAGTAAAGTAAGGTGAATTATGAATATATTAGAAGAGTTAAATAAAAAAGGTGTTACTTTAAACATTAGGTACTGTGGAGCTGATGATATGTTAACTGGGTTTATGGCAAAAGAATTGCTAGAAAATCAAGATGATATTTTAAAGCATTATCAACATAATAAAATTGATAATGTTAATGAATATATAGATTATATATTTTTAGAAATATTAATGAAATTTTTTGAAATTGTACCACTAATCATTATTGAAGAAAAAAGAGAATCATTTAAGCAATTTTTAGATAAATGTAAAATAGTATATGACAAATATATAAAGAAAGACGTTATATTTTTTATAAAAAACCATTATTTAGATATTTATAGTTATAAAGATAATGAAGACAGCAGTTTATTTTTAGAACTTGATTTAAAAGATTATACTTCTATTTTTATTGGTATGAATTTTAATTCATTTTCTATAACAATAATTGATTATGTTATTACAATTGCAACTTTTGATGTTATAGATAGTTTTGAAATTTGGGGAAAATATTTTTATAAAAATCCTAATCAACTAAACAATCTTTTTAATGAAGAAAATATTAAAAAAGTTTTTAACATGAGGTTTTCAGAAGTTAGTGATATTCTAGAAGCTTTAAAACCGAATAAAAAGTTTTCGACTATAATTTCTAATACAATTGATATTATATATGGAATAGTGAAGGAAAACTACTTTAATCCGAAAGACGACACAGGAATTTGGCAAAGTTATTATATGTTAAATGATACATTAGTCTTTTTAAAAAAAATGAACTCAACTTATATTTACGAGCTTGAAAAAGAATTATATCAAATAGAAATAAAGTTTAATGAAAATTTAATGAAAACAGGTTACACAAGTACTTTTGAGTACAACTTAAAACCATTTGTAGAGTTTTTTGAAAACAAAACCAGTCCATGGGAAGTTAGGATTGTTTACTTAACCCATTTTCAAGATAAAGAAGGTAATTTATGTAGTTTTTTAGAACATGGTGCTAAATCTAATATAAAAGCTTTGAGCGATGAAATTGCTAGAAAAAATCCTGGAACTGATGACTATTTTACTAGTTGGAGGTTAAGGAATTTATCATTACAGATATTTGAAATAAAAGCACGCATAATGTCTATATTTCAAAAAAAAGAAAATGTTAGTGAATATATTTCTGATATATATGGTGAGTTAAAGTATATTTGTGAAAATAACAATACTACAATGGAACTAGAAGAATTAACTGATAATGTGGAGATGCTATCACAATATTTAGCTGATTTGTTTATTAATTTATCGACCGAGAAATCTACAGAAATGACAATAAAAAATACTATTTATGGATGTTCAATCTTTGTATGTAGTTTAATAGAAAAAGTTCTTCGTATTATTTATAAAAATAGTTTAAGGGAAATATTATATATACCCGATTCTGGTATTACATTAGGTACATTACTTAAGGAAGAAGATAAAAATAATAGTATTATAATTGACATATTGGGTAAGGAGCAAATAAAGTGCCTTAGATATTTTTTACATAAAACTGAAAATGGAATTGGTGATAATATAAGAAATGATTTGGCTCACTTAAATGGTAGAACTCCAAGACGGTTAAATTATGATTTAATTACTGAACTACTTTCATATTTAAGCTCTATACTAAATAGTTGCGTATTATATTATCAAAGACAAACAAATAATAAGTCAAAGGAGTTAGATTCTATTGAAAACAGCTAATATAAGTAGAAACAATCATTTTGTTTCACAAATGTATCTTGATGCCTGGAAAAATACTAACAATAAAGTCATGGTGTATGATTTACTAGTTCCAAATGAAAGGGTACCAATATGGACTCCTAAGTCCACAAAAAGTGTTGGTAGTATGGATAGTTTATTCGTAAGACTTAAGCATGACAAAGAAATAGATGATATAGAAAAATGGTTTTCAACAGAATATGAATATCCTGCTAAGGATGTATTAGAAAAAGTGATTAATGAAGATAGAATTAGTGAAGAAGAATGGCATAAATTAATTGATTTTGTTGCTTGCCATATTGTTAGGTCACCATCATTTCTAATAAGAACTTTAGAAACAGCTAAAAAAGATTGTATTCCAATTTTTGAAGAGGAAGCCAAAGAAATTCCAGAAAAGATTAAAAATAAAATTAAAAAATCGGTTGCAAAAAAAGATTACGATGATGAACTATTTCCATTAAAAGTAACCAATATTGGTGACGATGAAACTGGTGAAAATAGTTTATATAAAGTAGAGACAATATTTGGAAAGCAATTCTATTTGTGGATAATGAAACACTTGCTAGGAAACACATGTAAGATTTTACATAAGCATAAGTGGTCAATTATAACAGTAGACGAAAAAGTAATTTTACCAACTAGTGACAATCCTGTTGCATGTATTAATTATAACGATGAAAATGATTATAATTTTGTTGGAGGTTGGGGACGCAAAAACAGTAATATTTTGTTTCCTATTTCACCAAATAAAATATTATATACACAGGTTGGCACTAAACGTATTCCAAGAATAAAAGCTACTTATGAAATGAGTCTAATATTCAAAAAAATTATAGTTGAAAATTCATATAAATGCATAATTTCAAATTTTAATGATGATGAAATTCCTAAGATAAAACCAAGAGTAGTAGATTTAAATATTTTTTTGGAGGAAAAAGAGAAATGGAAAGATTTTCAAAAAAATTATATTGAAAAAGAATCAGAATTTATAAAATAATTAATCAATATTATACAAAAAAAGATTTAATGGACTAATTCCTTAAATCTTTTATAGTGCTCTTTAGACATTGTATTCATACCATATTCCCATCTTTTAATTGTTGTATAGCTAACTTTCATTCTTTTTGCTAATTCAGTCTTACTAATATTTTCTTTTAATCGGTATTCTATTATTTTTTGAGAGGGATTATCTAAAAGAAAACCTATATATGTGTTTGACTTCTTTAGTGGTTCAGCATCTATTTTATCAATAATAGCTTGTACAAATTTTTTGTCATAGTATTTGATATTTTTATTATTTTCTACTGCCATTATTTTATCTCGAGATACATTTAATAAATCTGCTAACTCAGTTTGTTTTATATCATTTAGACGCCTATAATATTTAATCTTTTTACCTAATTCACTTTGCTTATTAATAATTGGCAATTTCTTATTAGAATGAAGTTTATATGAATGATTTAGATTTACTTTATTTTTGATGTTTTTATATAGTACATGAATACCTAAATATAGTTCCATGAAGTTATCATTGCATTTTCTATACATCTAGCACAGTAAGTAGTTATTCTAGTACCATGTTGATATGAGTAACTATCTACTCCTTTAATTAATCCAATTGTTCCAATGCTTATTAAATCATCAGTATCTTCTTTTTTATATTCATATTTTTTAACTATATGAGCTACTAATCTTAAATTATGTTCTATAAGTTTATTTCTTGCTTCTAGATCACCTAGTTTAGCCTTTTTAACGCATTCTTCCTCCTCTTCTTTTGATAATGGATTTGGAAAAACATTATTTGAATATGCTGCAGTAAAAAGATAAAAGTCTTTAAATAAATATCTAATTATTTTTAAAAACAAAATAAAATCACACTCCTAAATAATATTACGTAATTCAATTTGTCCATTATGACTAATATATAAATTTATAAATATTATTTAAAATAAAAAAAAGAAAAGAAATTTTCTCTTTTAAATATATTACTTATAGTTTAAATCAAATTAAAATAATTTTTAATCCATATATTTATTCATTGATTTCATCATTTGATTAACTTGTTTTTGACTAGGTGTTCTTCCCATTTGAGTCATCATTGCTTTAATCATTTGCTCATTAATTGGAGGATTTTTCTTAATATATTTTTTCATATAGTTACGAGCTATAAAAAATCCAGCTGCTGCACCTGCGATAAATCCAATTACTACTTTTAAAATATCCATTATTAATTCCATTATATCACCTCAATTCTTATTATATATTTTTTAATTATATATTATCTAAAAAGTCATCTATTGTCATTATTTTTTTATCGATTGATTCTAAAGAAATATTTTCTTTTTCAATAATTTTATCATCTATTTCACCATCTGTTAATTTTATAGTTTCAAATACATCAATTATATTTTCTTTACTTATATTACTTCCAGTACTATATCTATCCGTTATTGGTATTTCTGTTAATTTTAATTCTTGTATTTCATCTTTTGTTTGATAATTAATTATTTCTTTATAATTTATTATAAATGAATTTAGTATATAATATGGATTTGTTTTTACTTCTCTAATAATTTGAATACCTTTTCTTGCTCTTGATGAATTTTCAAACTCGATTAATTTAATTCTTTTTGCTGTATTTTTTTTAGTTATTAATGTAATATATTCCATATCTTCACTAAATATGTGTCCATTAATTACATGATCATTTTTTAATGAAATCGCTTTTACTCCAGCAGCTTTTACTCCAACTAGTGGTACCTCAGAAATTGGATATTTTAATCCATAACCATTATTAGTTATAATCATAATATTTTCATCTTTTGAATAATTTATTGATACAACTAAATCATTATCTTTTAGTTTTATTGAAGAAAGTGGTTTTGAATATCTTTGAACTTTAAAATCTTTCAATAAAGTTCTTTTTACCATACCATTTTTAGTAAATATTGTAATATTTTTATTGTCATCAAAATCATAAACTGGTATTGATGCAATAACATTTTCATCTGCTTTTATACTAATTATATTACTTACATGTTTTCCTAGTTCTTTCCATTTTAAATCTGGTATCTCATAAACTGGAATATATAAATAATTTCCTAAGTCTGTAAAAATTAAAATTGTATCAAGAGTATTCATTTTATATTTTCCAATTACATGATCTGTTTCTTTTAATGTAGTTTCTTGTGTCTCATCATAACTTCTTGGAGAAACTCTTTTAATGTATCCTTCTTTTGTTACAACAACAATACAATCTTCTTTTGGAATCATTTGGGTTGTATCTATTTTTATTTCTAAAATTTCATTTCTAATTTCTGTTTTTCTAGGTATTGCATATTCTTCTTTAACTTTTTTTAATTCATATTTCATTAATGATTTCATTTTTTCTTCATCACTTAATATTAATTCTAAAGCTTTTATTTGATTTTTTAACATTTCAAATTCTTCTTGTAATTCAGTTACATCAGTATTTGTTAGTCGATATAATTGTAATGATACAATTGCTTTTGCTTGCTTTTCAGTAAATTGATAGTCTTTTACTAAATTAATTTCAGCATCGCTTTTATTCTTACTAGCTCTAATTGTTTTAATTATTTCATCTAAAATTGATAAAGCCTTAATTAATCCTTCAATTATATGCATTCTTTCTTTTTTTACATCTAAATCAAATTGACATCTTCTTGTAATTATTTCCTTTTGATGAGTTATATATGAATCTAATATTTTTAATATTCCAACAGTCATTGGTCTACCATTAACTATAGCTACCATATTATAATTATAAGATATTTGTAGGTCAGTATTTTTATATAAATAGTTAAGAATTAATTCTGTATCAGCATCTTTTCTTAAATTAATCGCTATTCTAGTTGGTTCTTCAAAATTTGATTCATCTAATACTTCTACAATACCCTCGATTTTTTTATCAATTCTTATTTCATCAATTTTTCTAACAAGTAATGCCTTATTAACATCAAATGGTATTTCATTTACAATAATACTATTTTTACCTTTTTCAGTTACTATTTCTAGTTTTGCTCGAACTATTACTTTTCCTCTTCCACTTGTAAATGCATCAATGATTCCATTTTTACCTTCAACTATTCCACCTGTTGGAAAATCTGGGCCTTTTACAATTTCTAAGATAGTTTCTAATTTAGAATTTGGACTATCAATTCTTTTTATTGTTGCATCTATAACTTCTCCTAGATTATGTGTTGGGATATTAGTTGCATATCCAGCACTTATACCATTTGATCCATTTACTAATAAATTAGGGTATTTAGCTGGTAAAACTATTGGTTCTTTTAAGGTATCATCGAAGTTCCATACCATTTCTACTGTATCTTTATCAATATCCGCTAATAATTCGGTACTTATTTTTGATAATCTAGCTTCAGTATAACGCATAGCAGCTGCTCCATCACCATCTATTGAACCATTATTACCATGCATATCAATATAAGGTGTATTTTGTTTCCACCATTGACTCATTCTCACCATGGCCTCATAAATACTAGAATCTCCATGGGGATGATAAGAACCCATTATATTACCAACTGCTTTTGCTGATTTTTTATATGCTTTATCATGGGTATTTCTATCACGATACATTGCGTATAATATTCTTCTTTGAACTGGTTTTAATCCATCTCTAATATCTGGTAATGCTCTATCTTGAATAATTTCTTTGGAATATTTTGCGAATCTATCTCCCATTATTTCTTCTAGAGCAAAATCATATATTTTGTTTAATACATTCATAATCTCACCTTTTTTAATTATAACAAAAAATAGTTAATAATGCAAAAAAAATATGGCAATCGCTTAAAAATTATCAATCGAATTAAAGAGTTAGTATTACCTTGAAAATAAGGTTTTCTATGTTTTTATCATTAAGCATATATCTTGTTAATTTTCTTTGTAAAGGCATATTCTCTCCAAATGTTTTATCTAAGCTTGTAAATTAAATACTATTTTTTTAATAATGATAAATTTGCTAATGAATTTCTATTTCTAGAATGATCTTCATCTAAAATAACATCTAATCTTCAGTGTAATCCTCATTCTATATTATAATAGTCTTTTATTACATATTATAATCTTTCAATTTGAATTGGATAATAAATTACATAATAGATGTCAGTTGTTTTTATCTTTGATACATTCTACATTATAACTTAAGAAATATTCTCTTGTCTCACTTCTACCGCGATTTTTTCTATAGTTTTAGTATATTGTATTTCTTGATTCCCATATAAATTATTTTGTTTGTAAAAATATTTTTTTATGTTTTTTTGATTTCTTTTTGATTATCCTTTACCTTTAATACAAAATGACCATTTTTTGCAACACTTGTATTCATTATTTCTGTTTGAGTTCTTATTGAATCTATTGTTATAGTTGCTTCTTCTATATATATTAAAACTAATCGTTCAGGTATAGCAGTTATTTCATTTGATTTATCATTTACTCTTACCTGACCAATTGATAATCCACATCACCTAGAAAAGCAGATAAAATATATGGTGGACAAAGTAATTCTCAAACATCATATCAATCAAATTTAGAACAAGAATATTTAAAACTAATTGAAAGACTAGCATTGCAAAAAATCAAAAATGATCTTCCATTTGAACCTCAATTAGATGCTGCATTTAGAAGGTTAACATCTTCGGGATTTGAAATTTCAAGAGATAAAATAATGAGTGACATTCAAAAAGTAGTTGCAAAAAAAATATTGATTTAGAATTTAATAGTGATTATATTGAAACAAAAACTGCTGATAAAGTAGATTCTCAAAAATAAGTCGTAAAAATCAATTTAGAAAACATTTTTAATGGAGTTTCTGATATAGTTGCTGAAAAAGAAATTCAAAGTTCAAGAGATATACCAAGAGAACCTGTTATTCAAATTTCAAGCGATAACAAAGAAAAGTTATCTTAATTAAAAGTGAATAATAATATTCACCCAAATCAAAATGCCCATGAAGAATTAGAACAATTGAAATAGGCTTCTCAACAGCCAAATGAACCAACATTTGTACATTTAGGAAACTTAACACAACAATCAGAAAATATTTGGGATGATTTAAATGGATTAGATATAAACTCAAAAGAATTTTTAATTAGGTTTGAAAAATTAAATGAAATACAAATTGAAAGATTAGCTATATTATGTGCAAATAATTCACCTGAATTTGATAATCAATTAAGCTTTGCAGTAAAAAATATTTTAAGTATAAACGATAAATTATGCTATGTAAGCGAACAACTTTTAAAAGATATTTATTTTTATTTTTATCTTTAATATTTAATATATTTCTAGTATAATCAGAGTAAGATATGTAATTAGTTCCTTTCAATGTTATTTTGACTAGTTCATTGTATCATAGGTTATCTGACATGTCTTTTATTTATAAATAAAAATAGTATCAGTGATACCTCACCAACACTATTTATTATAGAATCCTATTTTACGTAATAATCTGATAGTGTAAAGTCAACGTTTTCTTCAATCCATTCTTTTCTTGGTTCTACTTTGTCCCCCATTAATACACTTACTCTTTTTTCTGCTAAAGCACCATCGGTTATATTTATTTTTATTAAGCTTCTTTTTTCCGGATCCATAGTTGTTTCTCTAAGTTGAATAGCATCCATCTCTCCTAGTCCTTTATATCTTTGCGTTTGTGATGGTTTATTTTTAAATTTTTCAAGTATTTTTTTTCTTTCTTCTTCATCCCAAGCATAGTAAGATTCTTTTCCACTTGATATTTGATATAATGGTGGATTTGCTATATAAAGTTTGCCTGATTCTACAAGTGGCTTCATATATCTATAGAAAAATGTGATTAATAAAATTTGAATATGGGCTCCATCTACATCGGCATCTGTCATTATAATGACTTTATCATAGTTGCAGTCTTTCACATCAAAATCAGTTCCCACACCAGCTCCAATTGTATGAATCATAGTATTTATTTCTTCATTCTTAAAGATTTCTTCCATTTTTGCTTTTTCAGTATTTAATACTTTTCCTCTAAGTGGTAAGATAGCTTGATATTTTTTATCTCTACCTAATTTTGCAGAACCACCTGCCGAGTCTCCTTCTACCAAAAATAGTTCATTTTTTGTTGTATCTTTACTTTGAGCTGGAGATAATTTTCCACTTAATGCTTGTTCTTTTTTATTTTTTGATTTACCATTTCTTGCTTCATCTCTTGCTTTTCTAGCTGCCTCTGTTGCTTGTTTACTTTTAAGCATTTTATTTAAAATATTGGTAGCAATTTCCTTGTTTTCTTCTAAAAAGAATTGAAGTTTTTCATATGTAATACTCTCAACAATATTACGTGCTATTGGTGTTCCAAGTTTTCCTTTAGTTTGTCCTTCAAATTGAAGTAAATTTTCTGGAATTTGAAGACTTATTATTGCAGTTAAACCTTCTCTAGTATTTGGTCCTTCTAAATTAGTATCTTTTGCTTTTAGAAAATTATTATTTCTAGCATAATCATTAAATACTCTTGTTAATGCAGTTTTAAATCCAACTTCATGAGTCCCACCATCATTTGTTTTAACATTATTCACAAATGAAATAATATTTTCTGAATAATTTTCAGTATATTGAAAAGCTATTTCTACATTAACTCCATCTTTCATTCCTTCAAATTGAACAACTTTATGAAGCTCATTTTTATCATCATTCAAATATTCAATAAAAGCATTTAAACCATTTTCATAGTGAAAAATTTCTTTTTTATTATCTAAAATATCTTCAACTTCAATTGTTAATCCTTTAAGTAGAAATGCACATTCTTGCATTCTTTCACATATTGTAGTGAATGAAAAATTAGTTGTGGAAAAGATATTATTATCTGGTAAAAATCTTACTTTTGTTCCGGTTTTTGAGGTTTTCTCTAATTTTTTTAGTGGAATTGAAAGTTTTCCACCATTTTCAAATTTAATAAAGTGTTCATATCCATCTTTTTTTATAATAACTTCTAGCCATTGACTTAGGGCATTTACTACACTTGCCCCAACCCCATGTAATCCTCCAGATACTTTATATCCACCACTTTCAAATTTTCCACCAGCATGTAGTACTGTATAAACTACTTCAGGAGTACTCATTCCACTTGAGTGTTTTCCAACTGGAACTCCTCTTCCTTCATCTTCAATACTAATACTATGGTCTTCATGTAGTATAATTTTTATTTTTTTTCCATATCCATTTATTACTTCATCTATTCCATTATCTACAATTTCCCATACTAAGTGATGTAATCCTCTTTTGTCAGTTGATCCTATATACATTCCTGGTCTTTTTCTTACTGCTTCTAGACCTTCTAGTATTTTAATTGAACTTTCATCATAATTTGTCATGTTTTATCACCTTTATTTATTATAACAAAAAATAAGAAAATATCAAAGATTTCCTTATTATGTTTTAATTTTTATTTAAATATTTCAATTAATTGTTCCAAATTGTTGATTTCATTTATATTAAGATCAGTTTTTTTATCTGGTAAGAATTGTATTGCTATTCCTCCACTTGATTTCCAATCAATAATATTTTCAATTCTGTCATCTACTAAAATTGCATCTTTAGCATTAACCATTTGTGGTTTTTTAAATACTTTAGGAACTCCAATTATTGGAATTTCCTTGATACTTTTTCTAATAAACTTTGTTTTATATATAAGTTCTTCTAGACTATTCATATGAGTTAAAATACTTATATTAAAAAATTTAGATTCGATTAATTTTTTTATATTTTCAATACTATTATTTATTTCACTACTTTGTGAAATCATTTTATCCCAGTCTATATTTTTATAATACTCTTCTTTTTTTTCAAAATCATCTTGTATTTTTAAGTCTTCAATATCTTTGTTCATAAAATTTACTGTATTTAATATAACTCCATCGAAGTCAATATATAATTGTTTCATTTTTTACCTCTTCTATTTAAGTTACTATATCTAATATTTGGTCTAAACTATCAATTACTTTAAATCCTTTACCAGCTAGTTTGGTTGAAAAACATATTCCAATACCACCTTGTTTTTCCCATTCTATTAAATTACCATCAAAATCATCAATTAATATTGCATCTTTTGAGTCAACAATATCAGTTTTATTTAATTCTTTAGGAACTAGAATTACCGTTAAATTATTTATTTTACTTTTGATATATTTTATTTTTGCGGTTGCTTCATTAATTGATAGTACATGAGTTAAAATACTTATTTCAAATAATTTACTATCGATTAATTTTTGAATATTTTTAATGCTATTATTAATTTGTTCTGATTTTTTGATGAAAGCATTCCAATTTAAACTTTTATAAAATTCGTGACATTTATTATAGTCTTTTGTACTTATACCAAGTTCTTGTAATTTTTTATATGACGGTGAAATTGTATCTAGTATAACACCATCAAAATCAATGTATAATTTTTTCATTCTATCACCAAGTAAAGTTTATCACGAACATTTGTATTTGTCTATAGTTTTTGAAAAAAATAATCAAATTTTTGATTATTTTAATGCATCGATTAATTCTGATTTTTTCATGGTAGAAGCACCTGAAATATTAGCTGTTTTAGCTAATTCTCTTAATTCAGCTACAGTTTTTGAAGAAAGATCAGTTGTTTCATTATTTTCTACTGATTTTTTTTCAACTTTTTCTTCTACTTTAGTTTCAACTTTTGTAGTTTTACCATTTAATGCAGTATTTGCTAAATTAACAAATTCTGTAAATGCAACTTTATTATCAATTGCTATTTCAGATAACATTTTACGGTTGATACTAATTCCTGCTTTGCTTAATCCATTAATGAATTTTGAATAACTAATGTTATTTTCTCTACAAGCAGCATTAATTATTGTAATCCATAATTTTCTGAAATCTCTTTTCTTTTGTCTTCTATCTCTATATGCATATTTTAATGAATGCATTACTTGTTCTTTTGCAGTTCTATATAATCTATGTTTACTACCAAAGTAACCTTTTGCTAATTTCATTACTTTTTTACGTCTTGCGTGATGAACTGATCCACCTTTAACTCTTGCCATGTTTTTCCTCCTTTAAAACTATTTTCCTATTATATCCTTTATTCTTGAATAATCAGCACTTGATAATAATGAACCTGCTCTACCTGTTCTATTAGATGCAGCATTCTTTTTACCAGTATTATGTCTTGTACCTGCTTTTCCAATTTTAATTGTTCCACCTGGTCTTACTTTACAAACTTTAGCAGTACCTTTGTGTGTCTTCATTTTTGGCATATAAATTCCTCCTATTTTTCCTTCTTTGGCGTTAGCATCATTGTCATAAATCTACCATCTAATGATGGTTTTTGTTCGATAACAGCTATATCTTCTACAGCTGAAGCGAAACGTTGTAATACTTCTCTTCCTAATTCAGGATGAGCCATTTCTCTTCCTTTAAAACGAATTGATACTTTTACTTTATGACCTTTTTCTAATTACTTTGATGAGTTACAAACGCGTGTTTCAAAATCATGTTTATCAATTGCAACTGAAAGTCGATATTCTTTAACTTCAAGATTGCTTTCTCTTTGTTTTTTCATGTTTTCTTTTTGTTTTTTCTTGTTTTCATATTTAAATTTGCTATAATCCATAATTTTACAAACTTGTGGATTAGCACTTTGGTTAATTAAAACAAGATCAAATCCTGCATAACCAGCTAAAGTTAATGCATCTTTAATTGGTTTCACACCTAATTGTTCTCCTTTAGGTCCTATTACCATTACTTCTCTTGCACGTATTTGTTCATTTATGTACATATCTTTTTCTCTATTATTTGCGATACCTGACACCTCCATTAAAAAAAGTGAACACACAGTATCCACTTATAACCATAGTATCTTATTGTATAAAGATTATTTGGCTGTATACCCAAAGCTTATGCAATCGGGTGAGAAGTGGATCTTCTTCTTTCCTTTTTTTAAATTTCTTCTATATTATACATATTAATATTATGTTTGTCAACTTATTTTATGTTATTTTTATATACTGATGTTTTAACTTTAGATTTTTTAATATCTTCCTCATTAGTAGTATTATCTATTTTATAAATTTCTTCATAATCTTCTAATTTATTTAGTACATTTTCAAATGTTTCTTTATTATTATAATCAGATTCAACCATATAGTTTTGAATAATTGAAAAAATAAGTTGCAATCTTTTTGAAGCATATTTTAATGATTCTTTATTTTGAAAATACGCAGCCAATACTACTTCTTTATCATCTTTAAATTTTTTTATAACAATATCTAGTGCATTTCCATCTTGTTTTACTACTTCTAAAACTACATCTTTATCATTTCTTAATTCTTTTGAAACATACCAATATAAATATGCATCTTGTTTTACTACTTTCAATACTACTTCTTTATTATTTTTTATTTCATATGATGCAGCAGTAAAATTATGGCAGTTTTGGTATATTCTTTCCATTATTATATCATCATCAAAACGTATTCTGCATGAAGAAAACTCACCTGCTTGCTCATTTTGTTTTACTGCTTCCAATACTACTTCTTTAACATTTCGAAATATTGCTGCAAATTCTAATGCAAGTCCATTTTGCCTTACCGCTGCTAATACTACTTCTTTATCTTTTCTTAGTTCAATTGATGCATGTTTTAATGCAAGTCCATTTTGCTTTACCGCTGCTAACACTACTTCTTTATCTTTTCTTAGTTCAATTGATGCATATTTTATTGCAAGTCCATTTTGCTTTACCGCTATTAATATTATTTCTTTATCATTTTTTATTTCTAGTGTTTGGTTTAATAAGTTTGACCAATCTTCTTTAACTCTCTCTATAGCTTTCTTTCTTTTTTCATCATAATAAAGCATATCATTTCCCCCTAAACGCATATACTATAGCAAAATTTATTTTAGATGTCAATATTTTTTTATCCAATCTACCAAGAGAATATTTTTAACTTGATCAAACAATTACAATATTTATATAATATAAAAAAACATAATCCAATTTCTTATAAAGGATTATATGTTTTTTATATCAAACTCAATTTACATATTAATATTAAATTTGATAACTAGCTTTATGTTATTTATATCTATTAATTTTTTTTAAGTTTTGACACATACTTTATCTTATTTTTTTTATTTAATAATTTATTAACAGCAAACATAACTCCAATTTTACCATATTCATAAGTAAGGCCGCCTTGTTGATAAGCTATAAAAGGACTTCTTAAAGGTCCATCACAACTTAGTTCAATTGAAGATCCTTGTGTAAAACTACCAGATGCCATTATTACTTTGTCATCATAGCCAGGCATTTCCCAAGGAAATGGTAATGCATGAGCATCTATTGGTGAACCAGCTTGAATTCCTTGACAATATAATACTAAATCAGTTTCATTTTTAAATATTATATTTTGAACTATGTCAGTTCTGTCTTCATTATATTTAGGTTCTACATCATATCCTATATTTTCCATTACTTTGCTTGTTATTATAGCAGTTTTTAAACTACTTCCTACAACACTTGGAGCCATAAATAGTCCTTGTAATAGTGATTTATTTATTCCTAAACTTGGTCCTACCTCTTTACCTTCTCCTGGTATAGTTAGTCTTTCACTTGCTAGTTTTACCAATTCTTTTTTACCAGCTATATATGCTCCATTAGGGGCAATTCCAGCTCCTAGATTTTTAATTAATGAACCAACAATTATATCTGCTCCAACACTTAATGGTTCATTTTTATTCACAAATTCACAGTAACAATTATCAACCATTATAATTACTTCTTTATCTATTTTTCTAATTTTATATATTACTTGTTTTACTTTTTCTAAAGATAAACTTTTTCTTGTTGAATATCCTTTAGATCTTTGTATTTCAATTACCTTTATTTTATTATTTTTCAGATGTTGTTGTATTTTTTCAATATCAAAATTATCATCTATTAATTCTATTTGTTGATAATTAATATTAAATGATTTTAGAGAACTTTTATTTTCTTTAATACCTATTACTTCATCTAATGTATCATATGGCTTTCCTGTTATACTAAGAAGTGTATCGCTTGGTCTTAAGAATGCGAATAATGCCACTGTAAGAGCATGTGATCCTGATATAAACTGATTTCTAACTAAACAGTCTTCTGCACCTAATACTTTAGCAAATACTTTTTCTATTGTATCTCTTCCAATATCACCATATCCATAACCTGTAGTTGAATTAAAGTGTGTTTCTGAGATTTTAAATTCATGAAAGGCATTAATTACTTTTAAACTTTGATACTCAACTAATTCATCTATTTTTTTGAATTCTTTTTGAATTTCATTTTCAGCTAAATTAAATAAATTTATTATTTCATCATTTATCATTAATATGTTCCTCCATCTACTACAATTATTTGATTATTTATGTAACTTGCATCATCACTTACAAGAAACTTTACTACTTTAGCAATTTCTTCTTCTTTTCCATATCTTTTTAAAAATATCTTTTGTTCTTCTAACTCAATAAATTCTTTATCCATATTTTTTAATTCATTATTTGTTCCAATAAATCCTGGTGCTACAGCATTTACATTTATATATGGCGCAAATTGAAGAGATATATTATGAGTTAATGAATTAATACCAGATTTTGATGCATCATAGTCAAGACACATTGGATAATATTTATTTATACCATTAGTTGATGATATATTTACAATTTTACCAAATTTATTTTTATACATTATATCTCCAATATATTTACTTACTAAGAATGTTCCTACAAGATTTGTTTCAAGTATTTTCATAAAATTTTCTTTTGTTTTATCAAAAAATAATGTATCAATTGCTATTCCTGCATTATTTACTAAAATATCTACTTTACCAAATTTATCAATTATTTTATTTACCATTTCTTTTATTTCTAATTCACTACTAATATCACATTTTACTATAAAACATTCTACATTATAAGTATTTATAACATGTTTTTTCAAATCTTCAGCACTTTTTTGATCAGTATTATAGTTTATTACTACATTACATTTTGAACCTGCAAGTTCTTTTATAATAGTACTTCCAATTCCTTTACTAGATCCTGTTACGAGTGCTACTTTACCTTCTAACATGATTCACCTCATTATTTCATATATAAATTGTATCATAAAAATTTATATTAATATATTATTAATTTCTAAGTATTAAAAAAAGAGCACTATGCTCTTGATGAATATTTTCCATCAGCTGATGTAACTAGGATTTTTTCACCTTGTTCAATAAATAAAGGAACTCTTACTAAAAGACCAGTTTCTACATATGCGTCTTTTTGAGCGTTATTTGTAGTATTTCCTTTTACAGCTGGTTCAGTTGTTACTATTGTAAATTCAACTTTATCTGGTAAAATTACACCTAGTAATTCTCCTTGGAAAAATGAAACTGTAACCATCATATTGTCTATTAGATAAAATTTATCATCGCCTAGTTGTTCATCTGTCAATTCAAATTGTTCATATGATTCCATATTCATAAAATAATAATCAGTTCCAGTATTATATAAATATTGGACTGTTTTTTTATCAATATTTGCTTTTTCAAATTTAATATTTGTATTGAATGTTCTTTCTAATGTTGAACCATTTTTTAAGTTTTTAATTTTAGTTTTCATAAAAGCTGAACCTTTTCCTGGTTTAACATGTAAAAATTCAATTACTTGAAAAATATTTCCTTCAATGATTAAAGTCATTCCAGTTTTAATATCGTTTACTTCTATCATATTATCTTCCTTTTTTTATATATTTTTATTTTTCTTCCTTATGTGCTGTATGTTGTTGACATCTTGAACAATATTTACTTAGTTCTAGACGTGTTGGTGTATTTCTTTTATTTTTTGGAGTACGATAATTTTTTTCTCCACATACTGTACATTTTAATGTAATATTTTCTCTTGCTTCACCTTTTTTTGCCATGTTTCTTCCTCCTTTTTTAACGCATTGTCTATATTATAACAAAAAATACATTTTTTTTAAATATATTTTTATCTTTTTTATAAAATACTTTCTTTTTTTATAAAATTCTTGTTATTTAATTCATTATCATAGTTTAAAATATACTCTTCATAATTTGCTTTATTTACATCAAATTTTTGGTATAATTCAGTTATCATATCTAATCTATCTTGATTTAGTTGTATTTTAGATGACTTTATAAAATTATAATTTTCATTTAAAATTTTTCCAACATACTTTTGATCAATTAATAATAATTGTGCTTTAATATATAATTGAAGTAAATAACTTTGAAATTTTTCTTCATCTGTTTTTATATTACAAATTAATAAATTTTTTTGATAATTTGTAATCTCAGAATATGCAACTTCATTTATTTCTTCTTTATAAATGGATGGATCAACATAATAATATTTTAATAAATTGTTACTAATTTTTTTAGGATTTGGTATTTTACCATTTTGTAAGAAACTATTTTCTAAAAAATTATATGTTGATATTAAGTTATATTTAAATAGAATTAAATCTTTTTTGAAATTACATTCTGATTTTTTTAGTTCATCATCAATTAAATATACAATTACTCTTATTTTTTCTATTTTATATAAAAATGGAATCATAACTCTATTTTCAAAATTAAATATTTTAGTATATTCTGTTTCTAAACTTATTGGATCTTTTGCCAATCTCTTAAGATTTTCTTTTGTTAAATCCGTTGTACCAAGCTTTTTCATAGTTTCTTTAAAATATTTTCGATTAATCATATGATCAAAATTGAGATTTGTTGTTATTTCTTTTAAATATCTAGATGATTCTGTTAAATCTATTAGTTCTGTTAAATCTGGTTGATTTTTTTGATTTATTTTATTGTCGATTTTTATTTTTAATTTTACTTTACTTTCATCATCTAATTTTCTATACGATTTATTTAATATTTCTACACATAAATTTATATATTCTAACTCTTTAGTAATACTTTGTCCTTTAAATTCTTTAATAGCTAAATTATTATAATATTCATTTTTCAATTTAGTTGTTTTAATAATAGTATCAAATATTTGATTTAAATTACTTTCTTGTTTTTCCACACAATCACCTCACGTAGGTGATATAATAACACAATTTCTTATTTTTTCAACAATTATTTGTTATAAATTTTAAAATAAGCATCACTTATTTTTTTAGAAATTCTTTTATTTACATATGATTGATATGTACTATTTTTATTATATGTGTAAACGTTTGGAGAAATTACTGTAAATGTTACTTTAGGATTATCATATGGGGCATATCCAACAAATGTAGTTGTTACAGTTTCTGTATCAATTTTACCATCATTATTTGTATCAACAAAGCTTTGACTTGTTCCAGTTTTTCCTGCTGGATTATATATTTTATCAATATATCCAGACCCCGTTCCACCAGTTTTCATTACTTCTATAAAACCTTCTTTTACTCTATTTAAATATTGATTTTCAGTATTAACGGTATTTAAAATAACAGTATTTTGTTCTAATATTTTATTTGTCAAATTACTAGAACTACTATAAACTGATTTTAATAAATGAGGTTTTAGTCTATTTCCACCACTAGCTATTGTCGAAATATACTGTGATAATTGAATTGGAGTATAGTTATCATATTGTCCAATAGTAAAATCAAGTAATAAACCAGATGAATCATTTTTGCCAATCAAGCCTACACTTTCATTTGGCAAATCAATTCCTGTTTTTACTCCTAATCCAAATTCATTAAATGTTGTTCTATAAATATTAAAAATTTGTTCATTCACTTTAAGTCCACCATTATATACATAATTTATTCCAGCTACTTTCATTGCTGTATAAAATTGATATGTATTTGATGAATATTTTAAGGCAGTAATATCATTTAATAATCCCAAATATTTCCATGAACATTTTAAATTTGTAGAAGCTAATTTAACACAGTTATCATATCTTTGTTCACCAATTACTAAAGCATTATTATTATAACCTACAATATGTGATGCTCCTTTTACAACAGATCCTACTGTGACTGCTTCATTTATAATTCCGGTTGTATAATCGTATATTTGATAGTTACCAGCATTATAAACTATTTGTTTACCAGCCATCGCTAGAATTTCCCCGTTGTTTGGATCAGTTATAATTACAAATGAATGATTATAGTTTTCTGTATTTGGTTCTAATTTTGCTTTTATTAATTCTTCTTCAAGTATTTCTTCTACTTGTTTTTGTAATTCAATATCGATAGTTAATACTAAATCATTTCCCCTACTACCAGTTGATACCAAAGTTTGATTTCCGTTTGCTTCTATTTGATAAGTATTTTTAGTTCCTTTTAAATATTTATCATAATAGTATTCTAAGTAGCTTATTCCTACTCTGTCATTTAGAGTATAACCTTCTTTTAAATAATATTCTTTTAGTTCAAATGGAATACCAGATTCTCCTGATACTGTTCCAATAATAGATTTAAACACACTATCATATACATAACTTCTATTCCAGTCCAATCTAGTGTTTATTCCATTAAGTTCATTAGCCTTAATAGATATAATAGCGTATTCTTCATCAGTTACATTTTCACTTTTAATTATCTTTTCAGAATACGAATAACCTTTATTCATAAGTGTATAAATATATATAGCTTTAAGGTCAGTATCAGTATAATTTAAATCTTGATTATTTATTCTATCTAATTTTAAGTTTTCAATTTCTTCGGATGTTATTTTTCTATTTTTTAAATCTTCATATTCTTCTTTAGTTATTTTGTTATAAGCTAAATCTGGATTACTTTTAATCCAAAATATTTTTATATTTAGAGTTGTAAGTTTAGAATAATCTAACTCTATTAAAGTAGATAATGTGTATGCCAGTTTTATTTCTTCTTTATTTGTTATACTAGTGTTTTTTTTATAGTAAATTACTTTAGTTGGTATATTATCAACAATTAATTGAAAATTTCTATCATAAATTCTACCTCTAGGAGCAGTACTTCCTTCGATTAAAGTTTTTGTAAGTTCAATAATTTTAGATTTATAAGTATCTTGATTTATTATTTGAATATTAAATAATGTTACAAACAATAAAATTATTAGTGTCATTATTATTTTAATTAATATATTATATCTTTTTTCAATTGTTTTTTTTAGATTTCTTTTTTTATTTAATGATTTAGATTGATTTTTTACTTTGTGTTTTTTTATAAATTTCATTTATTTTTTTAAAATCAACAATGTAAAAAAAGTTTTCTATATATTTTTGCTTATTACTTTGATAATCCAAATAATAAGCATGTTCCCATAAGTCAATCGTCATAATTGGTGTAAAGCCATAGGCAAATGGTGTTTCTTGATTACTTGTATTTATAATATCTAATTCATTATTTTTAAGCACTAAGAATGTATAACCCGAACCAGTTATTAAATTGGCCTTCTTTTTAAATTCTTTTTTAAAATTGTCAAAGCTTCCATATTTTAAATCAATGGCATTTTTTATTTCATTTTCTGGTTTATTTGATTTATTTGGACTAATATTTTCAAAATAAAGATTATGATTTAATACTCCACCAGCATTATATAATATTTCATCTCTAATATATAATGGAAATTTGTCAATATTTTTAACTAGTTCTTCTAAACTGTAATTACCATTATAATTTATTGAACTTAAGTATTTATTAAGATTATTCACATAATTTTTATAGTGATTTTCATAGTGTATACCTAAAGTTCTAGCACTTAAAAATGGTTCTAATTCATCATAGTCATAATCTAGTTCTTGAATATTATACATAATATCACCTCTATTTAAGTTTATTTCAAAAATACTACAATATTCTAATATCACTACATATATTATATAGAGGTGATATTATGTTTAAAAATTTAATTAAAAATTATGTGGATAAGTTAAGTACTGAGGATATCAACTTTTTTGCTGTATCAAATAATATTTATTTAAATGAAGTTGAAAAGAAAATAATTTATAAGGAAATAAAGGAAAACTGGAAAATACTACTTAGTGATAATTATTATTCAGTTTTAAAAAATATAAAAGATAAAGTAAGTCTTGAAACTTACTTTAAGATAGAAAATTTAATTAAAATTTATAGAAATAAATATAAAAATTATTTGTAATAGTTTCTAATATCATCTAATAAATTTGGATTACTTTTTTTATTTCTAATCATTTGAATTTCAAATTTATATGGTGGATATAATCTTTCTTTACTATCAGCTGTTTGCCCTATATATGGGGTTTCTAGGATCATCGGAATATACTCTAATTTTTTATTATAAATGATATTAATTAAATTATCAAAACCAATTGTCCCAAATCCAAAATTTTCATGACGATCTTTTTTTGATCCAATAATATTTTTACTGTCATTTATATGAATACATTTTAAATAATTTAAACCAATTATTTTGTCGAATTGATTTAATACTTCATCAAAATTATTTAAATCATATCCAGCATCATTTATATGACAAGTGTCTAAACATACTCCAATATTTTCTTTATAGTGAATTCCATCAATTATTGTTTTTATTTCTTCAAAATTTCTTCCACATTCTGTTCCTTTACCTGCCATTGTTTCTAAGCATATAACTACATTTGAATTAGTTGGAATAGCTTTATTTAAAGCTATTATAATGTTTCTTAAACCAGTTTCTGTACCTAATTTTACATGACTACCAGGATGAAGTACTAATTTAGTTAGTCCTAAAGTTTCAACTCTTTCTATTTCTTGTTTTAAAAAATCAGTTGCGAAATCTGTGTTACTAGCTAAGTTTATAATATATGGTGCATGGACTATTACATTTTTTGAGTCAATGTTTTTTTCCTTCATTAGTTTATGAGCTAATGAAGTTATTTCAATATCTATTGGTGATCTAGCAGCATTTTGTGGAGCTCCAGTATATAACATAAATGTATTGGCATCATAGCTAATTGCTTCTAATGTACTTCCTAATAACTGTTCTTGTTTTCTAAATGAGACATGTGATCCTATAATTAATTCTTTCATATTTTACTCCTTTTGATTAATTATATCATTAATTCTTATTTATTTAAATTAAATCACTTTTTTTAATTATGAAAGTTTTATTTTCTTTATAAAATGCATAAAATATTTCATCTAGTTTTACATTTTTTTTTAGAAGTAATTTTTCTAACCAAAATTCATCCTTTTTTATTTCTTTTAAACTTTCAAAATCAATAATACCATCAAGAATAATTGGAAGAGGATAATTTATATTATTTTTAAAAACTGATAACTTACCATTTGTTTCAAGTATAGCATAATCAACATCTTCAATATTATTAATTCCATAAATTCTTAATTGACTAAGTAAATCATCTAACGTATATCTTAATTTTGTCATAACATTAAATCTAATTTTTCCATTTTTAATTATTATACTTGGTCTACCATCAATTAAGTATCTTATTTTACCATTTTTAAGACTAATATAGTTAACTAGTACATCAATAATTACAAGTGTTGAAATAGCAATTATGGAGACTAAAATTGACATTTTTTCTTCTTCAATTGATATTGCTGCTAGTTCAGCAATTAAAACGGTAACTATTAAATCTCCTACTCCTAACTGTCCAATTTCCTTTTTACCCATTACCCTATATGCTGTTATAATAAATATGTAAAGTACTAATGTTTTTAAAATAGTTTCTATATACATGTAATCACCTATTTTATTATGTTTATGTAATAAATTTTTATTCAAAAAAATATAATAAAATAGGTGATAATATGAAGTTAGTTAAAAATTACGTAATTCCATTATTATTTGTGCTTGGAATTATTATAATATTTACTTTTATTTTAACTCTTTTTAGTTATTTTGATATAATAAATAGTTTTGTTGTATCAATTATTGAATTAATAATCGTAATTTCATCGATATTTATTGGAGGATTTATAATTGGAAAAAAAAGTTATAAAAAAGGATGGATTCAAGGATTAAAATTAGGTTTAATTTATTCATTTACTATATTTTTAATTAATCTAATTTTCTTTCATTATGGAATTCATTTTAAAAATATTCCATATTTTATAATTTTATTAGTTTCTTGTATTGTTGGAAGTATTACTGGGATTAATTACAGTGAAAAGAATAAAAAGATATAGTTAATTAATATTTTAATTTATATTTTAATCATATTAGAACAAATTAATTACAAAAAAACAGCTTATTAAGCTATTTTTTTAATAGTAATATTTAAATTTTATTACTTTAAAATAAGATTTAATCTTGCTTTATCTTTGAATATGATTTTGTTGTTTCCTTTTCAAAAACATTTAAAATATTTCCAGTAAATATTATTCTACTAGCATCTACCCTATAAGAAAAAAAATCATCTTTTATTTTTCCTAATACTGATTTACCCATTGGTGAAGTTTCTGAAATAGGAACATATTCTCCATTATAATTATAAATTTGTTCTAAATTTGATAATATTTCATAAATTCTAATTTCTTGAAAATTTCCATCAGTAATCATAGCTTCAAAAATTGATCCTGTTGTTATCATTGATTTTTCCATAATAATATCCTCCATTGATTTACATTATAAATTTTTTATTATTATTTGTCAATAAAACATATATATTTTTACTTTTTTTAATCTAAGTAAAAACAAAGAGATTATATCTCTTTGTTTTTTATTTAGTCTATTTTTTCATATTCTTAATCAGCAATAGCATATTTCTTTCTTGAGCTAAAGTAATTTAGCCCTTTACTAATACCAATTCCAATTAAAGCAAGTCCAAAGAAATATCCTACACTAAATGGTGTAATTGCTGGGAATGATGTTACATCAAATAATCCAATTAAAGATGCTCCAACTCCCATTGATGTTACTAAAGTTAAATTGTCTAATGATTTATTTGTTATTTCGCTACTTAAATCTTTAAACAAAGATTTAGCTGAATTAACATAGCTTTTAGTCATATTCCAAATTTGTTTAATGTATGAAAGTGTATCACCAAGTGTTTCATATCTATATCTCATAACATCACTAAATTCTTGAAAATCGACATCATTTTTAGCTATTTTTTCTCTAGTTCTTAAGTATGCTTCCATTTGATCAATACGTGTATCAATTAGAGTTATTGTTTTTAATATTCTTCTAGTTTACTACTAAAATATATTATTTCTTTTCCTTTTACTTTACTTTTTTTTATAATATCAATTTTCCCCAAAGAATTCTATGTAAATTCAATCGTTTGTTGTAAATTCTCTAACGTAGTTTTCTCAAATATTATTTCTAATTTTTTCACTCCTTACTTTATTTTTATAAATTAATATTACATTATTTTATAAAAATATACAATTGTTGTTGTGACAAGTTTTGTAAAAAAATGGAATTTATCTAAAAAAAGCATTTTTATGCTTCCTTGTTTTGATATTTATTTAAAAATTGTTCTTTATAAATTAGGATTTTATCCTCTTTTATAGCAATTCTTAATTCTTCTGTTAGTTTAATTAAAAATCTGATATTATGTATAGATAATAGTCTTGCACCAAATGTTTCATCACTTGTAATTAAGTGTCTAATATATGCTTTTGTATAGTTTTTACATGCATAACAATCACAATCATCTTCTAACTTAGTAAAATCTTCTTTAAATTTTGCATTTTTTAAGTTTATTTTTCCATGTCTTGTAAATGCATTTCCATGTCTTGCTATTCTAGTTGGAAGTACACAATCAAACATATCTATTCCTCTAATTACACCTTCTATAATATCGAGTGGATCTCCTACTCCCATTAAATATCTTGGTTTATTAGTAGGTAAATAAGGAATAGAATAATCTATCATTTTATACATTGTTACTTTGTCTTCTCCTACACTTGTACCACCAATTGAATATCCATCAAAATCCATTTCTACCGTTTTTTCTGCACTGTATTTTCTTAGGTCTTCAAATTCTCCACCTTGTACTATACCAAATAGAGCTTGTGCTTCATTAGAATGAACATCTTTACCTCTTTTAGCCCAACGTAAAGTTCTATCAACACTTTGTTTCATATAGTCATAAGTAACTGGAAATGGTGGACATTCATCAAAACTCATTGCAATATCACTATCTAGTTTATTTTGAACTTGAATTGATAGTTCTGGAGTTAAAAAAAGTTTTCTTCCATCTAAATGACTTTTAAAATGCACTCCTTCTTCTACAATATCCTTTTTTTTGTTTTTAGCTAATGAGAATACTTGAAAACCACCACTATCAGTTAGTATTGGTCCATCATAGTTCATAAATTTATGAAGTCCACCAGCTTTTTCTATTATATTTTCTCCAGGTCTTAACCATAAATGATATGTATTTGATAATATTACAGCACTATTTGCTTCTTTTAATTCTTCAGGTGATAGTGTTTTTACTGTTGCTTGTGTACCCACTGGCATAAACATTGGTGTTTCAAAAATTCCATAATTTGTATGTAATTTTCCGTATCTTGCATTTGTATTACTTTCTTGTTTTAATAATTCATATTTTATTTTCATTTGGTCACATCCTTTGCTTTTTCATTATATATTATATTGGAAAAGAAAACAAGATTAAGATTATGTTCTTTTAGTATGTTTTACATATTTATTTATTCAAATTAATTATTTTTTATTGTTTAAAAAATTATAAAAAAGAAGCTTTAAATTTGGCTTCTTTCAATTCTAATAAATGTTTCATGACCATTTATTTCGTAAGATTCTTTTATATTTTCATCTTTTTTTATTTCATTAGCAAGTGTTTCTGTTTTAATAAAATGTTCAAAACTTTTAATTGCATTTGTAATTTCTTCATTTCCATTATAAAATATTACAATTCTATTTGTTATTTCAAAGTCATTACTTTTTCTTATATTTTGTACTTTAGATACTAATTCACGAGCTATTCCTTCTTGGATTAGGTTTTGTGTCAATTCTGTATTTAAAATTACAAATTGATTATTTTCCATTGCTACATTAAATCCATCTTTGGCAGATATTCGAATATCTACAAGTTCATTATTAACATCATATATAGAATCATTTACTTTTAATTTAATTGTTTCTTTATTGTTTAATTTATTAATTAATTCTTCATCTAAATTTGCTAACACATCACTAAATGCTTTCATATTAGGTCCCATTACTGGTCCAGCTGTTTTAAAATTTGGTTTAAATGATAAATCCATATATTTATTTAAATCTTTTTCGAATATAACTTTTTTAACATTCAACTCTTCTATAATTAGAGGTGTTAAATCATGAATCATTATTTCAATATTTCCATCTAAAATTATTTCAGATATTGGTTGTCTAACCTTAATTTTTGATTCTTCTCTGGAATATCTTCCTAGACTTATTAAATCTCTTACTAAATCCATACGTTTTTCTATATCCATATTTATATATTCTTCATTACATTTTGGATAGTCAGCTAAGTGAACTGATTCTTCATTTGTTAATTTTTTAAAAATGTCTTCTGATACATATGGTACTATTGGTGCTATTAATTTAGTTAAGCTTAATAAAACTTTGTATGTAGTTTGATATACAGATTTTTTATCATTATTTAGTTCACTACTCCAAAATCTTCTTCTATTTCTTCTAATATACCAGTTTGATAGATCTTCAGATACAAAATTAGAGATACTTTTTACTACAGGATTTAAATCAAAGTTTTCCATTGATTCAGTAATATTTTTTACAAGGTTATTATATTTTGATAAAAGCCATTTATCAATTTCTGTTAATTCATCATAAGAAACTTCAAATTCTTTTGGATCTATTCCATCAGCATTTGCATAAAGTGCGAAAAAATTATAAGTATTTTTTAAAGTACTAAAGAATTTAGAATGAACTTCTTTTAATCCATTTATATCAAATTTTATTGGAGTCCAAACCGGAGATACATATGGCAAATAAAATCTAATTGTATCTGCACCATATTCTTCCATTAGTTTAAATGGATCCACTATATTACCTTTTGATTTACTCATTTTTTTACCATTTGCATCTAATAATAAGTCATTTACTAAAACATTTTTATAAGGGCTTACACCTTTTACAAATGTACTTATAACAAGCAAAGTATAAAACCATCCTCTAGTTTGATCTATTCCTTCACAAATAAAATTTGCCGGAAATTGAGAATCAAATAATTCTTTATTTTCAAACGGATAATGATATTGAGCAAATGGCATTGATCCTGAATCAAACCAACAGTCAATAACCTCGGGTGTTCTTTCCATTATTTTACCACATTTAGAACATGTAATATGAATATTATCTACATATGGCCTATGTAATTCAATTGTTTCATCAATATTTTCAATTGATTTTTCTACTAGTTCTTTTCTAGAACCTATCATTTCTTGATGACCACAGCTACAAGTCCATAGTGGTAATGGTGTTCCCCAATATCTATTTCTAGATATCGCCCAATCATTTAAATTTTCTAACCAGTTTCCAAATCTTTTTTCACCAACAAATGATGGATGCCAATTTACTGTTTTATTATTTTCAATAATTTTATCTTTAAATGCTGTTACCTTTAAGTAATAACTTGGTTTAGCATAGTATAAAAGTGGTGTATCACATCTCCAACAGTGTGGATAATTATGAACTATTTTTTCTTTTTTGAAAAGCTTTCCATTTTCTTTTAAATATTTAATTATCTCAATATCTACTTCAAAAACTGAAGTATCTTTCCATGGACCTTCTGTATATTTACCTGTTTCAGAAACTGGATTAATTACAGGTAAATTATATTTTAGCCCTACATTATAGTCATCTTGCCCAAAAGCAGGTGCAATATGAACAATACCTGTTCCGTCTTCCATGGTAACATATGTATCGTTAGTTACAAAGAAAGCTTTCTTTCCTACATTTATAAATGGCATTAGTTGTTCATATTCCATATTTTCTAAGTCTTTACCCTTATATGTTTCTAAGATTTCGTAGGTATCTCCTAATACTTTGTTAGCTAATTTTTTTCCAAGTATAAATTTATTTCCTTCAGATAAAGCTAATATATAGTCTTCATTTGGATTTACACATAATGCTACATTTGATATTAAAGTCCAAGGCGTTGTTGTCCAAACTAGAAAATAAATATCTTCATTCTTTTTTTTCATTGGAACAATTACAGTGTTGGCAGTAGTTTCTTTATACCCTTGAGCTACTTCATGAGATGCTAAACCAGTACCACATCTTGAACAGTATGGTAAAATTTTATATCCTTCATAAAATAAATTTTCATCAAAGAATTTTTTTAAGATCCACCATTCAGTTTCAATGTAGTTATTATCATATGTGACATAAGGACTTTTTAAATCAATGAATTGTCCCATTTCCTCAGTAAGTTTTGAAAATGCTGCTTCATTTTTCCAAACATTTTCTTTACATTTTTTATTAAATGGTTCAATTCCATATTCTTCAATATCTGTCTTTGATTTAAATCCAAGTTCTTTTTCTACTTGTAGTTCAACAGGTAAACCATGTGTATCCCATCCTATTTTTCTAACCACTTTATATCCTTGCATTGTTTTGTATTTACAAAATGTATCTTTTAAAAATTTAGCCATCATATGATGTAAACCTGGATACCCATTAGCAGTTGCTGGTCCATCATAAAATACAAAATTTTCTTTATTTTTATGTATTGTTTTTTCTAAAATATCATTTTTCTTCCAGCTATCTCATATTTTATTTTCAATTGTAAATTCTTTTTCTTTTTCTAATTCTTCAAATTTTTTCATTTGACACCTCCATTTATTTTATTATTACTATTGAATAATATATTACAAATGTAATTAACATAATTATTCCTTCATTTTTTGAAATTGTTCTTTTTGTATATGAAAACATAAATAACATAATAGTTGAAATAAGTAACATAATTAAGTCAAGATAACTAAAACTAGTAGGTATAACTGATCCAAATAAAGCAACTGGCATTCCAAGAACTACACCTAAATTGAAAATATTACTTCCTACTATATTTCCAATCGCTATATCTAATTCACCTTTTTTAGCTGCCATAACAGAGGTAACTAATTCTGGTAATGATGTTCCTAATGCTACAATAGTTAGTGAAATCATTCTTTGACTTACACCTAAATAATTAGCAATAAATGAAGCTCCATCTACAACTAATGTACTACCTATTACTATTCCAATTAATCCAAGTATTGTTAGTAAAATTGATTTTGGTATATTATATGCAGCTGGTTCTTTTTGATCATTTGATTTATTTCTAACAATTGAAAATAAGTAGTAAATAAATACTGTGAAAAATAATAACAACACTAATCCATCAGATCTACTTATTTGATTTATCGCAGTTTTATCAAATAAATTATCAATAAATAAAATAATTAATAAACTTGATAATAATAATGTTATTGGAAGTTCTTTTCTAACTGTACTATTTCTGACCTTCAATGGTCTAATAATACTTGATATTCCCAGGATTAATAATACGTTTAGAATATTACTTCCTAAAACATTACCTAAAACTATATCACCATTATTTCCTATAAGTGCTTTTATTGATACTGCTAGTTCTGGAGCACTTGTTCCAAATGAGACTATTGTTAGTCCTATTAGCATTGTTGAAATGTTGAAATTTCTTGCGACTGATGATGAACCATCAACAAAAATATCTGCTCCTTTTATTAATATAATAAAACCAATTATTAAAAGTACTACTTGTAATGTCATAAATATATTCCTTTCTTGTACAAAAAAAACGCCCAGTTTAAGGACGAGTTTCACTCGTGGTACCACCTTATTTTATAATACACTCGATACTATAACGCGTAACCGGTTTTTCTTAAATATCAGAAAAACACATCAAGAGTGATTTATATATTTTTTATTTATTAGTTTACATCTACCACTAACTTTCTTTAAAATAATAAAATATATCGTCTCTATCTTTTGTTTTTAAAGATCAACTTCATCTAGTTCATCTATTACATTTAATTGTGCTTCGACAATTTCTTTAACACGGCGTTTAAATATTGTTATATTTCTTCTTAACATATTTGCTTCTTGTTCCGTTTTTTCAGCTTTTAATAAAGCTTCGTTAATTATTCTATTGGCGTTTTTCTTTGCATTTTCAATGATAGTTTCACTTTCACCATGAGCGTTAACTTTAATTTGTTCAGAAGTTTTTTGAGCCATTAAAATTGCTTTACTAAATGTACCTTCCATACGTTCATATTGATTAAGTTTTTCTTTTAAGTTTTTATTTTCCAATTCAAGTTTTTGAAGTTCCATAATTTTAGAATCTTTTGTTTTAATATCTGCTACCATGCCTTCTACTTGGCTTATGATTTTATCTAAAAAACTATTTACTTGATCTGGGTCATATCCACGTATTGTACGTGTGAACTTTTCCATACCATCACCTCTTGGTGCTACGTTATATTGTAGCATAAATTTTAGATTATTTCAATATTACCATTCAATATTTATGTCATCATTATCGTGGATGTCTTTGCCATCTTTTTCATCAGTAATTTTACCTTGTATATTTATATTGTTTGGTGTACATAAAAATATTCCACCACCTATTTTTTGTAAATCTCCACCTATAGCATATATAGTTCCAGCTAAAAAGTCTATTATACGTTTTGCTTGATCTGATGTTACTCTTTTTAAGTTAACAACTACAGTATTTCGCAGTTTTAAATGATCAGCAATTTGTTGAGATTCTGAATATGCTCTTGGTTCTAATAAAATCATTTTACCGTTTCCATCGTTTTCCTGTAATGCTTCTTCTGGTTTTAAATTATAGTATTCATCTCCAGAAATATTGTTTGTGAATACATCTTCATCATTTGATAATAATTTTTTTAATATTCCCACTTTTATTCCTCCTTAATTATTTTCTTTACACTATATAATTAATAATATCATAGTTTGAGTGAAAAGTGAATAATAAATTTACAGTTTTGTTATTTTTATGAATTTAATTATGGAGATTAGTTTAATGGTTTTATTTTATTTATAAATATGCTACTTTTTAAAGTTTTACATTATTTTATAAATTTGATAATAATTATATATAAAAAATACCATTATTATAATAAAACCTATAAGATTTATTGGTACATCTTATAGGTTACATATTAATTTTTTCTAAAATTCTATTTGTGCAGTTATATATGATTCAACTTTATCTAAATTAAGAGTTATTTGTTCCATTGTATCTCTATTTCTAATAGTTACAGTGCTATTATTTAGTGTTTCATCATCAATTGTTATGCAAAATGGTGTTCCGATTACATCTTGTCTTCTATATCTTTTTCCAATATTACCTGTTTCATCATATGTTGTCATAAATTTTTTAGATAATTTTGTAT
Organism: Bacilli bacterium; assembly: GCA_047971315.1. GTDB lineage: Bacteria > Bacillota_I > Bacilli_A > RF39 > UBA660 > JBKDZP01. The sequence continues at coordinate 74,464 of JBKDZP010000004.1, forward strand.
AAATATCATTTGCTTTTTCTTGATGATATTTTTTAATAAGTGGCAAAATAGCTATTTTATATGGTGCTAGAAAAGGATGTAGAGACATTACTTCTCTAGTATCATCATTTTCTAATTTTTCTATTTTATATGCATTAAATAATACTGCTAAAACTGTTCTATCTAAACCATATGTTGATTCAATTATATATGGTATAAACTTTTCATTTGTTTCAGGGTCTAAATAAAGTTGTGGTACTCCAGAGTATTCTTGATGTTTTGATAAATCAAAATTTGTTCGATTATGAGTTCCATTTATTTCTCCCCAACCAAATGGAAATTTAAATTCAATATCACATGCTTCTTTTGCATAGTGAGCTAATTTTTCATGATCATGAAATCTAAGTTTATCATTAGGAATACCAAGTGACTTATAGAAATTCATTCCATATTCTTTATAAAATTTATATATCTCGGAATCTGTTCCTTCTTTACAAAATGTTTGATATTCCATTTGTTCAAATTCTATTGTTCTAAAAGTAAAGTTCCCTGGTGTAATTTCATTTCTAAAAGCCTTACCTATTTGACCAATACTAAATGGAAGTTTGGTTCTAGATGTTCTTTGAACATTTAAGAAATTAACATATTCTCCTTGAGCATTTTCAGGTCTTAAATAAACTACATTTTTAGTATCTTGAGTTACTCCTCTATATGTTTCAAACATTAGATTAAATTGTCTTATATCAGTAAAGTTGGTTTTCCCACATTTAGGACATGGTACTTTATTATTTTTTAAATATTCCATCATTTCTTCTATATTTAATGTATCTCCTATTGAGCTATTTTTAAAATCATTTATCATATTATCAACTCTATGTCTTGTTTTACATTCTTTGCAATCAACAAGTGGGTCTGAAAATGATGATACATGACCTGATGCTTCCCAAACTTTAGGATGCATTAAGATTCCCGCATCTATTTCGTAAGCATTTGGTCTTTCTTGAATAAATTTTTTTCTCCAAGCATCTTTAACATTATTTTTTAGTCTTGAACCTACAGGACCATAGTCCCAAGTATTAGCAAGCCCATCATATATTTCACTTCCTTGATATATAAATCCATATTGTTTGCAAACATTTACCATGTCTTGCATTGTAATTTCTTTCATTAAATTATCTCCTATCTAAATATACAAAAAATGATCCTATTATTTTGTAAGGACGTAATTTACGCGGTTCCACCTTACTTATTCTAATAGAATCAGCTTTAATTATATTGCTCAGAGGTTCCATCCTCGTCTTCGCATTTCAATATATTATTATTTTATTATTAAATTTATTTTATGTCAATTATTTTTTTATAATTCTATATTGTGATAAATATTTTGTACGTCTTCAATTTCATCTAACATTGAAATTAAACGATTAAATATTTCTAAATCTTCTCCTGTTAGTTCAATTTTTTCTTTTGGTAACATGCTAACTTCTTCAATTTCAAATTCAATTTGAGGAAGTTTTTTAAAAATAGCTTCTTTAATTGCATATAAATCTTGTGGACTACCATATACTACTGTTAACTCATCATTTAGTTCTATATCTTCTACTTCAATGCTATTTTCTAAAAGTAAATCTAGAGTTTCTTCTTCATTTAGTCCTTTAAATCCAATAATACATAAATGATCATAATTGAACGATACACTTCCTGTTACCCCCATTTTACTTTTACATTTATTTAAAGCCGTTCTAACATTACTTATTGATCTATTAACATTATCTGTCAAACATTCAACTATTACTGTTGCTCCATTAGGTCCAAATACTTCATAACGTACAGTTTCAAAATTTTCATCAACACCACTATTTACTTTATCAATTGCTCTTTTAATTATATCGTTTGGTATTTGATCTTTTTTAGCTCTTTCTATAGTTCTTTTTAATGCTGCATTTGATATTGGATCTGTTCCACCTTTTTTAGCTAAATCATATATTTCTCTTGCGTACATTGAGTATAGTTTTGCTTTTGCAGCCCCTGTTTTTTGGATACTTGCTTTTCTAACTTCATATGCTCTTCCCATAAAAACCTTCTTTCTTACTTATATTATTTTACAATAATTTACTGTCTTTTTCAATATTTATTTAATGTCTAAAGAAATTTTAATTTATAAATTCTTTTATTTTGTCTTATTTTTAACTTAAAATAAAAGAATAGCAATAAGCTATTCTTACATAAATTGTGAACATTTACCACAATCAATATTACATACTTGATTTTCTTCAGAGCATGAAAATTGAGGTGTATATGTATGTTTATATATGTGTTTATTTATTGTGTGTGTATGAATAGGACAAACATGTGGTATTTCATGATAAAATTCTTGTTCAATACATTTTGTAATTGTAGGTTCTACTACTTGTTGTTCCATTTGTCCTGATTGTGGCATAGGCATAGGATACATTTCCATCATATTCTGACGACTATTTTTTGGGCAACAACCACCAAACATAATTAATTCCCCCTTATCTACTTTTATCTTATGTACTTAAGAGAGTTATGAATATATCATTAGCCTTTATTATATAGTTTTAAAGTTATTTTAATAATTTTGATTTTTTACATTTGATTCACGCACAAAATAAATTTTTATAATATTTCAATAATATTTAATATTTAAATAATTTTTAAAAAAGGTGTTTTAATGAATACAACATTTTCTTATTTAGATTCTAATGAAATATTTTAACTAAAATGGCATTTTAAAGTTTCCATTTTTCATCATTTTCATCATCTTTTTCATTTCTTCAAATTGTTTTAATAATCTGTTTACCTCTTCAACACTTCTGCCACTTCCTTTAGCAATTCTAATCTTTCTACTTGCTTTTAATATATCAGGATTTTTTCTTTCTTCTTTGGTCATTGATTTTATTATTGCTTCGATATGAGCTAAATCTTTTGGATTTATTTGAACATTATTTAAACCTAATTTAGAAGCTCCGGGTATCATTTTTATAATATTTTCAAGTGGTCCTAATTTTTTAATTTGATTTAATTGGGAAAGAAAATCTTCTAAATCGAAATTACCTTTTTGCATTTTTTTAGCTGCTTTTTCTGCTTCTACTTGATCTATTACTTGCTCAGCTTTTTCAATTATTGATAAAATATCTCCCATACCAAGAATTCTACTTGCTAGTCTTTCTGGATAAAATTCTTCTAGCCCATCCATTTTTTCACTAACTCCAATATATTTTATTGGAACATTAGTCAGATGTCTAATTGATAAAGCTGCCCCACCTCTTGTATCACCATCTAATTTAGTTAATATAGCTCCTGTTAAATTTAATTTATTATTAAATCCTTCTATTACATTTATCGCATCTTGTCCAGTCATACTATCAATTACTAATAATATTTCCTGTGGATTTAATGTATTATTTATATTATTTAATTCATCCATTAATAATTCATCTATATGAAGACGTCCTGCAGTATCTATTAATACATAATTATAATTATTAATTTTTGCATACTCAATAGCATTTTTAGCTATTTCAACTGGATTATTTGTTCCTTCATCATAAACTGGTATATTTAATTCTTTTCCAAGTTGTTTTAATTGTTCTATTGCTGCTGGTCTATAAATATCACATGCTACAAGTAATGGATTTTTTTTATGTTTTTTTCTTAGCATATTTGCTAATTTTGCAATAGTTGTTGTTTTTCCTGCTCCTTGTAATCCAACTAACATTAATACTGCTGGATTTCCTACTAAATTAAGGTCTTTTTTTTCACCACCTAGTAATTCAACTAGTTCATCTTTTACTATTTTTACAAACATTTCACCTGGTTTTAAAGATTTTGCTACTTCTTCACCTAAAGCTTTTGTTTTTACATTATTTATAAATTCTTTTACTACAATATAATTAACATCTGCTTCTAAAAGTGCTAAACGTATTTCTCTAGTCATTACACTAATATTTTCTTCAGTAATTTTTCCATAGCCTTTAATTTTATTCATTACATTTTGTAATCTATCTCCTAAATTTTCAAACATTTTTATCACCTATTTAGTATTATATAATAAATTTTTAAAAAAAGCCATCCTTTAGCTCAATTATAAAAACAAGTAACCAAGTAAATTTATAAGCTTAATTTGGTATCTATATGTTTAATTATTTAAACTTAATTTCTTTAAAAAATATTTTTTGATAAATAATAATTACAAATGTTTATTCTAATACAAAAAATTGTATTTAAACAATTTAACTTAAAAATAAAAACACTATATGTAGTGTTTTTATAATTTTACAGAGTTAAAATTTGAAGTGCACTGTTTATTTGCACTTACTTTTTTATCATATTAGATTATTTGAATTATCCTGAAATTGCGACTAAAGTGATTCTGGCATATCCATTTCCTGATCTTGATCCATTTGTCATTGATCCACTAGAAACTCCACCTATATATCCAGAACCTCCGCCCCCTGCTACAATTGCATATCCTCTATCAGATCCAATAGCACCTTGTCCTCCTCTATAATATCCACCTCCAGCTCCACCATAAATAGTCGTACTAGAATAATTTAAACTGGCATCTAGACCCACAGATGATTGAGTTCCACCGGAAGATACTCTACTGATATATACATCACCAAATCCACCAGTACCACCGGCTCCCCCAGTTGTTCCACCACCTGTTCCACCAGTATTATAGAAAGTTCCATCTGTACTATCAGTCCCATATACACCGCCACCGCCACCGCCTGCAACAATTAATGTTGTACCACTTTTTACGATCGATGTTAAAGCTCCACCAGCACCTATATATTGAGTTCCAGAATGGGTTTTTCCATTAGCATCTTTTCCAGAGCTAAATGTTCTACTAGTTGCTCCAGTATGATTGGAAGTTACACCTACATTCAAACTAAGAACCGTGTTAATAGTTAGTGTTATATTTCCATATGAATACCCACCTAATCCACCAGTTCCAGAGTTAACTGAACTACCTTGAGCACCCCAAACTTCTAATTTATATGTACCTGCACATGGTGCAGTAAATGTTTGTGTACCACCAGTATATGCATAATTCCATACTTGTCCTGCTGAATAAGCGCAAACAGAAGGTGTTGTTACTGTTGTTGTTGCAACTGATGAAACTAAACCAGATCCATTTGTACATCTAGCTCCAAATGTATAATTTGTTGATACTGATAAGTCGGTAAATGCATGTGTTTTAGTTGTTCCTTTTGCTACCCATGTTGATCCATTATCTTTACTATATTCATATTTTGTTATTCCAGATTCTGAATCTGCACATGTTGCTGTTACTGTTGATGTTACAGTACTAGAAGATACAACAGATGAAACTGCAAGTGATGCACTTGGTTTTGTTTTATCCATATTAGCTATTGCATATGTTGCTGTTCCTGACACGTTTGTTCCATCACTTGTAAGTGCAAATAATGTTCCATTTGCTTCATATGTTACAGTTGGTGTCATACTTGATGTTTTATACCATGTTCCTGCTACTAATGTTGTTACACTACTTGTTGTACATGTTCCTGGATTTGTACTTGGACCACAACTTGCTGTTACTACACCGCTTGTTACAGTAGCAGTTACACTTGATTTAAAGTAATATACTGGACTTGCTATATTTGTGCTTGTATATGTTATTCCTATTACTCTACTTGTTGCATAACTATATCCACTACTTGGTGTTTGACTTGATTGTGCTATTGTAGGATTTGTCATACCTAGAGTACTTGCTGTTGATGTAGAGGTTGTTGTTAAGGCTGAACCATTTGTACATCTTACTGCATATGTATAACTTGTTGTACTTGTTAATCCTGTAAATGTATAACTTGCTGTTGTTCCATTTGCTACCCAAGTACTTCCATTATCTTTACTATATTCATATTTTGTTATTCCAGATTCTGAATCACTACATGTTGCTGTTAATGTTGCTTGTGCTGTTTTTGAACTTACTGCTAGTGATGCACTTGGTGCTGTTGTATCAATCCCAGTTACTGTATATGAGCTGGCTGTTACATAATTTGTACCATCATATATTCTAGCAATAATTGTACCATTACTATTAAATATTACATCTTTTGTAGTAGAATCAACAATCTCCCATGTATTTCCACTATCTACTGTATATGTATAAATATATCCTTCTTTTCTTTCTGGATAAGTTATTGTTACTGTTTTACTTGTTGAAAATCCAGTTGTATCTATACTATATGTTGGTGGAGTTATAATACTAGTTTTTGCTGTTATTTCCTTAGTTGTTGTTAAATCATTTTCGTTAGTTAATGTTACTATTATTTTATACTCAGTTTCATTATTTAGTGATTTAAATGTATAATTATTTTCACTTACTGTTACTTTTTCATTTACTGATAATTCTTCGTTTATTAATTCAAAAGTATAACTTTTTATATTTGATTCTAATTCTGTAATAGCTTCTTTTGGTACTATTACTTTAATACTATTTGAAGTAGATATTGTATAAATATTTGTTTCATCTAAATCAGGTGCTGTTGTATCTAACATATAACATTCATCTACTAATGTTAAGTTTGTTGTTATTCCCGATACACAATATTTACCATTAGTTACTCTAATTGCTTCATATTGACCATCATTATTTTTTATTACAGTTCCACTTAAAAACTGAGAACTATTTTTCATGTTCAAATCAGATGCCAAAATACCATCAGATGGAAATATCTCTAAATCATTTTCAAAGGCATAATATATAGAAGATTGTAGAGTCATTCTAACACTTTCTTTAAATGATGATTTTTGTGAACTTTCTATAACACCTAGTACCGTTGGTACTGCTATAATTGCAATTACAGCAATTATTACTATAGTCGCTAATAATTCTATTAATGTAAATCCTAATTTTCTCATTTATTTTCATATCCTATCTTTTGGAATTATAACATAATTTTGTCAAATATACAATTAAAAAAACCTTAATTAATAAGTACATCATAATATAAATTTTAAAATCAAAATTAATTAGAAAATTAGTAATAAACAAATGATAAACTAAAAGTATTAATTTAAATATAATTGTTATACAATCATTAAATCAAAAAAACTATATAGCAACACTATATAGTTTTATTTTACTTATTTAATAAATCAATTAATTCTTCTTTATTTAATTTTGAATATCCTTTTAATCCTTTATCTTTTGCAAGGTTTTTTAATTCATCTAAAGTCAAATCATTTAAACTTGCATCATCAAAATCACTATAATCAATCTCATTATCTTCATCAGGTAAACAATTATTTTTAACTAAATAATCAATTTGTTCTTTTGTTAAAGTTTCTCTTTCTAATAAAGCTTCAGCAATTAAATCAAGTAAATCTCTATTTTCAGAAATTATTTTATTTGTAATTTCATAACATTCATTTATTATTTTTCTTTGTTCTTGATCAATCTCAAAAGCAACTTGACTTGAAAAATTGCGACTTTTATTATAATCTCTACCTAAAAATACACTAGATTCTTGATGTTCAAACTGAACAGGCCCCAAATCACTCATTCCATACTCTGTTACCATTGCACGGGCAATCTTAGTAGCTTTTTCAAAATCATTATGCGCACCAGTTGTCATTTCCTTAAAAACTAATTCTTCTGCTACACGACCACCAAGTAATCCACTAATAGTTTCAAGTAATTCTTTTTTAGTTGCTAAATAAGTTTCCTCCTTAGGAAGCATTAAATTATATCCTCCAGCAGAACCTCTAGGAATAATAGTTATTTTTTGAACCTCATTTGCTCCATCTAATTTTATTCCTAAAACAGCATGTCCAGCTTCATGATATGCAACAACTTTTCTTTCCTTTTCAGTATATTTATGACTTTTTTTAGCAGGTCCCATCAGCACACGATCATGAGCTTCATCAACCTCAGCCATTGTAATAGCCTTTTTATTGCGTCTAACAGTAAGTAATGCAGCCTCATTTAATAAATTTTCCAAATCTGCTCCACTAAATCCAACAGTTCTTTTTGCAATGTTTGATAATTTAACACCTTTTGCAAAAAACTTATTTTTAGCATGAACTTCAAGAATTTCTTCTCGACCTCTAATATCTGGTAAATTAACAGTTACTTGTCTATCAAAACGTCCTGGACGTAATAAAGCTGGATCTAAAACATCTGGTCTATTTGTTGCTGCTATGATTATGATACCTTCATTTGCACCAAAACCATCCATTTCAGTTAATAATTGATTAAGTGTTTGTTCACGTTCATCATGACCACCACCTAATCCAGCACCTCTTTGTCGTCCAACAGCATCAATTTCATCAATAAAAATTAAGCATGGTGCATTATGTTTAGCTTGTTTAAACATATCTCTAACTCTACTTGCTCCTACACCTACAAATAGCTCAACAAAATCAGAACCACTTATAAAATAAAATGGTACATTTGCTTCCCCAGCTACAGCTTTTGCTAATAAAGTTTTTCCTGTTCCTGGTGGACCAACCAATAAAACACCTTTAGGTATTCTAGCACCCATTTTTTGAAATATTTTAGGATTTTTTAAAAAATCAATTAATTCTTTTACTTCTTCTTTTTCTTCTTCTAATCCAGCTACTTGTTTAAAAGTAACTTTATCATTATCAGAATTCAAACGAGCTCTACTTTTACCAAAATCCATTGACTTATTAGCACTACCCATTTGTCTTGTAATAAAATAAAATGCTGCCCCAACCAATATAACCATTGGTAAAACATTTAATAAAAATAACAAAATTGTACTAGATGACGGATCTGAAACTGTTGTAATTTTAAAACCATAATCAGCATCAGTTGAAAGTAAAGTACTCATGACTTGCTCTGATTTAGGAACTTTTACGTAAAAAGATTCATTTTCATCATAAGTAGTAAGACTTCCTCTTATTTCATAAATACCTGCTTCACTTCTTGGAACTATAGTAATTTCTGAAACAGTGTCACTATCTATCTTACTCATGAATTCATCATATGTAAATACATTTACTTTTTTATTTGCAATATTTAAAAAATAAAGAACACATAGAAAAAATAAAAACAAGAAACCCCAAGGTAAAATACCTCTTTTAATATTCTTTTTATTCATCAAATTATTCATTTAATTTCTCCCTTCTTAATAATACTTAAGTATTATATCATAAATTTCTTTATTTGTTTTATCAAACTTTGATTTTTTTAAACCTGGAATCCAAACAATAACATCATTTGAATCAACTACAATTGGATACATATCTCTTTCAATTAAAGGAATTTTTTCATCAATAAATATATCATTTACTTTTTTGCTACCAAGCATACCTTTAATATTAATTTTATCTCCATTTTTTCGAGTTCTAACTCTAAGTGGAAACTTAACATTTTCAGAACTTAAACGACAAATATCATTATTTGTAGCCTTACTTGTTTTAACTACTTCAATATTTTTACCATTTGGCAAATTTAAATAATCAATAATTTCTATTTCGTACTCACTTGATTTGATATTTTCCATCACAAAAACAAGTTCATTATAACTTTTTACAGCTTTCAAATTATTAGGTAAATAGATATAAGAATTAGCTTTAGTAGAACAAATTAAATTATAAATTAAATCTGCATGATGATCAGTTATCAACATTAAATCATCTTGATATATATTTTCAAAAATTTGATATATTATCTTCATTCCAATAACTTTATCTAAATCTAAAAATTTTTTAATATTTAAAACATTTTGAGGATACACATCAGCAATTTCTTTTTTTACTTGCTTTTCAATATATTCATTATACTCTAACAAAGTTTTACTATATTTATAAAACTTTTTATGTACATTTTGATCTTCTTTTTTAAATTCAGGAACAATGTATTTACGAAAACGATTTCTAGTATATACATCTTTTTGATTAGATGGATCTTGCGCAAAGGAAACATTATTAGCCTTATTATATTCAATAATTTCAGACTTTGTTATTTCAATCAAAGGTCTTACAATAGTATATCCTTCCATTTCAACTATTTTTGAAAATCCACTATATCCCCTTAACGTTGAACCCCTTACAATTCGCATTAAAATCGTCTCAATTAAATCATCACCGTGATGTGCGGTAAATAAATAATTTGCGTTATATTTTTTTACAATTTTTCCAAAATAATTATATCTTTTACTTCTAGCCTCATTATGAAAATTATCATCTCCATAGTCCTCAATTTTCATACTTTCAAAAATAATACCATTATTGGAACAAAATTTTTCAACAAACTTAGCTTCATCAGAACTTTCTTTTCTAACATTATGATTAACATGCGCACAAACAACAGCTATATCAACAGCTTTTTTTACGTTAGTCATTAAATGAAGTAAAGCCATAGAATCTGGTCCACCACTGACTCCAATAACTATTGCATCACCATATTTTATATTAATGTCATTCATTATAAATTGATATGCCTTATCCATATTTACACCTCTAAATTTTATTATATTACCAATTTATCTTAGTAATACCATTATTTTCTAAAAATTGATTTGTTTGAGAGAATGGTTTGCTTCCAAAAAAACCTCTTGAAGCTGAAAGCGGAGAAGGGTGAACACTTTCTATTATAAAATGATGTACGCCCTTTATTAGCTCTTTTTTACTTCGTGCATAATTACCCCATAATATAAATACAATTGGCTCCTTTTTCATTCCTAATATTTCAATTATACGATCTGTAAAAATTTCCCATCCTCTATTTTTATGTGATAAAGGACTATCTTTAATAACAGTCAATATTGAATTTAGTAATAAAACACCTTGTTTTCCCCAATCACTTAAATTTGTATTTATTCTAACAATTCCCAAATCATTATTTAATTCCTTAAAAATATTTCTTAATGATGGTGGTATTTTAACTCCACAAGGTACAGAAAATGATAATCCATGAGCCTCGTTTTCACCATGATAAGGGTCTTGTCCCAAAATAACTACTTTCACATTATCAAAATTTGTAAATTGAAAAGCAGAAAATATATTTTCATATTTAGGATAAATTATTTTATTTTTATACTCACTTTCAATAAAAGCAACTAATTTTTCAAAATAGTCTTTCTTATATTCTTCAATTAAAATTTCATCCCATTTCATACAATTCATCAAAATCAACACTCCTATTTTAACATAATTATTTCTTATTTTGTTTATTAATTATAAACAAAATAAGACAAATATCGGCTAAACAAACATAATATAAACCAATATAAAATAATTAAGTATCTAAAATACACAAATTACAATTCATTAGATAAATCAATAAATACTTCTATTCCCAACTGTTCTGCCCTAACAGATAAATCAAAGTTATATTTTTTTAATACTTCAGCAATCTTTTCTAAATCATATTCTTTTAAATTATTTCTAAGAGTTTTCCTTTTTTGTTTAAATGAATCTCTAATCAATTTAAAGAATAAATCTCTATTTTTTAAATTAACTAAACCTACCTTTTTACTAAATTCAATTACAATACTATCAACATTAGGTTTTGGAATAAATACATTCTTACTAACATCTAATAGCTTTCTAACATTAAAGTAATAATTTAAAAAAACTGATAATGAACTATAATCTTTAGATCCTGGTATTGCCTTAAACCTATTCCCTACTTCTTTTTGAACCATTATTACTATCTTATCAATATCAATTTCATCTTCAATTAATTTCATAATAATTGGTGTCGTTATATAGTATGGTAAATTAGCAACGATATAAATTTTATCAAAATTATAATTTTTCAAATCATTCTTAATATCTGCCTTTAAAAAATCTTCAAATTTTAATGTAATATTATCAATACCATTAAGAGTACTTCTTAAAACATTTTCTAAAGTTTTATCAATTTCATAGCAAAGTACATGACCAGAGACACTGGACATCTTATAAGTCAAAGAACCAGCTCCAGGACCTATTTCAATAACTAATGTATCAGCATCTAATTGTGCTTCCTTAATAATATTATTTATAATATTTTCATCAATAATAAAATTTTGTCCAAAAACCTTTTTTAATCTAAATCCATTTTCTAATAACAATTCAGACATCTTTTTAGGTGAATAATTCATATAATCACTCCTAAAAATATTGTATCAAACATAAGAATTATAATCAAGAAAAATTAAAATAATCGAAAAATAACCAATATAATTATAAAAAAAGACAGAATTACCAACCCCATCTTTGAACACTAAATTCTATATTTTTACCTGTTAATCCATCAGTACTAACTTGATCATTTGAAAGATATGCAAGATCCATCAAAACAATTCCCTTTTCCCATGCAGATATCATAGCACCACCACGATCCATTACAACCGCATAAAAAGGTTCATATCCAGTTTTAGAAACTTTAATTATTGTCCCGCATGGAAATGAGGTCGATGTTGCTAAAATTCTAACATTCCCATATTGATCATCCTCATAATAAATATCTTCATATTTAATGCTAAATCTTTCTTTAGACTCAGTTTTACAAGCGACATATCCTTCACCAGTACAACCGGCTCCACAATCAGCACTATATCCAGTTAAATTTCCAACATAAAGTCCATTTGCGCCAGTCCCTTTTTCCAAAATTTCAGTTGTATTTTCTTGTAACGTAACCAATTCAATTGAACCATCTTTTAATTCTTTATTATAGGTTATACCTACCACACCTTTAGTAAGTACATTTGTTAAATTATATGGTACTTTTGAATTGTATACAATATTTGTATCATAATCAGTTATTTCACTTTCAATATTTATGACCTTATCACTATTATAATTTTTAATTGTCATAATTTCTTCGGAATAATTTCCAAAATTAAAAGTAGCCATTAACGATATTAATAATAAATTAATAGCTTTACAAATAATATCAATTAAATAAATATTCATTTAATTCACCTCGTGTTAGTATTAAAATTATACCACGATTACAATTTTAAGTCAAATTGAGTGATAGCATTATTAGTCGTAATTTGTGTTACTTTTTCAATACTCATTTTCTTTATTTCAGCAATTTTTTTTGCTACTAAAATCACATTACAAGGTTGATTTTGTTTACCTCTAAATGGTTCTGGAGTTAAATATGGACTATCTGTTTCTAATAAAATATTTTTAATATCAATATTTTTTATTACCTCTTGTAATTTTACACTATTTTTAAAAGTAATTACTCCACCAATACCTAATTTACATCCAATACTTATAAATCTCTTAGCCATATCTATACCATAACTAAAACAATGAATGTCTACCATACTACCTTTATTATAATGTTCTAAAATTGTAAATGTGTCTAAAGCTGCATCTCTACTATGAACTACTATTGGTTTATTATATTTATTTGCTAACTCAATTTGTTTAATAAATATATCTTTTTGAAGTGTTTCATTATCCTTAGCATAATAATAATCAAGCCCAATCTCACCTATTCCTACTATTTTAGGATTACACAAATTAGATTCAATATATTTATAACCAATCTCATCAAAATAATTAGCTGAATCTGGATGAAATCCTATTGTTCCATATATATTAGTGTACTTATTACATAATTCAACAACTTCCTTATTTGAATCATGATTAAAACCACTTACTATCATAATATTATTATTCATATTATTTATAATTTCTTCTAAATTACTATAATCGTCACTTAATAAATGACAATGTGAATCTATTAACATTTAATAACCTCTTTTCACAAAAAAATTATACTCTGTATAAAAGTATAATTCAACTTTTCTTGCAAATAATTAGATATTTTATAAAACTTCCAACTATAAAAAGTAAATAAAATAAATCTAACCAATTAAATTCTACAAGTATGCTACTAAAAATCAACAAGGCTGCTATAAGACAAGTAAGTAAAACGGCTTTACCATCCTTAAAATTATTTTTAGACATTGTTTTAAATTCCTCCTATTTAAAGCGACAAATAAACTATATCATATCAATGGATGATTTTCAAATAGAATCAAGATTTTTTGTACGACAATTTACAACAATTTACACAATTTTGTCTATTCTAGCAAAAATAGGTGTTGGATTATTTAAACAAGTCTCATTAGAAATATAACCAAAATTTATATCGTTTTTCCCAGATTCATCAACATTTAATTGTCTAAAGATTTCAATAGATGTAGAAGGTAAATAAGGAGCCAATAACACAGACCCAATTCTAATCGATTCAACTAAGTTATAAAGAACAACTTTTAATCTATCTATATTATTTTCTTTAGCTAAAATCCAAGGTGTAGTTTCATCGATATATTTATTACATCTTCTAAAAATTTCAAATATAATATCAATTGCCTCAGATACTTTATATTCATTCATTTTGTTATCAATTAATTCAGGTGCTGATTTAACTAAATCAATTAATTCTAAATCTACTTTTTCAAAATCATTTATTTTATAAACTATACCATCAAAATATTTTTGAACCATTGAGATGGTACGATTAACTAAATTACCCAATATATTAGCTAAATCAGAATTTATTCTTTCAATCAATAAATCTTCAGTAAATATACCGTCATTTGCATATGGAATTTCATGTAACATAAAATATCTAACTGCATCTATACTATACTTATTTACTAGATCATCAGCATATATGATATTTCCCTTCGATTTACTCATTTTATCACTACCAGATAACAACCAAGGATGTCCAAAAATTTGTTTTGGCAATTTTAAATCTAATGCCATTAACATTATAGGCCAATAAATACTATGAAATCTTAAAATATCCTTTCCAATCAAATGAATATCGGCAGGCCAATATTGTTTAAACTTATCACTACATCCATCAACATCATACCCTAAGAATGTAATGTAATTGCTTAAAGCATCTATCCAAACATAAATAACATGCTTATCATCAAATGAAACAGGTATACCCCAATCAAATGATGTTCTTGATACACATAGATCTTGAATACCAGGTTTTATAAAGTTATTTACTATTTCATTTTTTCTACTTTCTGGTGTAATAAAATTTGGATGTTCATTTATATAATCTTCCAACTGTTTAGAATATTTACTAAGTTTTAAAAAATATGCTTCTTCACATGCTTCATTTACCTTTCTACCACAATCAGGACAATTACCATCAACTAATTGACTATCAGTAAAAAAAGATTCACAAGGAGTACAATATAATCCTCTGTACTCTCCTTTATAAATATCACCTTGTTCATAAAGTTTTTTAAATATTTTCGAAACTTTATTTTTATGATCAATTTCAGTTGTTCTAACAAATTTATCATAACTAGTATTCATTATATTCCAAATTCTTTGTATTTCTTGTACCTTACTATCAACATATTCTTGAGGACTAACATTTGCTTCTATTGCTTTTTCCTCAATCTTTTGTCCATGTTCATCTGTACCAGTTTGAAAGTATACATCATATCCCTTGCTTCTTTTATATCTAGCAATTGAATCTGCTAAAACTATTTCATAAGTATTTCCAATATGAGGTTTTGCAGATGCATATGCTATTGCAGTTGAAATATAAAACTTTTCCATACTTTTATTCTCCTTTATTTAAAACAGTCCATCCTACTCTAGATTCATTTACATCAACTTCATTATCTACTTTTAAGTATTTAGTAAAAATACCTTGAACTATTCTATCACCTTTTTTTAAACTAAAACTAGCTTTACCCTCATTTTGCACCGAAATATACATATGTCCCTCATTACTAATATTATTATAATAATCTGCATCTATTACTCCAACTTGATTTGTTAAACGAACATTATATTTAAAACCAACACTACTTCTGACAATCAAAAATAATGCTTCATCATCTTCCATATATACTTTTATACCAGTTGGTATTTTTTTTATTTCACCTGGTAATAATTCAATGTCATCTATTAAAAATAAATCATATCCTGCACTCTTTTGAGTTGAACGACAGGGTAACTTATATTCTTCATATTTTATAATATTATCACTGATATCCTTTTTAAATTGTTTAAAACTAATTTTTTCAAATCCACGCATAAAATTCCCTCCTTCAAAAAAAAAACATCCATAATTAAGGACGTGAATACGCGGTACCACCTTATTTCATAGTAAAACTATGCACTTAAAATTTTAACGCAATCAACGACTCAAACTAAAATATTCATTTGAGTAATTCCAGAACCATTCGAAATATTCTATTTACTTATTTCCACCAAATATAAGCTCTCTTTAAAATAAAAATATTTTTCTTTCCTTCATAATCTTTAACAGTTAAATTATATCATAGTTAAAATTATTCTTCAATATATTTTGATAAAAATTGAGCAGCTATTTGAATAACTTTAAGTTCTGTTTCATCTATTTGTTCATCTAAAGATACCATTATTACTAATCCAACCACATCCCCGTTATTAAATATTGAAGTTATAGCATAACTACACTCTACTTCTTCTTCTTTTATTACTTTAAGTTTCTTTTTATACTTTTGTAAAACATTTTCTCTTCTTTCAATTGCACGAAACATTTCTTCACTTATCGACTTTTTAATATAGTCCTTTTTTAATGGTCCAGAAATTGCTATAACATTATCCGTATCTGTTATTATAATATTATGTTTGACAAATGAATATATTGCATCAGTGAAATTATTTGCAAAATCACCTAACTTTTTAACAATAGAAAACTTTTTTAAAATTACATCTTCGTTATAAATAAATATTTCTAGATTTTCACCTTCATGAATTCTTAAATTTTTTCTTATTTCTTTTGGAATTACAATTCTTCCTAATTCATCAATTCTTCTAACTACGCCAGTTGATTTCAATCATTTCACTCCCTCTAATAAATAGTTTGACTTTTTTAGTTATATTTATACAACATAATTATTTTATTTTTGTGATATAATATCATCTAGGAGTGAATTTATGGAAAAAACATATATATTTGGGCATAAAAAACCTGATACTGATAGTGTTACTGCGTCTATAGCACTTTCATATTTAAAAAATCAACTTGGACATAATACAGAGCCAATGATTTTGGGTAACCCTAATAGTGAAACTAAATTTGTATTAAATTATTTTAATATAAATCAACCAAATTATTTAAATGACGTAAAACTACAAATAAAAGACTTATCTTACCTAAAAGACTTTTTTATGAATAAAGATAAGTCAATTTATGATGCATTTAATTACATGAATAAATTTGTAATCGGTTTATTACCAGTAGTAAATGAACTTGGTAATTATGAAGGTATTATCTCAATGAAAGACATTACAAAATACTTAATCAATGAAAATATAAATAGTTTATGTACTTCATACAATAATATTCTAAAAACCTTAGAAGCTATAGAAATAACAAAATTTAAAGAAGAAATAAACGGAAAATTATTAATAGCATCTTACCGTAGTACTACATTTATCGAAAATATTGAATTAAATGAAGATACAATTCTAATTGTTGGTGATCGTCATAGTATTATTGAATATGCAATTAATTCAAAAGTTAAACTTATTATATTAACTGGAAATTCAAATATTTCTGACCACCATTTAGAAATTGCTAAAAAAAATAATGTAAATATAATTCAAACAAACTTTGATACTGCAACCACAAGTAAAAAAATATGGCTAGCTAGCAATCTTAGTTCAATACTAATCAAAAATGATGTTATAACTTTAAAAGATACAACTGAAGTTAATGACTTTATAGAAATATCAAGAAAAAATAAATACAGTAATTATCCAATTTTAAATGAAAATAATAAATGTCTTGGTGTATTAAGAACAGCTGACATTAACGATGCAAAGAAGAAAAAAGTAATCTTAGTAGATCATAATGAAGCAGATCAAAGTGTTGATGGACTAAATGAGGCTGAAATAATAGAAATAATAGATCATCATAAAATAGGTACACTTGGAACAAGTATACCCATTAATTTTAGAAATATGCCTGTTGGAAGTACAAATACAATTATTCAAATGCTATTTAAAGAGGCAAATATTGAAATCCCAAATAAATATGCTGGTTTAATGTTATCTGGGATTATTTCAGACACCTTGCTATTTAGATCACCTACTACAACTGAGTTAGACAAGTTAGCAGTAAAAGAATTATCCAAAATTGCAAATATAGATTACGAAACATATGGAATGGAAATGTTAAAGGCTGGAGCATCACTTAAGGGTAAAACAAAAGAAGAAATTCTTTATTCGGATTTTAAAAACTTTACATTTGATGATAAAAAAATTGGAATTGGACAAGTAATTACACTGAATCCTGATGATATAATCAATGAAATAGATGAGTATGTAATTTTACTAAATAACATTGCTGAAAAAAATAATTATTTTATAGTCGGTTTATTTGCTACAGATTTACTAAATAACGGATCATACGTCATTTTTAATGATAAATCAAGAAATATATTTGAAACAAGTTTTAATCTAAATAATATTAAACAAGGTAGTTATTTAAAAGATTGTATTTCAAGAAAGAAGCAAATAATACCAAATATCATTGATACATTAGAAAAAAAATAAGAATATAAATTCTTATTTTTCTTTTATACATTTTTTTATAATATTTACTATGTCAATCAAGTAATAAATAAAATGCTTATCTAAATTTACAATATCTAATGTTATTACCAATAAATTTGTTTTCATGCTAAATCTTATTTTTTTTGTTAATTTATTTGCATCAACAAATAAACTTTGTCCATCTATATTATTCGTTAAGTTTTCTGGTAAGGTAATTATTATGTTATTTTTAGTTTGTAATAATTTTGTAATATTTAAACTTTTAGCTTGTTTTTCAAATAATTCTTCATACATATAAATAATTATACTATCACTTAATATACCAAATCTATCTTCTAACTCCATTTTAATTGAATCTAATTTGTCTAGTGAATCAATACTATTTATCATTTTATGAATTTCAATTTTTAAATCGACTTCATTTACATAATCATCACTAATTGTCGTCTCAACATCAATTAATGGTTGTTCATCTTTTTCTGCTACATCACTTCTAAATTTATTACCTTTTATTTTATTAATTTCTTCTTCAAGCATTCGCAAATATACCTCAATTCCAACCGAATCAATAAAACCAGCTTGTTCTCTACCTAAAATATCCCCAGCACCTCTAATTGCCAAATCCCTCATAGCAATAGCATATCCACTACCTAATTCAGTAAATTCTTTAATAGAATTTAATCTTTTTGTTGCTAACTCAGATAGTATTTTTTTCTTATCATACATTAAATAACAATAAGCAATTTTATTACTTCTACCAACTCTTCCCCTAATTTGATAAAGTTGGGATAATCCAAATCTGTCTGCATCCATTATTAATAAAGTATTAACATTTGGAATATCAATTCCAGTTTCAATAATAGTAGTACATAATAACACATTATATTCTCTAGAAATAAACTTAATCATTACATCTTCTAATTCTTTTTTATTCATCCTACCATGGGCACATATAATTTTAGCATCAGGCACTAACTTAGATAATTCAATTCTTTTATTTTCCATATCTATAACATGATTAAATAAAATAAATACTTGTCCATCTCTAGAAAGTTCTTTATAAATTGCATCTTTTATAATAGCATTATTTTCTTCCAAAACATATGTTTGAATTGGAAATCTATTAAATGGAGGTGTTTCTATTAATGATAGACTTCTGATACCTAACATAGACATTTGTAAAGTTCTAGGTATTGGGGTAGCTGATAAAGTCAAAACATCAATACTGTTTTTATATTTTTTTATTTGTTCTTTATGTTTTACTCCAAATCTTTGTTCCTCATCAATTACTAATAAACCTAAATCTTTATATATTATTTTATTATTAAATAAACTATGTGTACCTATTACTATATCTATAGTTCCATCTTTTAATTTATTTTTTATAATTTCTGTTTCTTTTGGAGAATTAAACCTATTTAATATTGAAATTTTTATTGGAAAATTTCTAAATCTTTCAATAATATTAGTATAGTGTTGATTTGATAATATTGTAGTTGGACATAATAATGCGACTTGCTTCCCAGAAATAACTGCTTTAAACATAGCCCTAAAAGCTACTTCTGTTTTACCAAAGCCTACATCTCCACAAAGTAATCTATCCATTGGTGTAGTCATTTCCATATCTTTTTTTATCTCTTCTATTACTTTTAATTGGTCTATTGTTTCTTCAAATTCAAATTGTTCTTCAAAATTAATTTGATTTTCATCATCAGGTGCGAATGCAAATCCTTTAGTGTTTTCCCTTGTAGCATATAACTCTAATAATTGTCCAGCAATATCCTCTAATTTTTTTCTTACTCTTAATTTAGTTTTTTCCCATTCAGTACTCCCTAATTTATTTATTTTTGGTACTACACTATCAGATGATGAGTATTTACTTATTAATTCTATTTTTTCAACAGGTATATATAATTTATCACTTTCTAAATATTCAATAACTACATAATCTTTTTTTATACCATTTTTTAATAATGATTTTAACCCAATATATCGGCCAATACCATGGTCACTATGAACAATGTAATCTCCAACATTCAGTTTATTAATATCTCTAATTTTTACTCCAAATTTAAAACTATTTTTATATTGGCTATTATACTTTTTTTTACCAAATATTTCATTTTCACTTATAACAACATAGTTTTCAAATTGAAAACCATTTATTATATTTTTAATAATGATATTTATTTTATCAATAAATAATTCACGTTCATTTGTTATTACAATATTTTTATTATTAGTATATTCAATTATTTTATTTGCTTGATATAATGTGCTTACACAAATTATAACAATTTTTTTCTTTTCTAAAAATCCATTTAATATTTTATTTATTTCATTAAAATCTGTTGGAAACGGTGCGTTTTCAAATGATTCATAATTTTTTGTATTATTTACACTAATTAAAGAATTATCAAAATTTGTAAAATAAAATTCATTATCATTTTGTATTTCATTTATTTCAAACATATATTTAATATTATATTCCCCAGATAAAATTGTATAATTCAACATTTCATCTACTAATAATTCATAACTTGATTTTATTCGGTCATAATCATCGAAAAATATATTATATTTACCTAAATAATTACAAATATTAGATACCTCAATATAATTGGGCATTTCATAATATTTAACTTCCTCTTTTGTTTTAACTAATTTTTCATTATTTGGATAAATTATTATAGAATCTAAATTTTCTATAGTTCTTTGAGTGTTTTCATCAAAAATTCTAATTGATTCAATTGTATCTCCAAAAAATTCTATTCTAACTGGTTTAAAATAACCTATTAAAAAAACATCAACAATAAATCCTCTAACTGCAATTTCACCAGTTGATGAAACTGTCGATTCTCTAATATAACCTAAATTATAAAGTTTAACTATTAAGGAAGATATCATTATTTCTTCACCTATTTTTAATTTGATTATAGTTTCTTTATATCTAGCAATTGTTGGTAAAAATCTTAAATATCCCATTAAATTTGTTATAACAATCTTTTTATTTTCATTTATTAAACTATTTAAAGTTTCCAATCTAGTATTTTTCAATTCTGGACTTATCGCTAAAGCTTCACTAGTTAAAAAATCATCCATTGGAAATAATATTACATTATTTGTATAGCACGATAACATTTGATAAAAATTGGTTGCTTCATATAAAGAACTTGTAACTAATAAAATTGATTTATCGTTACAATTAAAGTTATTGAGCATATAAAGACATTTTAATTCATTAGTTAAACCACTAATATGTTGTTCATTTATATTATTTGAAAATAAAGTATTAAAAAATGACATAAACACCCTTCCTTACGCAAAAAATGATACATTGTATCATAACTATTTGTTATATTTATTCATTAAATTATCAATACTTAAATAAAAGTAATCATTTAAAACTCTAATTGCTTCATTTATCACTTCATTTAAAGTAGTTAGTTCATCACCATTTAATTTTCCTAAAACATAATCTTTAGTATCAATTAATTTATTATTTGAAATACCTATTTTAATTCGTTTATATTCTTTGGTTTTTAAATTTAATTCAATATTTTTTAATCCGTTATGTCCTCCAGCTCCACCTTTAGATTTTATTTTATATTTTCCAATACTTAGATCTAAATCATCTGAAATTACAAATAAATCATTTAAATCAATTTTAAAATAATCCATATATTTTTTTATAACATTACCTGATAAATTTATATATTCTTGAGGTTTCAATAAAATTACTTTTTCATTATTTTTTATTATTTCACAGTATAATCCTCCGAATTTTGTTTTATCAAATCTAGTATTTTCTTGTTGAGCAAATTTATCAATAACCATAAATCCAATATTATGCCTTGTTCCATTATATTCATTACCTTTATTTCCCAAACCTACAAATAATTTCATAATTACTCTCCTTTATGATATTCTTTGTAAATATCATTTTTATTTACACCCCTATCAGATGCAACTTTTTTTATTGCTTCCATACTCGATTTACCTTCTTTTATATATAAATTTATATGTTCAATAATTGATAAATTTTTATAGGTATTTTCTTCTTTATTACCTTCAACGATGACAACCATTTCACCTTTTATGTCAACCATTTTATCAATTAATTCTGTCACCTTCCCTCTATATATTTCTTCATATTTTTTAGTTATTTCCCGGGAAATTGAGGCATATCTATTTCCCAAAATATTTAAAATTTCTTCTAAGGTTTTTTGAATTCGATGAGGTGCTTCATAAAAAATTAATGTTGCTTTTAAGAATTTCAATTCCTCTAATTCTTGTCTCTTTTTTCCATCTTTATTATTTAAAAATCCATAAAATAAAAAATTATTTGCCCCCAGTCCAGAAACTGTTAAAGCTGGGATTAAAGCTGTAGCCCCAGGTAATGCAACAACATTAAAATTATTTTCAATAGCAGCTCTTACTAGTATTTCGCCTGGATCACTAATAACTGGAGTACCTCTATCACTAACGAGTCCAACAGATTCACCATTATTTAAATACTCTAACATTTTATTTATATTTTTTTCTTCATTAAATTTATGACTAGCTATTAGTTTCTTTTTAATTTCTAAATGATTTAATAATAAGGCAGTTACCCTTGTATCTTCACAAAAAACTACTGAAACATCTTTCAAAGTATTAATTGCTCTTAAAGTAATATCTTCTAAATTACCAATTGGTGTTGGAATTAAAAAAAGAGTCGGTGTATTATTATAACTTTTTTGGCTCATACTATCATCCTAACTAAAATATTTTTTGATTTCTTGTGTATATTCACCATCTTCAGCATGTGCGAAAATAGGTGGTAATATCTTTATTCCTGGATTTCCATTTTTACATCCTTCAATTAAAAGTATATTTGATTCCTTATTTTTTTTTGGATAAACAAACTGAATCTTTTTTGGTTCAATGTTGTTTTCTTTCATTAAACAAATAATTTCAATAAGACGTTCTGGTCGATGTACAATAGCTAAATTTCCATTATTTTTTAATAATTTTTTGCTAACTTTTATTACATCCTCAACATTTAAATTTACTTCATGTCTTGCAATTATCTTGTATTTGCTATCATTTTTTTTACTTACTTCATTAACTTTAAAATATGGGGGATTACAGACAATAATATCATAAGTGTCACTTTCACATGTATCTGTATATAATTTAATATCTTCATTTATTATATTTATTTTATCATTTAGATTATTTATTTCAACAGACTTTTTTGCTAATATACAAGCTTCTTCTTGTATTTCTATTGCATCTATTTTACAATCATATTTAGTAGCTAAAATTAAAGGCATAACTCCATTACCACAACCAATATCTAAAATTCTTTTTGATTTCTTATTAACTTTAACAAAATTAGCTAAAAGAATTGAATCTAATGAAAAATTAAACATAGAAGAATTTTGATAAATCTTCACATTATCATAGCCTAATAAATAATTAACAACATCCATCAACGTTTACCTCTAAAGTTCCTCCACTTAATAATAGAACAGTATAGTTTTTTTTAAGTACATTAACTGAAATTACTTTTCCTTGACCTGATTTTGTTTCTACAATTTTACCAATATGGGGGATATTTTTTTTACATTCTTTATATGTATCGTCTTCATATTTTAAACAACATAAAAGTCTACCACATACTCCATTTATTTTATTTGGATTTAAAGCTAAATTTTGATTTTTTGCCATTGAAATTGTAACAGTATCAAATTCATTAAGATATCTTGAACAACATAATTGTTGACCACAGCTTCCATATCCTCCAATTTTTTTTGATTTATCTCTTACTCCAATTTGTCTTAATTCAATTCTAGTTTTATAAATTGTTGCTAGTTCTCTAGCTAAATCTCTAAAATCAACTCTTTTTTCTGAATAAAAATTAAATATCAATTGACTTCTATCAAATGTAAAAGTAGCATCTATTACTTGCATTTTTAAGTCATATTTGTTAATTAGTTCTTTTATTTTTTCTAAAGATTTTTGTGAATCTTTCAAATTATTTTTATAGTTTAAATAGTCTGTTTTTGAAGCAACACGAATAATCCTACCTAGTTCTACTTTTAATGATGCAGTATCTATGTTATGTTCATCTGTCACAACTTTTCCAAATAGCATTCCTTTTGTATTTTTAGTTACAACAGTAATATTTTTCTTTAAACTTAAATTATTAGTATAAAAATATTCTATTTTTTCTTCATCTTCAAATGAAACACCAACTATTTTTTCTTTATTTTTCATAAACAACAGCCCTTCCTAGTTCTATAATTAATTTATCAAGAATTAAATTTACATTTGCATTTACAATAACTTTTCTTTTTAAAGATTTTAAAGTTTTTATTTTATTAAACAAGCTTTTTAAATTGTTTTTTATTGAAATTGCACTAATTGCGATTTCAAATTTTTCAAACAATTCCATCTTTTCACCTATTTTATATCTTATAATATCACGATAATAGTAAATCATTGTGTCAAATGCTATTAACAAAGAATCTTTATCTTTAAAATTATCAAGAATTAAATTTTCATAATTAATAATTATATCTGAACCATATTCTTCAAATTTATTTATAAATTCCATTATTTTTTCTAAATTTTCAATAAAATCATCTTGATTATTTTCTTCCTTAATTTTAGAGGAATAAATATAAGATAATTTTTCTTCAAATGTTAATAATTTATTTTTAGTATTTGAAAGAGGAATTATCTGGCACCTTGAAACAATAGTATTTATCATCTTATGAATATTATCAGTTACTAAAATTGCAATAATATTTTCCTCTGGATCTTCTAAAAATTTCAAAATTGAATTTGATGAAGAAATATTCATACGTTCTGCATTATAGATTATATATACTTTTTTTGAAGCATAAATACTCTTCATGCTAAATTCATTTTGTAATTCTTCTAATTGTTCCTTTTTTATATTAAATCCATCTGGATATATTTTTTTTAATTCAGGAAAATTATTACTATCAATATTGGAGCATTGAGTACAATTGACACAATTTCGATTTTCAGTGTTTTTATAAGGACATAGTATTTCTTTCACAAAAGAAATGATAAAATTATCATAATTATTAAATCCATTTATTACAAATAAATAAGCATGAGAAATTTTGTTTTTGTTAATCTGATTATTTAAAATTCTATATGCAATTTTTTGTTCATTAAGATATTCTTCCAACATTTTATCACATCCTTAAAATATTAATATTTTTATAAAAATAAATGCAAATAAGGCAGGGAAGCCTAAGATTGCAATAGCAAAAATGGTTATAAAATTAATTGGTAATATTAAACCCAAGGGTACTACCAATAAATTATAACCTACTAACGTAAATGTACTAAATATAATTTTTTGAATACTTTTTAATATTCTTTTTAACATTTCATCACCAATACAATGTATGTCCTAATTTAAATTTTATGAAATATCTGTTCTATCTTCTAAAGCTAACTCCAATGTAAGTGAATCAATATATTCCATATCTACTCCTAGTGGAACACCATGAGCTATTCTTGTTACTTTACAACCTTTAACATCAAGAATTTTAGAAATATACCTTGCTGTTGTTTCACCTTCTATACTAGGTTTAACTGCAATTATAATTTCACTTATATCTTCAGATTTTAGTCTTTTTAATAATAAATCTATCTTTATATCATCTGGATTAATTCCGTCAAGTGGTGATATTAATCCATCTAAAACATGATACAATCCATTATAACTACCTATTTTTTCAAACAAAATTACATTTTTTGGTGACTCAACAACACATATAGTAGATTCATCTCTATCTCTTGACTTGCATATTTCACAAAAATCTCCTTCTGATAAATTATTACATTTTTTACATCTGCCAACTTTTAATTTAATATCTGATAATGATTTAGAAAATAATTCAATTATATTTTTATCCATATTTAAAGTTGCTAGTGCCATTCTTTCAGCAGACTTTTCTCCAACACTTGGTAATTTTTTAAAACATTCGATTAAATTATAAATTGTACTTGGATATTTCATTTTAGAATAAACCTGGCATTCCTTGAGTATATTTACCCATTCTATGCTCTGTTTCTTTTTCTATTTTTGATAAAGCATTATTTATAGTAATCATAATCATATCTTCTAACATTTCAATCTCATCTTCCTCGATATTTTTAGTATCAAGTTTTATTTCTTTTATTAATTTACTTCCTGTTATTTTTACACTTACAAATGAAGTTTTTTCTTCAAAAATTTCATTATCTAATTTTTCTTTTTCTGCTAACATATTTTTTTGTAATTGTTGAGCTTGTTTTAACATTGCTTGCATATTCATATATTTATCTCTTCTTTCTATTCATATTCAATTATATCATCAAATATTGTTTCTATTTCATTTTTTTTTTCATCTTGTTTTACATTATTTATTTCAATTATAGGTTCTTCTATAAACTGATATTTCTTAGTTTTACTATTAAATTCTTTTTTAATAACTTCCCAATGATCTTTGCTAACTGCAACACTTTTAAAATTATCACCAAATGTTTGATTTAAAAATTCATCTATTTTAATCATATTATAATTAAAATATTCTGTTATTCTAATATTGTTACAAACAAAAATCATAAAATTATTTCCAAATGCTTTTAATTCACTATCTACAATTAGAGAAGCTATTTCTATATTATTTTGATTATTTATTAATATATTATTTTTTAATTTATTTTTCATATCAATAAGATTGTTTTTGTCAAAAAGACACAAAGTATTATTTATTCTGATATTAACTAAATTTAATAATTTCTTTGACATTTTATCTGATTCTATTTTATTATTTATTTTTTTTACTTCATAATTTGTTTTTGAATTAAAAGTTGAATTTTTTTGTATAATATTAGTTAATGGTTCAATTGGATGTATAGATTTAATATCGTCAGATTTTTTATTACCTAAATCTAATAATTCAAATATTCCAATTTCAAAAATAACTTTTTGTATATCACTATTTTTTAAATCATTATTTAATTCATTTAACTTTTTTATATACTTCAAAAGCAAATTATTTTCTATATTAATATTGTCATAATTTTCTTTTACCATCATATTATTTTCATAATATGACTTAGCATTATTTTTAATTAGAATATTTTTTAAAAAAATAATAATTTCTTCAACTAATTTCACATAATCTTTTCCATCTTTTTCATATATATCAATTTTTACTATTATATTATTAATATCGTTTGAAATTATACAGTTTAGAAAATTACAAATTTCAGAAGATGTTAAAGTGCCATTAACTTCATGAACTTCATCAATAGTTATTTCAGAAGTAGCATACGATATAACCTGATCTAAAATACTAAGTGAATCTCTCATTCCACCACTTGATATTTTGGCTATTTCTTTAATAGCATTTTTATTAATAGTTACATTTTCATTTTGACATATTTTTTCTATTCTTTCAAAAATATCACTTTCTGATATTTTTTTAAAATCAAATCTTTGACACCTTGATAAAATAGTAATCGGAATTTTATGTGGTTCTGTTGTTGCTAAAACAAAGATAACATGGTTTGGAGGTTCTTCTAATGTCTTTAATAAAGCATTAAAAGCTCCAATTGTTAACATATGTACTTCATCAATTATATAAATTTTATATTTTCCTAAAGAAGGTACTAAATTTATTTTACTCTTTAATTCCCTTATTTCATCAATACCATTATTAGAAGCAGCATCTATTTCTATTATATCAATAGATTGTCTATTATTTTGTAAACAATTTTCACATATGTTACAAGGATTAAAATTATTTAAATTTGTACAATTAATTGTTTTTGCTAATATTTTAGCTATACTTGTTTTTCCCGTTCCTCTAGGTCCTGTAAATAAATATGCATGACTAATTTTATTATTTTTAATTGCATTTTTCAATGTTTGAATAATTACTTTTTGACCAATTACTTCATCAAAATTAGATGGTCTATATTTTCTATATAATGCTTGATACACAATTTCACCTGCCTGTTTTCTAATATTATATCATTTTAAATATAATATTAGAAAAGAAAAAGAAAATAATTATAATTATTTTCTTTTATCCTTAAAAAAATCTTTTAACAATATCACAGATTCTTCTTTTAATATTCCTTTTTTAATAATAAGATTTTTATTATATTTTTTAAAATATTCCACATTTTTATTAAGTTCACCAAAATTATTATTTTCTGTAGCATAAATGATTGTATTTAATCTAGATTGGATAATAGCACCAGTACACATTAAACATGGTTCCATTGTAGTATATAGTATACAATCATTTAAGTACCATGTTTTTAGTTTTTTGCATGCTTTTTCAATTGCCATTATTTCTGCATGTTGTGTAGCTATTTTGTTTTTTTCTTTTTTGTTATATGCTTTTGCAATTATTTTATCATCTTTTACAATTACTGCACCTACTGGAACATCACCATTTTTATATGCCTTTTTTGCTAATTTTATTGCTATCTCCATATATTTCATAAATCACCCTAAAAAAAGACACACACATTTAGGGACTTTTAAGGCTGCTATGTTTCCATCCTGACCTGATTCAAGTATAAATGTTGTGTCCCATTAAATATACTCCTATTTATTTAATAAATCAAATATTCCATATCATATTTAATATAAACCATTTATTTTTATAATTATGATGTTTCACGTGAAACATTGGTGGTTTATTATTTTTTTATTAATCATATTTATTTTATTCATTTTTGACTTATAAATTTCATAGATAGATTAAATTATATTATTAAATTTTTTATAATTATGATGTTTCTCGTGAAACATTGGTGGTCTTTTATTGTTTTATTAATCATATTTATTTTATTCATTTTCGTCTTATAAATTTTATAGAAAGATTAAATTATATTTATTTATTATTAAATATTTAAAAAATGTTTATTTTAAACATTTTCTTCTTCATCATTTTGAATATCAATATTTTTTTCAACTATTTCTTCTTCAATAGCTTCCTTATCTACCAAAATAGCTGTTACAACTTTTTGATTATCTTTCAAATTAATTAATTTTACCCCTTGTGCAACTCTTCCAGTTGTTGAAATCTGATCTAAAGGCAATCTAATTATTATTCCACTGTCAGTTATTATAATTAAATCTTCATTTCCAATTACAGACTTAAATGATACTATATTACCATTTTTTTCAGTAATATTTAATGCTTTAACACCTTTGCTACCTCTATGTGTCATACGATATTCTTCAATTCCAGTTCTTTTCCCATAACCATTTTCAGTAACAACCAATATTTGTTTATCAGTTTCTCCAATTTCACAGCCTACACATTTTCCATTACCAATATCAATTCCTTTTACCCCTGATGCAGATCTACCTAACAATCTTAATTCCATTTCATCAAATCTAATCATTCGACCATTTGAACTAGCAATTAATATTTCTTTTTTACCATCAGTTTTCTTAACTGAAACTAATTTATCATCTTCTCTTAAAGTAATTGCTATTTTACCATTGCTTCTAATATTTTCAAACTCACTAATGTTAGTTCTTTTAATAATACCATTTTGTGTACAAAATACAATATTTCGATTTTCATCTTCCTTTGAAACCTTTAACATAAATGTTACTATTTCTTCTTTTTCAATTGGTAAAAGATTTATAATAGGTAATCCCTTAGATTGTTTACTATATAAAGGAATTTCATACCCTTTCATTCTATATACTTTACCTTTATCTGTAAAGAATAATACATAATCATGAGTAGTCATATATAATAAATGTTCAGCAAAATCTTCTTCATTGGTATTTGTACCTTTTATCCCAACACCACCGCGATTTTGACTTTTGTAAGTTTCACTACCTATTCTTTTAATATATCCTTTATTAGTTAAAATAATTATAATATTATCAACTGGGATTAATGATTCATCTTCAATATAATCTATTGCAGTCATATCAATTTTTGTTCTTCTTTCATCACCAAATTTATTTTTAACCTCAAGAGATTCTGTTTTAATAATATTAAGTACTCGACTTTCATTAGCTAAAATATCAGTTAGATCTGCAATTAATATTTCTAATTGTTTTAATTCTTCCTCTATCTTTTCTCTTTCTAATCCCGTCAAACGACGTAATCTCATTTCCAAAATGGATTTAGCTTGAATTTCTGTTAATTTAAATCTATTTATCAATTCAGTTGTTGCTTCTATATCAGTTTTAGAAGCTTTTAGCAATTGAACTATTTCATCAATATTATCTAAAGCTATTTTTAGACCTTCTAATATATGTTCTCTATCTTTTGCTTTAGTTAAATCATATTGTGTTCTTCTTACAATAACTATTTGTTGATGTTCTAAATATTTTTCTAATATATCTTTTAAAGTTAAAATTTTTGGTACTCCATCTACCAAAGCTAGTGAATTGATTCCAAATGAAGTTTGTAAAGAAGTATGTTTATATAAATTATTTAATACCACATTTGCGTTACAATCTCTTCTAAGTTCAATAACTATTTTAATACCTTCACGATTTGAGGATTCATCTCTTAAATCAGTTATTCCATCAATTACCTTATCACGTGCCAAATCAGCTATTTTAGTTATTAAGACTGATTTATTAACCATATATGGAATTTCTGAAATTATTATTTGAGGCTTACCATTTTTTAATTCATCAATACTTGCTTTTGATCGAATATTAATTATACCTTTCCCAGTTTCATAAGCTGATTTTATACCATTATTTCCTAAAATAATTCCTCCGGTTGGAAAATCAGGTCCCTTAATATAATTCATTAATTCAAAATTATCTATATCTCTATTATCAATAAAAGCAATTAATCCATCTATTACCTCACCTAAATTATGAGGTGGAATATTAGTTGCCATTCCTACTGCTATTCCAGTTGAACCATTAACTAAAATATTTGGAAAACGAGAAGGTAATACACTGGGTTCTTTTTCAGTACCATCATAATTTGGTATAAAATCTATGGTATTTTTATTTATATCACGCACTAATTCCATACTTAATTTAGACATCTTTGACTCTGTATAACGCATCGCAGCGGCACCATCACCATCTATTGACCCAAAATTTCCATGTCCATCTACTAACATATAACGATATGAAAATTCTTGAGCCATACGAACTAATGCTTCATAAATACTAGAATCACCATGTGGATGGTATTTACCCATAACATCTCCAACAATACGAGCACATTTTTTATGTTGAGATGATGAAGTAGCACCCATTTCATTCATACCGTGCATAATTCTTCTTTGAACTGGTTTTAACCCATCTCGAACATCAGGTAATGCACGGGCTGCTATAACACTCATTGCATAATCTAGGAAAGAATCTTGGATTTCATGTGAAAATAATCTATCTTTTAATTTATCCATTTTTACCTCCTACTATATATCTAAATTTTTAACAAATTTAGCATTTTCTTCTATAAATTTTCTTCTTGGTTCAACTTCTTCACCCATTAAATCAGTTAAAACTTGATCTGCTGCTTGGGCATCATCAATATTTATTTTAATTAAAGTTCTATTTTCAATATTCATTGTTGTATCCCATAGTTGATCTGCATCCATTTCTCCCAAACCTTTAAAACGTTGAATTTTTATTTTACTTGGATCTGATAATGTAGAAATATATTCATCTTTTTCGTCATCGGAATAAACGTATTTAATATTTTTATTATATTCCACTCCATATAAAGGAGGTTGAGCTGCATATACATATCCTTTTTCAACTAATGGTTTAAAATAACGATAAAAAAATGTTAATAATAAAATTCTAATATGTGCACCATCTACATCGGCATCTGTCATTATTATGATTTTATGATATCTTAATTTTTCTATATCAAATTCATCTCCTATACCTGTACCAAAGGCAGTAATCATAGATCTTATTTCATTATTTGCAAATATTTTATCCATTCTGGCTTTTTCTACATTTAAAATTTTACCTCTTAATGGAAGAATGGCTTGAGTTTTACTATCACGGCCAGTCTTGGCAGAACCACCAGCTGAATCCCCTTCAACTATATATATTTCAGATATTGTTGCATCCTTGCTAGAACAATCTGCTAATTTACCAGGTAAACTAGAAATTTCTAAAGCACTTTTTCTACGTGTTAATTCTCGAGCTTTTTTTGCAGCTATTCTAGCACGTGAAGCAGTTAAGGATTTCTCTATTATAATTTTTGCTGAATCTGGATTTTCTAATAAAAATCTTTCAAATCCTTCACTAAAAACACTATCTGCAATTTTTCTTACTTCACTATTTCCTAACTTTGTTTTAGTTTGTCCTTCAAATTGAGGATTTGGATGTTTACAAGAAACAATCATAGTTAATCCTTCTTTTACATCTTCACCAGTCAATCCATCTTCTTTATCTTTTAATAAGTTACTTTTTCTTGCATAACTATTAATTATTCTTGATAAAGCACGTCTAACACCTTCTTCATGAGTACCACCTTCAGGATTATTTATATTATTTGTAAAAGAATATATATTAGAACTATATGTCTCATTATATTGTAAAGCCACTTCTAGAGAAATACCTTCTTCTTCACCAAATAAATGAATAATTTGTTCATGGATTGGTTTTTTATTTTTATTAAGCATTTCAATATATTCACTAATTCCACCTTCATAAAAAAACTCTTCCTTTTTTGGTATAATATCCCTATCGTCCATTAATATAATTTTTAAACCTTTATTTAAAAAAGCTAATTCACGAACACGTACTTTTAAAATATCATAATCATATATTGTAGTTTCATCAAATATTTCAGCATCTGGTTTAAAAGTAACAGTAGTTCCTGTTCTATCTTCATCACATTCACCAACAATACTTAAAGGTTGAACAGTATTTCCACCATTTTCAAATCTAATTAAATGAATTTTTGAATTTTGATATACTTTAACTTCTACCCAACTACTTAATGCATTAACAACGCTTGCTCCTACACCATGTAATCCTCCAGATACTTTATATCCTCCTCCACCAAATTTTCCTCCTGCATGTAATACAGTATAAACCGTTTCTACTGTCGAAAAACCAGTTTTAGGATGAATTGCAGTCGGTATTCCACGTCCATCATCCTTAACAGTGATTGAATTATCTTTATTTATTATTATTTCTATATCATCACAATATCCAGCTAAAGCTTCATCAATTGAATTATCTACAATTTCCCATACTAAATGATGTAATCCTCTTGAACTAGTTGATCCTATCTACATACCAGGTCTTTTTCTTACTGCTTCTAAACCTTCTAAAACTTGAATATCGGATTCATTATAATGTTCTATATTATCTTTCATATTATTCCACCTCTTTTTTAATTTCTAATTTTCCATTTTCTACTTTAATTATAGTAGATTTATTTAATATTAATTTATCTATATTATGTAAATCAGTTGTTGTTATTATTGCCTGCATATTATCATCTATATAAGATAATAAATTATTTTTTTTATCATCATCTAATTCACTAAATACATCATCCAATAATAAAATTGGACTTGTTTCTTTTACTTTCTTAAACAACTCAATTTCAGAAAGTTTTAAAGCTAAAACAGCCATTTTCTGTTGACCTTGGGACCCAAAATTTTTTAAATTTAAATCATCAATATAAAATTCTATATCATCCTTGTGAGGACCAAATAAAGTACTTTTGTATTTTAATTCATTTTTATAATTTTCATTTATTTTTTTTTTCATTTTTTCAATCATTATCTTTTTTTCAAAACTTTCAAATTCAAAAGAATTAATATATGATATTTGAAGTCCATTTAATCCACATATATTATAAAATATTTTATTAATTTGATTATTTAATTTTTCTATGAATTTTTTTCTGCCTAAATATAAAAAAATAGATTTTTCAATTAAATAATTTGTTAAAACATTAAAATAATCTAAATTATAATTTGAACCTGAAATAATTAACTTAATGTAATCATTACGCATTTTCAAAATTCTATTATAATCATTTAATATCCTATAATAATTATTATTAATTTGACTTATTTCTATATTCAAAAATCTTCTTCTTATTTGAGGAGAACCTTTAATTATTTCAAGATCATCTGGATAAAAAATAACTACATTAATTTTAGATATAAAATCACTTAATTTTTTGATATTATTACTATCTATCATTAATAATTTATTTTTATTTTCAAAAACCAATTTATATTTTGTATCAATATTATTATTTTCTATTATTCCTGAAATAGAGGCTATGTTATTTCCTATTTTTATTAAATTATTATCAATAGATGAACGATGAGATTTAGTAATTGCTAATAAATAAATACTTTCTAGTAAATTTGTCTTTCCTTGAGCATTATTTCCATAAAAAATAGTTAAACCTTTATTTAAATTAAGTGTTAGTTTAGAATAATTTCTAAAATTTTCTAGTTCAATTTTTTTAATTATCATATAACACCCTCTTTATTTGTTTTTTTAAACAAAATTTTTTAAATTTAGTTATATAAGTACTCCTATATACATTTAATATTATACCATAAATACTACTAAAAAATAAGCTTTTTTGCTTATTTTTTCATTATTTTAACATATTTTTCTTTTTCTTAAAACTGATTCTAATAAAGTAGATCTAAGTATTTGATTATCAAATGAACCATATGAAATATCTATTACTAATTCACTACCATTTTTAAATAATATTTTTGTTTTTGACTCATAACTAAAATATTTTTCTATTTTATTTAATGAAATCCAATAACAATTATCCAATCTTGGTGAATTAGTAGGAAAAAATATAATTTCTCTACTTTCCTCAATAATAATTGGTGCTTTATAACTTATACCTATGATATTTTTTGTTCCCTCATGTCTTCCTAAATAAGAACTTCCAAAAAATTTACAACTATTATCAATAATGTTTGTTGGTGTATCTTTGACAAAAAGTGTCTTATTATCTTCTATTACTTGAGTTTTATTTCTTTCATAAGGAACTAAAGCAACTGTGGATAAGTTTATTTCATAACTATTAATAATTACACCTCCCCCTAATTAGTAAAACTAATTGTTACCTACTATATATTTAAATATAGTCGTTTTTTGTTGAATTAAATTATAAAAAAAAAAACAGAATTTTCTGTTTAAATTGTTCTAATTGGAACTATTAATTGTGTTAAATCATCACTTTCCACATTTCTAATAATAATTGGTTTTATTTCACCATTAAATAAAAGCTCTATTTCTTCACATTCAAAAGATTTTAAAGCATCTATCATATATTTAGAACTAAATGCAATTTTTATATCTTCATCTTTATTTTTATATATATTAATAATTTCTTCTACATTACCTATTTCTGGAATATTTGATGAGATTATAAAGTTTGAATTCTTACTTTCTAATTTAATTGTATTTTTATCTTCTTCATTGGTTAATAATGATGCTCTATCAATAGCTCCAAAAAAATCATTTAAATTTACTTTAACTGCTAATGAAAATTCTTTTGGAATAAAACCTGAAACATCTGGATATGTTCCATTTATTAATCTTGACATTAATAAAATGTTTGAAAATTTAAATATTACTTTATTATTAAAAATATGTAATTCTACATCTTTATCTTCATCAATCATTAATTTTATTAATTCATTTAAAGTATGAGTTGGGATAGTAATATCTAAAGACTCTTTCATAGAGTTATTTATTTCTAATTTTTTTAAAGATAATCTGTGTGAATCTGTGGTTGTACATTCTAATCTATTTTCAATTATACTAAAATTAATACCTGTAAATAAAGGTCTAGATTCTTCATTTGAAGTAGCAAAAGATGTTTGCTTAATTATATTTTTAAATATTTTTTGATTAATAAAAATAGGATTTTTATTTTCATTAAGATCAATTGTTGGAAATTCTGAGGAATCATTACAATTTAATCTAAAAGATGATTGTTCAGTATTTATAAATATTTTATTATCCACAACTTCTTCAATTGAAATAATAGTATTAGGTAATTTTTTTATAATATCATATATATATCTTCCAGATATTACTACTTCTCCCAATTTATCTATATTTTCTATATTTTTACTTTCTATAAATGTTTTTATAGCAATTTCATTATCAGTACTCATTAAGTATAAACCATCACTTGTAAGTTCAAATTTAATACAATTTAGTATAGGAATAATGTTTTTATTTGATATTCCCTTTATTACATAATTTAAGTTTTCCATTAATATTGTTTTTTTAATTTCTAATTTCATATTTTCTCCTTTTTTATTTTATTTTTATATATTTATTAATATTATAGATGTGGAAAGTGTGGAAAATATAATTTTTTCTTTATATTTAAAGTAATTTTCTATTTTAATAATATTAATAATTTGTTGAAAAGTGTAAATAATTCACATGTTTACTTTATTTGACTTATTATTTTATCAATTTCTATGTTTAACTCTGGATTAGTTTTCAACTGTTTTTTAATTTTATCCACAGAATGAATTACAGTCGTATGATCTTTTCCACCAAACTCAATACCTATTTTAGGTAATGACTCTTCTAAATAAGTTCTACAAATATACATTGCTATTTGTCTTGGAAAAGAAATATTTGTAATTCTTCTTTTGCTTTTTAATTCTTCAATAGTTATATTATAAGAAGCAGCAACTAATTGTTGAACCTGGTCTATTTTATTTTTTGAAATAATACTTTTTACAAAATAGTCTTTTAAAGATTCAATTGACAATTCAAGAGTTATATCACTTCCACTCATCATTGTAGCATAAGCAACTACCCTAGTAATTGCACCTTCTAATTTTCTAATATCACTTGTACAATTACTAGCAATATATTCTTTTACTTCTATTGGAAAAGGGCTTGCTAACATATGACTCTCTACTTTTTTATCAATTATATTCATCCTCAATTTAAAATCTGGTTGTTTAATGTTAATTGTAAGTCCCCAGTTAAATCTAGTTCTTAATCTATCTTCTAATAGTTTTAAATCGTCAGGTGATCTATCGGATGATATAATAATTTGTTTATTCTTACCATATAAATCATTAAAAGTATTAAAAAATTCCTGTTGTGTTTTTGCCATACTTCCTAAATACTGAATATCATCTATAATTAAAACATCAATATCTCTATATTTTTTTTTAAATATATCGACACTATCAAAATTATTTCCAACTTCTGATTTTTTTGTAATTCCCACAAAATCAGATACAAATTTTTCACTAGTTACATATAGTACTGTTTTCTTTTCATTTTTTAAAATAAAATTTCCAATAGCATGCATTAAATGAGTTTTACCTAATCCAGAATTTCCATATATAAATAAAGGATTATACATATTTCCCGGCTTTTCTGCAACAGCTAAAGCTGTTGCTTTAGCAAATTTATTAGATTCCCCTACTATAAAATTTGAAAAATTATATTGTGAATTTAAATTTGTTTCAAAAGAAGAAATAGATGGAACTCCTATTATATCTGTATTAATTTCTATATTTGTATCTATTTCTTCTTTTGTAAAATAATCAAATTTAAAATTAGTTCCAGATACATCTGTAAATATTTCTTGAATTAAATCATTGTAATTTTCTTTTAAACTCTTTTTATGGATATGCATTGGCACTATAACTTTAGCAACATTATTAGAAAGTTCAAATAATTTAGTTTCTAAAAACCAAGTTTCAAAAGAAACAGGAGAAATTTCATTTTTTATTTTATCTAAAAATGTATTCCATAAATTAGTATTATTCATATATAACACCCCTGTCACCTAAATTTCTACCTATATTCTACAATATTTTAAATGAAAATAAAAGAAAAAAATTAAAAAAATGTGGAAAAATGAAAATTAACATATAATTAACAAAATTATCCACATAAAAAAATTATAAAAATAAATAAAATATTACAATTTCAACATTTTTGTTAATAAAAATTTCAACATAAAAAATATGTGTTATTTAATTATACACAACTTATGTGTATAATGTACTTAAATATTGAATTATAATATAAAAATATGTTAAAAACTATGTTAACAAAAATTTCATAATATTTTAATTAAATTAATAAAACATATTATTATAATTTTATATTTAAAACCAAGAATATTTAA
The DNA here is from genome assembly GCA_047971315.1 of Bacilli bacterium. Classification (GTDB taxonomy): domain Bacteria; phylum Bacillota_I; class Bacilli_A; order RF39; family UBA660; genus JBKDZP01. Next base: position 113,181 of record JBKDZP010000004.1, read on the forward strand.
AGTGAAAAAAAAATATTAAAAATCTTGACAAAATAAATTATTATCTATATAATGTTAAGAGCAAACAGGAAAAAGTAAAATAAGATCAGGAGGTGGATTTATGAAAAGAACATTCCAACCAAATAATAGAAAAAGAAGTAAAAAACAAGGATTTTTTGCACGTATGAAAACTAATATATTAAATAGAAGAAGAAGAAAAGGACGTAAAGTATTGTCTCATTAAAAAATTCCACTGTCAAAACAGTGGTTTTTTCAACACAATATTAAATAGAAAGATTGATATTATGAAAAAAATAAATATATTAAAAAGTAATAATGATTATAATAGAATAATCCAAAATAATATTCCTTTTAAAAATAAAGAATATATGATTTTTATTGAAAAAAATATCAATGATGTATATAAATTTGGGTTTTCAGTAAGTAAAAAATTATGTGGTGCTGTAAATAGAAATAGATTAAAAAGACAATTAAAGTCTATAATTGATAAAAATGACTATCAAAATAATTTTAATTGTATTATAATGATAAGGAAAAGTATTTTAAATTGTAGTTATGAACAAATGGAAATTAGTTTAAATGAATGTCTAAAAAAAATTAACATTATAAAAAAAGGAGAAAAAAAATGAAAAAAAAATATTTAAAAATTTTAATAGCTTGTTTTTTAGTAATTAATTTTACTGGATGTACTCAATATCTAAAAACTGAAGATAATAAAATAATAAAAAATAGTGAAACGGGTCAAAATTTACCACAAAATATACTTTGTAAACCTACAGATAAAAAAACTATCAAAATATATGAAGATTATAATCAAACATCAATTGATGAATTAAAAGTAAATTTAGAAAGTCTACCAGCTTGTGATAAACTATCACCAACTGAAGGAAATTATGAAGGAATTTGGACATCAGTATTTGTAAAACCATTAGCTTTCTTAATCATTCAAATAGGAATATTAGTTAAAAGTTATGGTTTTGGACTTATCATAGCAACTTTATTAATTAGAGGAGTAGTTTGGCCATTTACAAAAAAAACTGCAATGCAATCCGAATTATTAAAAAAAGCAAGACCAGAATTAGATAAATTAGAAAATAAATATAAAAATAATAAATCAAATGAAGCAATGATGCAAAAATCTCAAGAAATGATGATGATTTATAAAAAATATAATATAAGTCCATTATCTGGATGTCTATTTTCATTTATTCAAATACCATTATTTTTTGCTTTTTATGAAGCAATTAGTAGAATACCAGCAATTTTTGAAGAAACATTTTTAGGGTTTCAATTAGGAACAAGCCCATTAACAGCACTATTATCTGGAAAATATTATTATTTAATTTTTATTGTACTAATAGTAGCAGCTACATATTTCTCATTTAAATTAAATAGTTCCATGTCAGTAAGTAAAGAACAAGAAAAACAAATGAAAATGATGACAAATATTATGGTAATATTTATGACCATAACAGCATTTTCAATATCATCAGGAATAGCAATTTATTGGATTACATCTAATTTATTCACAATTGTTCAAAATTTATTGGTAAGGAGAAATAAAAAAAATGATTAATATACTTGAATATGAAGGAAAAACAGAAACAGAAGCTTTTAATAATTGTTTAAAAGATTTAAAATGTAGTGAAAAAGAATTATTAATTAGATATGAAATAGAAGAAGGTAATTTATTTAAAAAGAAAAAATATATTTTATATGCTATAAAAAAAGAAAATATAAAAATATATATAACAAATTTTTTTGAAGAATTTTCGGATTTGATGAATATTAATATAACATCAGAAATAATTGAAAATGATTATAGCTATAATATAACTTTAGTATCAGCACAAAATTCTATTTTAATTGGTAGGGAAGGTAAGACTTTAAATGCTATTCAAACATTATTAAGACAAATCATAAAAAATCAGACAAAAATAAATTTGAAAATTAATGTTGATATTTCAAACTATAAATTAAAAAAATTAAAAAATTTAGAAAATGAAATAAAAAAAATAGCAGAAGATATTTTAAAAAATAAAATACATGTTTCACTTGATACAATGAATTCAAATGAAAGAAGAATGATTCACAGTTTAATTTCTAATTACAATCATCTACAAACTGAGAGTGTAGGAGATGGTAAAGAAAGACATATTGTTATAAAATATAAGGAAATATAATTATAAGTTATATTTTTCTTTTGACTTTATTGACTATAAATTTTTTTTAATGTAAACTAAATAAAGAAATGAGGAAAATGATGAATACCAATCATAAATTAGAATACTATCAAATTGTATATGAAGTATTAGAAAATTATGAATTTCAAAAAAGAAAAAAATATAAACATCACGGAGATATAAGTGTATATCACCATTCACTAAAAGTTTCAAAACTAGGATTTAAAATTGCAAAAATTCTTAATTTAAACCATAAAAATATAGCAATAGCAGGATTATTACATGATTTTTATAATAATCCATGGCAAGAAAATAAAGAAAAAAAGAAAATATTAGAAAAACATGGATTTACTCATGCATCTGAAGCATTAGAAAATTCAAAATTATATTTTCCACACTTAATGAATAATAAGATAGAAAATAGTATAGAAAGACACATGTTTCCTCTAAATAAAATACCACCAAAATGTAGTGAAGCATGGGTAATAACATTAGCAGATAAAATAATTTCGATAGAAGACCTTTTTAAAACAAGAAATATTTCAACAGTAATAGGGTTAAAAATTAAATTTAGAAAGGAAATTTAAAATGGAAGATACAATAGTAGCAGTTTCAACAGCTCTGGGAGTTGGAGCAATATCAATAATTAGAGTTAGCGGAAAAGAATCAATTAAAATTGTAAATAAAATTTTTAAAGGTGATGATTTAGAAAAGAAAAGCACTCATACCATCAATTATGGTTATATTGTAGAAAATAATGAAAAAATTGATGAAGTTTTAGTAATGTTAATGAAAGAACCAAGAACATATACAAAAGAAAATATTGTAGAAATTAACTGTCATGGTGGAATTGCAACAACAAATAAAGTATTAGAAATATTATTAAAAAAAGGATGTAGGCTTGCAAATCCTGGTGAATTTACTAAAAGAGCTTTTTTAAATGGAAGAATTGATTTACAACATGCAGAAGGAATAATGGACTTAATTGAATCTAAAACAGAATTATCTAGAAAACAATCAATTTTAGCAGTATCTGGAAACGTTTCAAAATTAATTAAAGAACTTAGACAAGAAATAATTGAAATTTTAGCAAATATAGAAGTTAATATAGATTTTCCCGAATACGAAGATATTGAAGAAATGACCTTAAATCATATTATAATTAAAATGCATAATATAAAACAACAAATAGAAAAAATAATAAAAGAAAGTAAAAATGGAAAGATTATAAAAGAAGGAATTAATGTTGCAATAATAGGTAAGCCAAATGTAGGTAAGAGTAGTTTACTTAATGAACTATTAGAAGAAGAAAAAGCAATAGTAACAAATATAGAAGGAACAACAAGAGATACAGTTGAAGGTCAAATTAATTTAGATGGTATTATGTTGAATATAATAGATACTGCAGGTATTAGAGAAACTAGTGATATAGTTGAAAAAATAGGTGTAGATAAAAGTTTAAAATTAATAAGTACAGCGGATCTAATATTATTTATGATAAATAATAATGAAAAATTAACAACTGAAGAAAAAATATTATTTGAAAAAATAAAAGACAAGAATAATATAGTAATAGTTAATAAAACAGATTTATTAAGTGAATTAAACGTAAATGATATAAAAATAGAAAATTTGATATATATGAGTACATTAAATAAAACAGGAATAGAAGAATTAAAAAATAAAATAAAGGAAATTTTTAATCTAGAACAAATAGTAACAAATGAACTAACTTATTTGACAAATGCTAGAAGTATTGGAATACTAGAAGAAATATTAACAAGTATAGATCAAATAGAAAATGGAATAAAAAATGAATTTCCAATCGATATATTAGAAATAGATTTAAAAAATATTTGGGAAAAACTTGGTGAAATAATAGGTATAAGTTATAAAGAAGAGTTAATAGACCAATTATTTAGTCAATTTTGTTTAGGAAAGTAGAAGTTTATCAAAATAAAGTTCTTTTATAAATTATATATTTATTGTTAATTAAAAACATAGTATAATATGTTAAGAAAAAAGGACGTGAAATATGAAATATGAAATAATTGTTGTAGGTGGAGGACATGCAGGATGTGAAGCAGCTTTAGCATCAGCCAGACTAGGACATAAGACATTATTAATTACTGGAAATATTAAAAATATAGCAGATATGCCATGTAATCCATCAATTGGAGGAAGTGCAAAAGGAATAGTAGTAAGAGAAATTGATGCATTAGGCGGAGAAATGGGAATTAATGCTGATAAAACTCAAATACAAATAAAAATGCTTAATTATAAAAAGGGACCAGCAATACAAGCACTAAGAGCACAGGCAGATAAAATAACTTATCCACAGGAAATGTTAAAAGTTTTGAAAAATACTAATAATTTAGAAATAAAAGAAGCAATTGTAGAAAATTTAATTGTGGAAAACTCTAAAGTTTTGGGGATAACTACCGAAAATGAAGAAAATATTTACTCTAATTCTGTTATTCTTACAACTGGAACATATTTAAAATCAGATATTTTAGTAGGTGATACAAGAAGAAGAGAAGGACCTCATGGTGAATTACCAAGTAACTATTTAAGTGAAAATTTAGCTAAATTAGGATTTGAAATAAAAAGATTAAAAACAGGAACACCACAAAGAATAAAAGCTTCAACAATTGATTTTAGTAAAACTAAACTTGAACCAGGTGACCAAATTTACCATACCTTTAGTTTTGATAATATACCAAATTATAAAATAGAAGATCAATTACCTTGTCACTTAATTTATACTACCTCATTAACACATCAAATTATAAAAGAAAATTTAAATAAATCAAGTATGTATGGTGGACTAACAGATATAAAAGGAATAGGTCCAAGATATTGTCCTTCAATTGAAGATAAAGTAGTTAGATTTCAAGATAAAGAAAGACATCAACTTTTTTTAGAACCGGAAAGTAGATATCATGATGACATATATATACAAGGATTTTCAACAAGTATGCCATATGATGTCCAAGATCAAATGGTTCATAGTTTACCAGGTTTAGAAAATGCTCAAATACTAAAATATGCTTATGCTATTGAATATGATTCAATTTATCCAACTCAATTAAAACAAACATTAGAAACAAAAATAATAGAAAATTTGTACACTGCTGGACAAATTAATGGAACAAGTGGGTATGAAGAAGCAGCATGTCAAGGGCTGATTGCAGGTATAAATGCTTCTTTAAAATTAAAAGGAAAAGAACCATTAATTTTAAAAAGAAACGAAGCATATATAGGAGTATTAATAGATGATTTAGTAACAAAAGGTATCAGAGATCCATATCGTTTATTAACTTCAAGAGCTGAATACCGTTTATTATTAAGACATGATAATGCAGATTTAAGATTAAGAGAATATGGATATAAAGTGGGTTTAATCAATGAAGAAAAATATAATAAGATGATTAATAAAAAAGAGAAAATAAATGATTTAACAAATATATTATTACAAAATAAAATAACTCCTACAAAAGAAATAAATGAATTATTAGTAATGAATAATCTAACACCAATAAAAGATGGAATTAATTTATATAATCTATTAAAAAGACCAGAAATAAATTTGGATTTCATAAATAATTTTATAAAGATAGAATATTCAAAAGAAGTAATAGAACAAGTTGAAATAAACATTAAATATGAAGGATACATAGAAAAAGCAAATAAAGAAGCAGAAAAAATGATTAAATTAGAAACAAAACAAATTCCAAAAAGTATTGACTATGATAAAATAAAAAATATAGCTTCAGAAGCAAGACAAAAATTAAAAGAAGTAAATCCAACCTCAATTGGTCAAGCAATAAGAATTAGTGGAGTAAATCCTGCAGATATTTCGATTTTGATGGTTTATTTAAAAAAGGAGTATCCAAATGAATCAAATTAAATTTATAGAAGAACTTGAAAAAATAGGAATTAATTTAAATGAAATTCAACTTGAACAACTAAATCAATACTATGAATTGTTAATAGAATATAATAAAGTAATGAATCTAACGGGGATTACAGAAAAAGAGCAAGTATATCTAAAACATTTTTATGATAGCTTAACAATTATTAAAGTAATAAATTTAAAAAAAATAAATAGTTTATGTGACATTGGAACAGGAGCAGGTTTTCCTGGTCTTGTAATTAAAATAGTTTTTCCTAATATTAAAATAACATTATTAGATTCATTAAATAAAAGAATTGAATTTTTAAATCAAGTAATAAAAGAATTAAAACTTGAAAATATTAAAACAATTCATACTAGAGCAGAAGAATACTCTATAAAAAATCGAAATAAATTTGATATTACAACTGCAAGAGCTGTTGCTCATTTATCAATTCTTCTTGAATATGCAATACCAATGACAAAAATAAATGGTTATTTTATAGCCCTAAAAGGAAATGTAAAAGAAGAAATAAAAGAAATTGAAAATGCCATTAAAGAATTAAAATTAGAACTTGAAAAAATAGTTGAACTAAACTTACCAGTAGAAGAGAGTAATAGAACTATTATATCTTTTAAAAAATTAAAAGATATAAAAAAATATCCAAGAAAAAATAGTGAGATAAAAAGACAACGATTATAAAACCATTAAATAAATGGTTTTTTTTAAAATATTTCCCAAAATATATTGTAATATTTCCCAAAATATAGTATTATTAATTATAAGAATAGAAATGGGGAAAAAAAATGGAAATGGAAAAAGAAGTAAAAATCTTGAATTTAGATGATATTTTACCAAATAGATTTCAACCAAGAATTAGATTTAATGAAGAAAATATAATGGAACTTGCTGAATCAATAAAAGAACACGGAGTAATTCAACCTATAGTTGTAAGAAAAATAAGTGATAAATATGAAATAATTGCTGGAGAAAGAAGATATAAAGCTAGTGTATTAGCTGGTAAAACTACTGTACCAGCTATAATAACTAATTTAGATGATCGAGATAGTGCTGAAATAGCATTAATTGAAAATGTTCAAAGAGAAGATTTAACCCCAATTGAAGAAGCTATATCTTATAAAAAAATACTAGATATGGGGTATTTAAATCAATCTTCTTTAGCAATAAAATTAGGTAAAACTCAGTCAACAATAGCAAATAAGCTTAGACTATTAAATTTGGGTGATGATATACAAGAAGCTTTATTAGAAGGTAAGATTTCAGAAAGACATGCACGTTCTTTATTGAAATTAGATGAGGAAAAACAAAAAAATATGCTAAACAGAATAATTACAGAAAGACTAACAGTTAGAAAAACAGATGAAGAAATAAATAGACTTTTACAAGAAGCAGGAGAAGATGCAGAAATATTAAATTTTGATGAGGATAAAGAAGAAATCAACAATTTTAATCTTCCAGCAAATCCTATAATAGAAGATACTAATAATTTACAAGAAGATCAAGAATTTAAGCCTAGTTTTATAAATATGAATGATGTAGAATTCTCTATAAAACCAGCTGTAATTGAAGAAGAATCAAAACAAAATACATTAATACACCCAGAACAAACACCAAATTTTATAAATATACCTCAGGCAGAAATTTTGGAAAATAATGTAAATCAGCCAATCAATGAGTTTAAAATAGAGGAATTAAGTCCACAATTTTCAAAAACAAATGAGTATATTGATAATGATTTCAAATCAAACATGTCTACTGAACAAATTAATCCTGGATTTATGGATATAAATAAAATAGAAAATGATGCAAAAGATATTTTTCAACCAGTGAAAGAAATTAATAATATTGATGAATTATTAGTACCAACTTTGCACCCAGAGTTAAATTTAGAACCATCTACAAACGTTGATGAAATAAAAGAAGAGATAAAAGAAGAACCAGTTCAAACAGGTGGGAAATTCTTTAATATGTTTAATTTCAATAGAGAAGAAGATACTAATCCAAATTACGTAAATGATTTTGAGAGTAAAGAAGTAAATATGGATTTCAATGAAATATCACCACAAATTCCAAATGTATTTGATTTTAAACCAGCACCTATCGAACCAGCAGTTGAGGTGGTAGAAAAAACAAATCCTGTAGTAACTGAAATAGAACAAAAAGAATTAGTTGAAGAATCAATTCAAAATGAAGAACAAAATAAATCATTATCAAATGATATAAATTCAACAATATTCCCAAGTTTTCAAAATAATGTATTTGAAACACAAATAACACAAGACTTAAATAATATTGAAATGCCAGAAGTTGAAGAAAAACAAGTAGAAGAAGAACCTTTTCAACCTCAAACTAGTTCATTAACATTAAATGATGAAGCTGAGTTTACAAATTTTCAACCATTTGGTGGTCAAGTACAATCAGTTGAAGAACCACAAACAACAATAAATCCACCAGTTGTTGAGCAATCAAATATATTTAATCAAAATACAAATCCGTTTGCTTTTATAGATGAAAAAATTAATTCGAATTACGATGATGTAAAATATGAAAATAAAACCGATTTATTTATACAACCAGTTATAAATGAAAATCAAGAAGTACAAGGAAAAGCTGCAATTAGTGACCTTAAATTAGCAATCAATACAATAAGAGATTGTGCAAAAACTTTAGAAAAATATGGTTTCAATGTAGATACAGAAGAACTTGATTTTGAAAATTCATACAAAGTAACATTTATAATTGATAAAAAATAGAGTTTAAAACTCTTTTTTTGTTAATTTAAAATTAACTCAAAAGCCAAGTGGTGATCAACCAAAAGCAATTGAAAAACTTGTTAAAGGAATAAAAAATAATGAGAAGTATCAAACATTACTTGGAGCAACAGGAACAGGTAAAACTTTTACAATTGCCAATGTAATAGAACAAATAAATAAACTGACTTTAGTAATAGCCCACAATAAAACACTAGCTGGACAATTATACTCTGAGCTAAAAGAGATATTTCCTTAAAATAGAGTAGAATATTTTGTTTCATATTATGAGAAACGCAAAAATTACTTATTTTATGGTGTTATTTAGTGTTACTTAATCCACCGTTTTTGACATAAAAAAACATAATAACACTAAACAAACAAAATATTTCTGTGACTTTTATTCGTGTAAATTCGTGTAATGAAAAATAATAAATTGTTAATATAAATAGATAGAAAGGAAATTAAATTATGGCAATAGAATGTTATGTGGACGAACTTGAATGTTTAGAAGTTATGATTGAGGCAATGATAAATAAAAGGAAACTGCCGATCAAATATATAAATATAATTCTTAAATTTTCAAAATTGGATTTCTTCAAATCTTTAGACAATGAGGAAGGAATAGAAGCAGAGTATATTAAATATTTTGGATCTAATTCTATGGCAATAAAAATGTAGCCAACGCTTAAAAGGTTAAAAGAATAAGCTAATTCCACTTATGAAGAATTAAGTAAAATAACATGGGAAGATTTTGATTTAAAAAAACAAACTATATTAATTAAAAGTATTCTAGGACATAAGTCCACAAATTTAATTGAAGATATTTATAGATAATTTAAATATAAGAAAGATATTGGGTGAATTAATATTTTTAAAACCAAAGATAAATCTAAAATTGAATTAGACCGATATGAATTGGGATATATACTAAAAGGACTTATGGAATTGAGAAATCAGCTAATAAAAAAATAACGAGGATTGTGAGTATCTCAATCCATTAATCATAAAAATAACTAGTGAATATAAAAAATTAAATAATTAAAATACATATGAGAATTGATTACAATTGGTGGAGAACCATTTTTACGAAAAGATATAAAAAAAGTAATAGAAACAATATATAATTGTTTACCAAAACTAAATTGCATTTTTCTTAATACTAATGGTACTATACTTAATAAAGTGGTAGATATTTGTAACTATTGTTGTGAGTTAGTTCCTGATGTAATTTTGAGTATTTCGTTAGAGGGTACTAAAGATATTAACAAAATAATTATAGGCATAGATACCTATGAAAAAGTTATAAACTTAGTAAAACTAATTTTAAAAGAAGCATCAAAGGTATTTGTATGTTTATCAATGACATTAACAAACGATAATTGTGATTTAGAAAACTTAAATCATATAAAAGATTTATCTGAAAAATTAAACTGTGGTTATAGTTTTAGATTCGCTGATAATTCTGATGAATTTTATAAGAATAGTGAGATTAATTTAGAAGTTATAGATAATAAAAGGAAAATAGTTTATGATTTTATAAAAGAAAATGCCATGGATAATGAGTTCTTAAAAGTTTTAAAAGTGTATATTGATACTGCAAAGATCCCAATACTATTTGATAAAAATAATAATAATTTATGTTTAGCAGGAAAAGAATTTGCATTTATAAAAACCAATGGAGAAATCACCCCATGTTTATACAGCTCTAGGATATTAGGTTCATTAGAAAAAGAATTTAATTATAAAAATTTAAAATTAGGCAAATATGAAAAATGTCCATGATGTACGGATTGTACGATTTATCCGATAATTGAATTTAGGAAAAGAGGTATAGCTAATGATTGTAAAAAAGATTAAAGATAAAATAGTCAATACTAAAACTCTAATAGATGTAATTCAGGAAAAATCAAATAAAAAAGTTATATTGACTAATGAATGCTTTGACATTATTTATAATGGACATGTTAATTATTTAGAAAAAGGAGATATTTTAATTGTAGGATTAAATAGTGATTCATCTATTAAAAAATTAAAAGGAGAGAATAGACCAATATTACCAGAAGCTTGTAGAATGGCACTGTTAGCTGCCTTAGAGAGTGTAGATTATGTTATTGTTTTTGATGATGATACACCATTTGAATTAATAAATACAATAAGACCAGACATTTATATAAAAGGTGGAGATTATAACCTTGATAATATGTTGGAAAATAATATTGGTTTCAAAAAAATAAGTGTTTACTGCAAAGATGCAAAAATAATTCAATTTGAAGATAGTATTTCAACTACTCAAATTGTATAGAAAATTATAAACTGTGGGTAATAATAAGGAGGTAAAAATGATAGAGAAAATAAAAAAATAGTACAAGAAAAACTAAGTTGTTCTTCTCATGATTTGGAACATGTTTTTAGAGTTTATAATAACTGTCTAAGAATTGCTAAAACAGAAAAAAATGTTGATATAGACGTATTCCAAGTAGCAACGTTATTGCATGAAATAGCTAGAGTTAAAGAAGATAATTGTCAAGATAGAAGTATTGATCATGCAATATTAGAATCTGAAATGGCAATAGATATACTAAAGAGTTTTAATCTTGATAATGATTTTATAGAAAAAGTTTCATCAGCTTTAAGAACTCATAGATTTAAAGTTGGATTAATTCCTGAATCTTTAGAAGCTAAAATATTATTTGATGCTGATAAATTAGATGTTATAGGGAATATTGGTATATGCAGAACTTATATGATCGCTGGTGAGTTTAAACAAACTGTATTTAATGATTGCGATTTGGAACAATATATTGCTACCAATTTAATAGGTGGATAACCTAATGGAAGGATCATTGATTTATCTAAGCATGCACCAAATATTGAATTTCAATTAAAAAATGTTAAAATTCTAGATAAAATGTTTAAAAATGAAAGCAAAAAAATTGCCATCAAAAGAATTGAAAGAATGAAGCATTTTATTAATGATTTAAAAAAAGAATTAGAAGAAGCTTAAAAAGATTAAGGGGTAAGATTGAATGAATTATATAAAAGAAAATGATTTTGTAAAAAATAGTTTTACAGAATTCTTTATGGATATTGGCTTTAAAAAAGTAGATAGTGTAGAATTAAATTCTAAAATTGATAGCTCTGTGTTTCTTATAGGATCTTGTACTAATATTTTCAAGCAATATTTTTTAAATGGAAATATTCATAGTAATGGTCATGTTTTAGTGCAACCATCAATAAATAAAGAAAAAATATTAGAATTTAAAAAATTTAAGATTTATAAATAATAAAGAGAATATATTATTTGTTGGAAGCCCAGGTGTTGGAAAAACACATATAGCTACTTCAATAGGAATAGAGACAGCAAAAAACAGATATTCAACTTATTTTATATCATTTCATGAATTGGTTAGTAATTTAAGAAAAGCCCATTTAGAATCAAGATTAGAAACTAGAATTAATCATTATGCTTAATATAAAGTATTAATAATAGATGAAGTTGGATATTTACCAATAGATACAGAAGCAGCAAATATGTTTTTTCAATTAATTATAAAACGATATGAAAAGAAATGCACTATAATAACAACAAATAAACCATTTAGTAAATGGAATGAGATATTTGGTGATTATACTTTAGCTAATGATAAATTAGATAGATTACTACATCATTATCATATAATTAATATCACGGGAAAATCATACCGTATAAAAGCCAAATTAAAAACTGAAAACTTGGAAGATTAATATTCCACTTTTCCTCCATTTTTTATTCCCATAAACCGGCATTTTTATATTCACAATTATAATCTTCGAATAATGTTCGCTGTATTAATGGGGTTTAGAATAAGTGAGATAAACGGATTAAAATATTCAGATATTGATTTTGTTAATAGACATATAATTATTGATAGGCAATTAGGACGTGATATTAACAAAAATAAAGATACTTGCAAAAAGAAAACTGTTACAACACAAGAAATAAAAATAAAAACAAAAAATAGAGACAGAAGTGTTGATATTCCAGATTTACTTTTTGAAACAATACTTGAAGAAAAAAAAGGTATGAAAAGCATAGAAAAAGAAGAAAAAAGAATTCAGAGAAGATAATTATATTTGTTGTTCAACATATGGTAAATCTAGAAGTAGAGGATTCCATCAAAGCTATTATAATGAGTTAATGAAACAATTAAATCTTCCTGATATAGATTTTCATGATTTACGACATACTTTCACAACTTTAATAGTGAAATCTAATTTTAATGCTAAAGCAATATCACAATTATTGGGACATGTATCAGAAATTATTACAATTGATGTCTATACTGATAATAGATAAATAACTATTGATTGTCTTGATATTTTGGAGCCGTTTATTGAAAATTTAATTCCAGAAGATGAAGAGAAAGGGCTTGTATATGATTACAGTGATGAGAAAAATAAAATTCATGATTATTACAATGAAATAATGGCTAAGTAATCTCATTTTAAAACATAATATCTAAGCCACTTACCTTGTTAAATTGTTAAAAGAATGTTAAAATATATTAAATAAAATTAATTAATATTGTTTGGTATTATTTAGTTTCAAAAATAAGATTTGTGAATTTTACTCGTGTAAGAGGTATATCAACCATATATTTACATTGAAATTACACGAATTTAAAACTTAATTACACGAATTTGATGGTTGATAATTGTCATAATAAAGAATATAGGAGGCATGATTATGTTTAAAATAAACTCAAAATATAGTCCAAGTGGAGATCAACCAATAGCAATCGAAAAACTTGTTAAAGGAATAAAAAACAATGATAAATATCAAACATTACTTGGAGCAACAGGAACAGGTAAAACTTTTACAATTGCCAATGTAATAGACCAAGTAAATAAACCGACCTTAGTAATAGCCCACAATAAAACACTAGCTGGACAATTATACTCTGAGCTAAAAGAGATATTTCCTGAAAATAGAGTAGAATATTTTGTTTCATATTATGATTATTTCCAACCAGAGGCATATGTAGCAAAAACAGATACATATATTGAGAAAGATTCATCAATTAATGATGAAATAGATGAATTAAGACATAGTGCAGTATCAGGTCTTTTAACAAGAGAAGATGTGATAGTTGTAGCTTCAGTTTCATGTATTTATGGTATAGGAGAAATAGAAGACTATAAGGAAAAAATTTTAACATTAAGTATTAATGATCAAATTGAACGTAATGATGTAATGTTAAAGTTAGTAGAGATGTTTTATGAAAGAAATAATATTGAATTAAAAAGAGGAACATTTAGAGCAATTGGAGACATTTTAGAAATAATGCCTGTTAGTCAACATGGAAAAGGAATAAGAATAGAATTTTTTGGAGACATTATTGAAAAAATATATGAATATGATACACTAACAGGAACAATAATTTCTAATAAAAATACAATAAGTATATTTGCAGCTAGTTTATTTGTTACAAATGATGAAAAGTTGAAAATAGCTATTAATAATATAAAAGAAGAATTAGACAATCAACTTGTAAGCTTTAAAGCTCAAAATAAACTAATTGAACATCAAAGACTTCTTGAAAGAACAAATTATGATTTAGAAATGTTATTAGAAACAGGATCATGTAGAGGAATAGAAAATTATTCTAGACATATGGCATTAAAACAATCAGGAGAAACTCCAACAACATTAGTTGATGCATTTGGAAAAGATTTTTTATTAATAATAGATGAATCTCATGTAACAATTCCACAAATAAGAGGAATGTATAATGGTGACCAAGCTAGAAAGAAAGTACTTGTAGAATATGGATTTAGACTACCAAGTGCAATGGATAATAGACCATTAAAATTTGATGAATTTGAAAATAAAATTAATCAATTAATTTGTGTATCCGCAACACCTGGTGATTATGAATTAGAAAAAAGTAAAAATAATATAGTTGAACAGATAATAAGACCAACGGGACTTTTAGATCCAACAATTGAAATAAAACCAACAAAACATCAAATAGATGATTTAGTTGATCAAATAAATAAAAAAATTGAAATAAATGAAAGAGTTCTAATCACAACACTAACAATTCGTATGGCAGAAGAACTTACAACATATATAAAAACTCTAGATATAAAAGTTGCATATCTGCACAGTGAAGTAAAAACTCTTGATAGATTAAAAATAATTCATGACTTAAGAAGTGGAAAATATGATGTTCTAGTTGGAATAAATCTTTTAAGAGAAGGGTTAGATATACCAGAAGTAAGTTTAATTGCAATAATGGATGCCGATAAACAAGGATTTTTAAGAAGTGATAGAAGTTTAATTCAAACAATCGGAAGAGCTGCTAGAAATGCTTCTGGTCATGTAATTATGTACGCTGATTCAATAAGTGATTCAATGAAAAGAGCTATTAATGAAACCGAAAGAAGAAGAGAAATTCAAGAAACATACAATAAAGAACATAATATAGTACCTAAAACAATTATAAAAGAAATAAGAGAAGTAATTACAAATAATAAAGATTTAGATGAAACAGAACCAATTAAAATGACAAAAGAAGAAAAAATAAAATTAATTAATAAAATAGAAAATGAAATGTTTATAGCAGCAAAAAATCTTGATTTTGAAAGAGCAACAGAACTAAGAGACATTTTATTTGAATTAAAGGATAAAAAATAATGAACTTTAAAAGAATATATGTAGAAATAACTAATATTTGTAACAAAAATTGTAGTTTTTGTTCAAAAGACACAAATATCAAAAGACATAAGAATATAAATGAATTTGAACACATTTTAAAACAAATAAAACCATATACAAATTATATTTGTCTTCATATTAAAGGAGAACCATTATTTCATCCTAATATAGAAGAAATATTTAAAATATGTGATAAATATCAAATCTACATTAATCTAACAACAAATGGTTCTTTAATTCATAAAAATAAAGAAAATATAATTAACTCAAAATATTTAAGGCAAATAAACATATCTCTCCACAGCTTTGAAAAAATAACAGAAGAAGAAACAATAGAAACAATTTTAAAAACAGTAGATGAAATTCAAAAAAAATCTTCAAAATATATAGTTTACAGATTTTGGGCAATAAAAAACAATAAATTAACTAAAGAAAATGAAATTATACTAAATAAACTCATAAAAAACTATAATATTGAAAATATGAAAGAAGATATATTAAAAACAAAAAATATTAAAATAGAAAATAATATATACATCAACAAAGCTGAAATATTCACATGGCCAAACATAGAAAGTCCTAATTTAGGAACTAAAGGAACTTGTTTAGGATTAAAAACACATTTAGGTATACTAGTAGATGGAACAATAGTACCCTGTTGCCTAGACTCAAAAGGAATAATAAATCTAGGAAATATATTTCATACATCATTTAAAGATATTCTATCATCATCAAAATTCAAAAATATAAATCAAAATTTTAGAAATAACATCCTAATAGAAGAATTATGTCAAAAATGCCAATATATTAAAAGATGTGAAAAACCTAAAAATATGATATAATTATAAAAAATATATGGAGGTGAAAACTTGAAAGTAATTATTATAGATGAAAAGTTAAATAAAAAACGTGTAAATAACTTCATTGAATGGTTAATATACATGGTAGGATATGCTTTAATTTTAATTTCGTTAGCAGTTTTATTCAAAAATACAATTCAAATAGATAATAGCTATTTTGGTTTTTGGGGATTGTTAGCTGCAATTCTAATATATATATTAAATAGAACAATAAAACCAATTATAGTTTGGTTAACACTACCAATTACTGCCTTAACACTTGGAATATTTTATCCATTTATAAATGTTTTTATATTACAAATTGTTGATGCAATTTTAGGAAAGCATTTTACAATTAATGGCGTATTTATAGCATGTTTTGTAGCAATATTAATTTCTATAATGAATATTATTATGGATAAAGCTATATTATCACCAATGTTAAAGAGAGGAGAATAAAATGAATCAAGTATTTTTAGACTTAGGAATTATAAAAATATACTGGTATTCAATTATTTTATTTGTTGCTTTTTTTGTAGGAGGGGCACTAGCAATAAAAGAGAGTAAAAAATGGAAAATATCAGAAGACTTTATGATTAATATGTTTTTTTATTTAATACCTATATCTTTAATAGGAGCTAGAATTTATTATGTTTTATTTAACCTTGATTACTATTCCAATAATTTATTAGATATCTTTAAAGTATGGGAAGGCGGACTAGCAATTCATGGTGGACTAATTGCTGCCTTATTATTTATTATTATTTATTCAAAAAAATATAAAATAACTACTTTACGTATAACGGACATATTAGTAGTAAGTCTAATTTTAGGACAGGCAATTGGAAGATGGGGAAATTTTTTTAATAGTGAAGCACATGGACCTATAACATCTTTAGAATTTCTTCAATCAATTCATATTCCAAACTTTATTATAGAAGGTTTGAAAATAAACGGTGTTTATTATCAGCCAACATTCCTATATGAATCAATATTGTGTTTTATTGGATTTATAATATTAATAATTATAAGAAGAAGTGAATACCTAAAAATTGGACAATTGACTTCTTTATATCTTATTTATTATGGAGTAATTAGATTTTTTATTGAATCATTAAGAACAGATAGCTTAATGATAATAGGATTAAAAGCAGCACAAATAGTTTCAATAATAATGATAATTATTGGAATAATAATGTTAATAAAACTAAAAAAAGGTTCAATTTTCGTAAATAAATATAATGATACAAAAAATATAGACAAAGATATATTTTGAGACTAACCTATTACTAAAAATATAGCAATAGGTTTTTGTGTATTTAAAATAATAAAAATTTATAGTATAATAAAAAGCAGGTGATAATATGAACAAAAAAATTGTAGTACTTGGAGGGGGGACTGGAATGTCAACCCTTCTTAAAGGCTTAAAATTATTTCCAGTGGATATAACAGCAATTGTATCAGTATGCGATGATGGACAAAGCACTGGAAGGCTTAGACAAGAATTTAATACCCCTGCTGTAGGTGATCTTCGTAAGGTACTTACAGCTCTTTCGGTAACAGAGCCAATTTTTGAAAAATTAGTAAATTATAGATTTAATACTACAAGTGACCTTAATGGACATACTATTGGTAATTTAATATTAACAGCTATGGCAAATATTACTGGAAATATGTCAAGTGGAGTAAGCGAAATTAGTAAAATATTTAATTTAAAAGGAACTGTTTTACCACTAACTGAAGATAATGTTATTTTAATGGCTCAAATGAATGATGAAAGTATAGTTGAAGGAGAACATAACATTACCACAACAAATAAAAAAATTAAAAAGGTTTTCTATAAGGAAACGCCAGTTGTATGTCAAAATGTAATTCAAGCAATAAATGAAGCTGATTTAATTATTTTGAGTATGGGTAGTTTATACACAAGCTTAATTCCTAACTTAATTTGTAATGAGATAATAGAAGCAATTGATAATAGTAAATCAAAAATAATGTATGTTTGTAATATGATGACACAACCAGGAGAGACAGATAACTATAAAGTAAGTAATCATTTGGAAGTAATAAATAGTTATTTAAAAGAAAGAAAAATAGATATTGTTATAGCTAATGATGGAATAATTGATAAAGAAGTAAAGGAAAAATATCAAACAAAAGAACAAAAAGATCAAGTATACATAGATAAATTAAATAAATTTGATATAGAACTAATTCATAATGATTATGTTGCAATAGAAAATGAGATAATAAGACACAGAGTTGAAAAGCTAGCTCTTGATATATTCGCTTTTTTAATTAAATAATGTCATTCACAAGTATTGTAAAAAATGAAGTAAGTCATTTAAAAACAAATAAAATAGAAAATATAAGCGAATTATCCGCAATTATTAAAAATATTGGAACAATAGACGAAAATATCAAAATTATTTCAGAAAATGCCAGTTTAGCAAGAAGAATATTTAATTTAATAAAAGATACTTATCAAATCACATCAAAAATTACAGTAAGAAAAGGATATAATTTTAATAAAAATTTGATTTATATCTTAGAAATAAATAATAAAATCAAAATTAAACAAATAATTGAAGATTTATCAATAAAAAATATTCCAAGCAAATACATTTATGAAGATGAAGAACTAAAAAAAGCTTATTTAAGAGGTTTGTTCTTAAGTACAGGAAGTGTTAATGATCCAAAAACATCAAGATATCATCTTGAATTTATTGTTGATACAGATGAATATGCAAAATTTATTGTAGATTTATTAAATTCATATAATCTAAATAGCAAAATTTTAAAAAGAGAATCAAAATATATGATATATATAAAAGAAGCAGAAAAAATTGGTGATTTTTTAAGAATTCTTCAAGCGATTAATGCAGTATTTTATTATGAAGACATCAGAATATATAGAGACCATAAAAATATGACTAATCGTCTTAATAATTGTGAACAAGCAAATGTTGATAAGATAATTGAAACAGCCAATAAACAAATAAGTGATATAAAAAAAATACAGAGCAACGGATTACTTGATCTTCTTGATGAAAAAACAAAAGAAACTGCTATTTATCGGATTAAATATCCAGAGGTTTCTCTTTTAGAACTTAGTGAAATAATAACACTTGAAACAGGTAATCAAATAACAAAATCCGGATTATTTCATAGACTAAAAAAAATAGAAAATCTAGCAAATAAATTTAAAAAAGATAATGAATGAAAGCTAATTTCTAAAATTGAAAACACATTTGAAAGGTGTTTTTTTCAAAAAATAAATAATTAAAATATTTTAAATAAATCAAGTAAAAATTTAGACAATATAAGAAAATTATAGTATAATATAAAAGTGAGGTGGACTATGTCAAATTCATTTGAAAAACTTACAAAATTAATAAAAAGTAGTAATTCAATAATAATAATGACCCATCAACAAATGGATTTAGATGCCCTTGGATCAGCACTTTGCTTAAATAAAATAATTGACATTTTAAATAAGAAAAGTTTCATATTTTTAGAAGATAAATTAAATAATCCTATAAAAAAAGCATTAGAAATATTATCAAAAAATATAAAGTTTATTAATAAAGAAACCATTGTAAATAAAGACTTAGACTTACTTATTGTTTTAGATACACATAAAGAAAAACTACTTGCATATCCACAAATTATACATAAATTCAAAAAGATTGTTATTATTGATCATCACATAATAAACACTGATTTAATAGAAAATACAACATTAAACATTATAGAAAGTCAATTATCAAGTACAAATGAAATATTGGTTAATTATTTATTATACCTGGAATTACAAGTAGATTCAAATATAGCAACAGTTATGTTAGCAGGAATTGAAACAGATACAAATAGTTTTAATACAAAGACAACTGAAAAAACATATGAAGCTGCAGCTTATTTAACAAGAATTGGAGCAAATAATTTAGAAAAAAGTAAATTATTAAAAGAAACAAAAGAAGAATATTTAAAAATACAACAATTAATTAAAAAAAGTTTTATAGTAGAAGATGGAATAGTATTATGTTTAATGGATAATAAAATATATAAAAACTATAATTTAGCAATAATATAAACCAATATAAAATAATTTCATCACTAGGTGGCGGAGGACATAAAACAGAAGCAGCCTGTATATTTGAAAATAAAACAAAAACTGAAGTTAAACAAATTTTAATAGATAGAATTAAGGTGAAATAATGAATGTAATTTTTACAAAAGACGTTAAAGGTCAAGGAAAAAAAAATGAAATAAAAGAAGTGAGTGATGGTTTTGCAACAAACTTTTTAATAAAAAAAGGACTTGCAGTTATGGCTAGCACAAATAATCTAAAAAATCTTCAAAAAAATATTGAAGAAATGAAATTAGAGGAAAACCTTCATATAAAAGATATGGAAAAACTTAAATCAAAAATCGAAAAAGAAGAAATAATTTTCCATGTAAAAACAGGAAACTTTGATAAAATGTTTGGCCAAATATCTTCTAAACAGATAAAATCAGAACTAGATAAAATAGGATATCAGATAGATAAAACAAATATAAATTTATCTAACTCAATAACAAATTTAGGATATCATCAGGTTCAAATAGAATTGCATAAAGAAGTAATAGCAACTCTAAAAATAAAAGTAATTAAAGAATTGTAGGTGAAAATATGGCCGAAAGAATAATGCCACACAGTATAGAATCCGAGCAATCAGTTTTGGGATCAATGTTTTTATCAAAGTATGCACTTCAAAAATGTGTAGAAAATTTAACACCAGAATTATTTTACTTAGATTCACACAGTAAAATATTTAGTGCAATTTGTGATTTAGTAGAAAAATCTATCCCATTTGACTCAACAACACTAACTGCAGAATTGGATAGAAGAAATGAACTTAAACAAGTAGGTAATGTTGAATACATAACTGAATTAGTTACAATGGTTCCATCAGCAGCTAATATAGATGAATATATTAAAATTGTTGAAGAAAAAGCAATATTAAGAAAATTAATCGAAACAGCAATTACTATTGAAACAGATTGTTATAAATCAAGTGATAAAATTGAGGATCTATTAAATGATGCTGAAAAGAAAATCCTAAATGTAGTTAAAACTAAACAAGGAACAGAATTTAGATCTATTCAAGATGTTTTATTTAAAACACAGTCTGATTTAGAAAAATTAGCTCAAAATAAAGGTGAAATCACAGGATTATCAACTGGTTTCTATGAAATTGATAAATTAACAACGGGATTGCATGCTAATGAATTAATAATAATAGCAGCTAGACCAGGAATGGGTAAAACAGCATTTGCTTTAAATCTTGCAACTAATATTGCATCAGGAAATAAAACAACTGTTGCCCTATTTAATATGGAAATGGGTGCTGAACAACTAGCAACTCGTATGCTATCATCTGTTGGCCAAATCGATGGATACAAATTAAGAAATGGACGTCTAGAACATAATGATTGGAGAAGATTAAACGAAGCAATTAGTAGATTAGCTGAAACCAATATATTTATTGATGATACTCCAGGTATGACAATTGGAGAAATTAGAGCAAAATGTCGTCGATTAGCAACTACAGAAAAAGGCTTAGGAATAGTAATAATAGATTACCTACAATTAATAAGTGGATCAGCGAGATACCTAGGAAATAGACAACAAGAAATTTCAGAAATATCAAGATCACTAAAAACTCTTGCTATGGAACTTGAAATCCCAGTAATTGCTTTAGCTCAACTATCTCGTAGTGTTGAAGGAAGAGACGATAAAAGACCATTACTTAGTGATTTAAGAGAATCCGGATCAATTGAACAAGATGCTGACATAGTTTCATTTTTATTTAGAGAAGACTATTATACAAAAGAAATTTCTATCGACGAGAACACAAGTAAAAGTGAATTTATTATTGCAAAACATAGAAATGGTCCAACTAAAACAGTAGACTTAGCATTTAAAAAAAATACAAGTACATTTATTGATTTTGTTGATGAAAAGCAATCTGAGGTGACATCATGAAAAAATTGATTAAAGTAGTATCATTTATAATTTTAATTTTTGCTATATCTTATTTATGTTTTGCTAATAGAAAAACAATTGAACCAAATATTTATTATTTAGTATATTTAGATAATAAAGAATTAGGTGTAATAGAATCTAAAACAGAATTAGAAAATTATATAGATAAAAAAAATAGTGAATATAAATCTACTTTCAATGTTGATAAAGTATATGCACCAACAGGACTTGAAATTATAAAAATAAATACATACTCAGATAAAATAACATCAATTGAAACAATTTATAAAATGATAGAAGCATCATCACCATTTACTATTGAAGGATACCAATTTAATATAAAAAAAGATGAAAATGTTGAAACAATCTATACATTAAATAAAGAAATATTTAATAAAGCAGTTCAAAGTGTAGAAGAAACATTCGTTGGAAGTGATTTATATGAATTGTATGTAAATGATCAACAAACAGATATTTTAACAACTGGTAAAATTATAAAAGACTTATATATCAATGAAGATATAACTATTAAAAAAACAAATATTCCAGTAACAGAAGAAATATATTCTGATTCATCAGTTTTAGCGAAATATTTATTGTTTGGTACAATCGAAGATCAAGGAAGTTACACAGTAAAAATAGGAGATACAATTACAGATGTAGCTTTTAATAATCAAATAAGTGTTGAAGAATTTTTAATATCTAATCCAGAATTTACAAGTGAAAAAAATTTATTATTTCCAGGACAAATTGTAGTAATTGGAATAACAAATCCAAAATTATCAGTAGTAGTTGAAGAATATGTAGTAGAAGATAAAGTTGTAGCATATCAAGAAAATTATCAATATGATGAAAATAGAGTAATCGGGGATGATGAAATACTACAAATTGGAGAAAATGGTGAGGAAAGAGTTAGCCAAAAACAACAAATAATAAATGGAGTAATGACTCAAGTAAAAATAGAACAAACTCAAGAATTAAAAGCTGTAATAAATCAAATAGTATTAAAAGGAGAAAAAAATGTTCCAAGTGTTGGTTCGCTTACTAACTGGTTGTGGCCAACAAATAAGCCATTCACAATTTCATCTGCATTCGCATGGCGTATTAATCCAATTACTGGAGTACGTGAACTACATCCAGCGATTGATATTGCAGGAACAGGTAAAGGTTCTAATATATATGTTATAACAAATGGAGAAGTTATTTTATCAGAATATCAAAAAGAAGCAGGAAACTATATTTGTATAAATCATAATGTTGGAAATTTTTATACTTGCTATGCGCACCTTCAAACTAGACTTGTAAAAGTTGGCGATGTCGTAGAACGTGGTCAAGTTATTGGATACATGGGTGAAACTGGTTACGCAACAGGAATACATCTTCACTTTGAAATTTGGAAAGGTTATCCTTGGAAAGGAGGAGTAAGATATAATCCATGCAACTATTACAACGAGTGTTAAAAATAAGTGTATTATCTAGTGGTAGTAAAGGAAATGCTACATTTGTAGCATCTCCTACTACAAATATATTAATAGACTTAGGAACTTCTTCATTATACACTGAGAAAAGTTTAAAAGAATTAGAAGTAGATCCAAAAGAAATAAATGGAATAATCATTACTCACTTACACACAGATCATATAAATGGACTAGCCGTTTTTATAAAAAAATACAATACTAAAGTTTATTTAACACAAAAAATGTTTCAAGAATTAATACTTTCAGTAAATTTAAATAATTTTGAAATTATTCAAGATGAATTTATAATTGGAGATATTTTTATCACAGCTCTAAAAACATCACATGATGTTACAGATTCAAATGGTTATATTATAGAATATGGAGATAAGTCAATTGTTTACATCACAGATACAGGTTATATACATGAAAAATATCATTTAAAATTAGAAAATAGAAGTATGTATATTATGGAAAGTAATCATGATATAAATTTATTAATGAATGGTGAAAAACCATATCCTACAAAACAAAGAGTTTTAGGAGATGTTGGACATTTGTCTAATTTAGATTCTGCTAACTATTTATCTAAATTTATTGGAAAAGATACAAAAAATATTGTTTTAGCACATCTAAGTGAAAAAGATAATGATCCAGAAATTGCCCTAAATAATTTAATTTCAACTTTAACTAAAAATAATAAAGAAGTAGTAAATATTATTGTTGCTAAACAAAATATCAAAACTGAAATGATTGAAATATGATAAAAATAATTTGCGTTGGTAAAATAAAAGAAAAATATTTAGTTGAAGCAATAGATGAATATAAGAAAAGATTATCCAAATACACTAAATTGGAACTAATTGAAGTAAAAGATGAATATAATGGTGATATATTAAAAAAAGAGCAGGAAAATATACAAAAATATATTAATGAAAAAGACTATATAATTACTTTACAAATAGAAGGAGAAAGTATAGATTCAATTTCATTTTCCAAAGAAATAGAAAAAATTTCAATTAATTATGCTAATATTATATTTATAATCGGTGGATCACTTGGTTTAAGTGAAGAAATAAAAAAATTAAGTAATAAAGCATTATCATTTTCTAAAATGACATTTCCACATCAATTATTTAGAGTACTACTATTAGAGCAAATTTATAGAGCTTTTAGAATTTTAAATAACGAATCTTATCATAAGTAAAACACATTTGTCAAAATATGTGTTTTTTAATTGTATTAAAAAATGTATATTAAAAAAGATATCTATCAATATAAAATAGGAGCTGACAAAATGAAAAAGATAGGACTAATATTTTTAATAATAATAATTTTATTGATAAAAAAAAATTATCAAGAAACTGTGACTTTAATTCCAAGCGAAGCAATAAGATTGAGGATTCTTGCTAATAGTGATACAGAATATGACCAACAAATTAAAATAAAAGTGAGAAATGTTGCTCAAACTCTACTTTATGAGTTATTAAAAGATACAAAGGGAATAACAGAAGCAAGAAAAATTATTAAAGATAATTTGGATATTATTAATAATAAAATATCTGAAACTCTTAGTACAGAAAAATATCAATTAGGATACAATATTGATTTTGGAATACACACATTTCCCAAAAAAGAATTTAAAGGAATAACCTATGACTCAGGAAATTATGAATCATTACTTATTTCCCTAGGTAGTGGAGATGGGAATAATTGGTGGTGTGTACTATTTCCACCATTATGTATACTAGAAGCAGAAGAAACTAATACAAAAGATGTAGAATATAAATTTTTAATTAAAGAATTAATTGATAAATATTTATAATGTATAAAAAAAAAATCTCCTAATAAAATATTTTAGGAGGTTTTTATGTCATTAATTACAATTATTCTAGTTGCAATTAGTTTAAGTATGGATGCATTCTCGCTTTCACTTGCATATGGAACATTAAATTTGAATAATAGAAAAATAAATCAATTATCATGTATTGTTGGAATATATCATTTTTTTATGCCATTAATTGGAATGATTATAGGTAATAATATCATTAATTTTCTACATTTGAATCCAAATATTGTTATTTTCCTAGTACTAGTTTTTATTGGTTTAGAAATGATTATTGAAACAAATAAAAAAGAAACAATTCTAGCTCTAACAAACCTTTTGTCTTTATTTATATTTGGTTTAGCAGTAAGCTTAGATAGTTTTTCTGTTGGAATTGGATTAAAAGCTATTTTTAAATATCCATTAATTTCTGTAACATTATTTTCAATTTGTAGTGCATTTTTTACTTATTTGGGATTAAAAATAGGTGAAAAAGTAACACTTAAATTAGGTAAAATAAGTACTAAAATAGGTGGATTAACTTTAATTTTGATAGCAATTACATATCTAATTTAATAATAATTTGATTTTTTATTTAAAAAATATTATAATTAAATAGGTGGTTAAATGATAACAAACTCAAATCAGATTTTAAAAAAAGCAAAACAAGAAAAATATGCAATTCCCCACTTTAATATAATTAATTTAGAATGGACAAAATTCATACTTGAGGAATGTGAAAATAATAATAGTCCTGTTATTTTAGGAGTTAGTGAAAGTGCTGCTAAATATATGGGTGGATATAAAGTGGTTGCAGATTTAATAAAAAGTTTAGATGTATCACTAAAAATTACAGTACCAGTTGTGATTCATTTAGATCACGGAAGTAGTTTTCAAATATGTAAAGAAGCAATAGATTCAGGATTCACATCTGTAATGATTGATGCATCAAAATTTGATTTAAATTCAAATATAGAAATTACAAAAAAAGTTAAAGAATATGCCAAAACAGAAGTATCGGTTGAAGCAGAAATTGGTCATATAGGTGGTAAAGAAGAAGAAAATGAAAAAGGAATAAATATTGCTAAAGTAGAAGAAGCAATAAAATTATATGAGAATACAAAAATAGACTCACTAGCTCCTGCCCTTGGAAGCATTCATGGACTTTATGTTGGAACTCCAAAATTAGACTTTAACAAAATGAAAAAAATAAGCAAGAAAATAGATATTCCGTTAGTATTACACGGTGGAACAGGGTTAAATGATACTTTACTAAAACAAGCAATTAATTGTGGTATTTGTAAGGTAAATATAAATACAGAGTTACAAATTGCATGGTCAAATGAAATAAAAAAATATTTAATTCAAAATTTTAATATTTATGATCCAAGACTGATAATTAAGTCAGGAGAACAAGCAATAAAACAGGTGATAAAAAATAAAATACAAGTATTAGGAAGTGTTGGAAAAGCTTCACTATAAAATAATGGACATAAAATGTAATAACGGGAGGAAAATAATGAAGAAAATTAAAATCCAAGGAGGATATCCTTTAACAGGTACAATAAATATAGGTGGTGCTAAAAATGGAGCAGTTGCTCTAGTTCCTGCTGCACTTTTATCTGATGGAATTGTAAAAATAGATAATATTCCAGATATTTCTGATATAGAAGCTCTAATCGAAATCTTAATTTACTTAGGAGCAAAAGTAACAAAAATAAATAATAATATGGAAATAGATTCAACAAATATTAGAAATAGGGAAATACCGGAAAATATATCAAGTAAATTACGAGCATCATACTATTTTATGTCAGCACTATTGGGAAAATATAAAAAAGCTGAAATGTATTTTCCAGGAGGATGCTCAATAGGAGCGCGACCAATT
Organism: Bacilli bacterium; assembly: GCA_047971315.1. Taxonomy (GTDB): domain Bacteria; phylum Bacillota_I; class Bacilli_A; order RF39; family UBA660; genus JBKDZP01. The sequence goes on from JBKDZP010000004.1 coordinate 140,771, forward strand.
GACCAAACTTTAAAAGCATTTGAAAAATTAGGAGCAAAAGTAAAAAATGAAGGTAATAAGTATATTATTACAGCAGAAAATCTAATAGGAGCAAATATATATTTAGACATGCCAAGCGTTGGAGCAACAATAAATACAATTCTTGCATCTGTTAAAGCAGATGGGACAACAATAATAGGAAATGCTGCAAAAGAACCAGAGGTTGTAAACGTAGCAATATTTTTAAATAATATGGGAGCAAGAATTACGGGAGCAGGAACAAGTGAAATAAAAATAAAAGGAGTAAAAAAACTAAATGGATGTTTTGGTGAAGTAATTCCAGATCGTATAGAAGCTGGAACTTATCTAATCGCTGGAGCTTTAATGGGAGAAAATTTAAAAATAAATAATATTATTCCAGATCACTTAGATGCTTTAATTTTAAAATTAGAAGAAATGGGAATACATTTGGATAAAAAAAATGATAGTATAACTATTTCCAAATTAGAAAATTTGACACCAGTTACAGTAAAAACATTAGGATATCCAGGATTTGCAACTGATTTTCAGCAACCATTTACAGTCCTACTAACTAAAGCTAGTGGCATATCTAAACTAGAAGAAACAATATATGAAAATAGATTTAGAAATATACCATTTTTAAATGAAATGGGGGCAAACATCACAATAGATAATCAAACAATAAATATAAATGGTCCAACAAATTTAAAAGGAAAAAAAGTAGAAGCAACAGATCTTAGAGCAGGAGCATGCATGATACTTGCAGGTTTACAAGCACAAGGTGAAACAACAATTACATCAATCGAGCATGTTTTAAGAGGATATGAAAATATAATTGAAAAATTATCATCAGTGGGTGCTAAAATAGAATTAGAAGAATACAATTAAATAGAAATAAACTCTATTTTTTTTTGGGGAGGAATAAATGAAAAAAATATTTATTTTAATTACTTTATCATTAATAACCTTGGTAATATTTATAATTTATTTAATTAAACAAGATACAAAAATTTATTATGTTGATCTAAATGATTATACTCTAACAGATAATTCACTCAATAATCAAATAGTTAATTATTTAAAGTCAATAAATAAATTAGAAAAAAGCATTAATGAATTTAACTTAACTGATTCTAGAACAACAGACCTTATTAATATGATAAAAAATAATGAAAGTATAATAGTAAATAAAAAACAACATACAATAAAAAATGTATTAATAAAAGCCGATTTATTAGTACTTTCAATAGGTTATAATGATTTTATATATAAAATAAAAAATTCAAGTAATTATGAACTATATACTTATATTGACCAAATGGCAATTCACATGGAAGAACTCTTTGATCTAATTAGACAATATTCAAAAGAAGATATTATATTTATAGGTTATTATGCGTTTGAAAACATAGAAATTTATAATTATCTAGATACAAAAGTAGAAAATTTATGTAATAAATATAATATTTATTTTATTAATCCAAATCAAATTCTTGATAATGAAGATATATCAGATAATTATGTAAATAGCTTAGGAAACACAAAAATATATTATACAATTCAATCAATTATAAAAGAAAAAATATTAAAATAAAATACTTGCAAATCAATAAAATACTTGCTATACTATATAGGTATTAAATTTCTATGACATTTTTATGTCATGGCGAAAGGAGCTAAACAATGAAAAAAGGAATACATCCAAATTATCAAGAAACTAATGTAACTTGTGCTTGTGGTAATGCTTTTACAGTTAATTCAAATAAAAAAGAATTACACTTAGAAACATGTGACAAATGTCACCCATTTTATACAGGAGTTCAAGGTGCTGTATCAAAAACTGGACGTGTTGAATTATTCAACCGTAAATATGGTTTAAACCAAGAAAAACAAGCTTAATTAGCTTGTTTTATTTTTTAAATTTTCTATAAAAAGGAATTAATTTTTGATAACCAAAGTATAAAGGTTTATTCAAAATTAAATCAAATTCTCCAACAAATTCCATATACTCTCCACCGAGTCTTTTCTTAAATGAATGAATACCAAAAATTGGATTTTCAGGACTTGGATTATATTCTCCGCTTGTTCCAAAAAAATCAATACATTTATATCCTTGATTATAAATATCAGAAATAATTGAATAATATAATAAATAATTAGAATTAAGTTCTCTAAGTAGTGAACTATTACCACCATGGACAGTCCAAGCTTTATTACCATACTTAACAATCATAATTGAAGATAAAGTAATTTCCTTTTTATCAATTTTTTTAATATTATTTAAATCTATAATTGCTTTTTCAATTTGTTTTTCCAAATCATAAATTAAGTGGTCTCTTTTTTGTAGATTCTTATATTCTGTTGTTTTTAAAATAGTTTCTTCATTTTTAAGTCCTATAATTTTTGCTTCAAAGGTAGCAATTAAATTATTTATTTTAACTTTAATAATATATAAATCACTCATATTTTTTTCATGAAAAGTATTATAAAAATTAAGATAATAACTTTTCTTTGTTAAACGAATTCCTTCACGCTTAGAAGTTTCCTCCATTGTTTCATAAAAAGAATCTATGTCGTCTGATCCTCCTACATATATATCTAAATTATACTGATTACCTTTATTCAAAATTTTTCTTGTAGTTGGATGTATCATTTTATAGATATCGTCAAAATTTTTATTTAGATCCATTCTAAAAGTAAATCTAGGTTGTTCATAAACAAAATCCTTAGAAAATCCTTTATGTTTATATCCTAACTTTTTTAAATCATGAATAAATTCATTATTTGAACTTCCAATTATATTTCCATCTTTATCAAATTTATTAAAAGAAATGTCCGGATCAATTTTAATAAATAAAGCTTTATGCAACTTACCAAAGTTTTTTAAGTAGTTTGTAAAAGTAGAAACAACTTCAATATTATTAAAATCTAATACATAACCTCTTGGACAATAAAAATAACAATAATCACCAATTAATTGTTTTTTGAGTAAAAGTGCGGTTGCAACTAACTTACCATCATATTCCATTCCAACATAACAAGGGCTAAAATTTTTAGTCTTCATAATTTCACCGAAATAAAATGATTGCATAAAATGTGATTTTTTACTATGATTTAAAACAAATTCTTCATATCTAAAACTATCAAGATTATCTAAAAATTTCATAATTACCCTCTTTCTATATATATATAAGTATAAACTTATATATGTATTTAGTCAAATAAATTGTCAAATATCAGTAAAAAAGAGTGAATTTTCTTCGCAGACAAATTATTCTAAATTTGATATAATTAATATAATAAGGGTGGTTATATTTTAGGAGTACATATAATGAATAGAGCCCAAAAACGTGATTTAAGAAAAAATAAAAATTTAATTATAGAATTAGTTAAAATTATTGATAAGTATCTACCTGAATTATTTACTAAATTTGAAAAACTAACTGATAATAGAAATAAAAGTTATACAAAATATAGTATGAAAACAA
>JBKDZP010000005.1:0-22405 GCA_047971315.1 Bacilli bacterium
ATACTATGTTAATGCATGAAAAAATGGCAACAGCTTTAGATAAATGTATAATAAAAATAAAAGAAAATCAAAAGAAGACATCAAAAACAATATTTTGGCCAATGATAATATTAAAAACACCAAAAGGATGGACAGGACCAAAAATAGTTGATAATAAAATAATTGAAGATTCATTTAGAGCTCATCAAATTCCATTGCAAGTTGATGAACAAAATATTCAAAATTTAGAAAAACTAGAAAAATGGCTTAAAAGTTATAAACCAGAAGAATTATTTGATAATAATGGAGAATTAATAAAAGAATTACATTATCTTAAACCAAAAAATCCAATGGGATTAAATAAACATGCTAATGGTGGATTATTATTAAAAGATCTTGAAGTTCCAAATTTTAAGGATTATGGTATAGAAGTAAAACGTGGAACAACTGTAAATCAAGATATGATGGAATTAGGAAAATTTGTTAGAGATATAGTAGTAAATAATCCAGATAATTTTAGAATATTTGGACCAGATGAAGCTTTATCAAATCGATTAAATCATGTATTTGAAAAAACAAATAGACAGTGGGTTGAAGAAATAGTAAAAACTGATGAATTCCTAAATAATGAAGGAAGAGTTGTTGATTCAATGTTATCGGAACATTTATGTCAAGGATGGTTAGAAGGATATTTATTAACCGGAAGACATGGTTTCTTTCACTGCTACGAAGCTTTTATCAGAATTGTTGATTCAATGGCAAGTCAACATGCTAAATGGTTGAAAGTTACAAAAGAGTTGCCATGGCGTAAAGAAATTGCGAGTTTAAATTATATTCTAACAAGTCATGTATGGCAACAAGATCATAATGGATTTACTCATCAAGATCCTGGTTTCTTAGATCATCTTGTAAATAAGAAAGCAGATATTTCAAGAATATATTTACCATTTGATACTAATACTTTGTTATCTACATTCGATCATTGTATTAGAAGTAAAAACTATATAAATGTTATAGTAGCAAGTAAACATCCAAGACAACAATGGTTGACAATAGATGAAGCATCAAATCATTGTAAAAATGGAATTGGAATATTAGAATTTGCATCAAATGATAATGGGAACCCAGACTTAATATTAGTTGGATGTGGAGATACACCAACTTTAGAAATAATAGCAGCTTCAACAATTTTAAGACAACACATCAAAGATATAAAAATAAGAGTAATTAATGTAATTGATTTAATGAAATTACAATCAAACGAACAACATCCTCACGGAATGAATGATAGTGAATATAATATTTTATTTACAACAAATAAACCAATTATTTTTGCTTTTCATGGTTATCCTAACTTAATTCATCAACTAACATATAAAAGAATTAATGATAACTTACATGTTCATGGATATTTAGAAGAAGGAACAATTACAACTCCTTTTGATATGAGGGTTCAAAATAAATTAGATAGATATAATTTAGTTTTAAATGCTTTAAAATATTTACAACAAACTGTGGAAACACAAAATTTAAAAAACTGGTGTTTAGAAAAAATTAATGAACATAATACATATATAAAGGAAAATGGTATAGATATGCCAGATATTATTAACTTTAATTTTGAAACAGAAATTAATAAATTATAAAATTAAAAAGGACTACAAAGGTCCTTTTTAATTATTTAAAATAAAAAATAGTTGAATTTACATATAATTTTATCCTTAATTTTAAAAAAAATCTAAATAAATTAACTTGTTAAATAAACATTTGTTTGTTATAATTGATTAATAGAAGGTGAAAATATGAATTTAAATAATTTAAATGATAAACAAAAAGCAGCAATAATAAATACAGATGGCCCTACTTTGGTATTGGCTGGAGCTGGTTCTGGTAAAACAAAAGTACTAACAACTAAAATAGCATACTTAGTAAAAGAAAAAAATATTAATCCTTATAATATTTTAGCAATTACTTTTACAAATAAAGCAGCAAAAGAAATGCAAGAAAGAGTAGCAACTATGTTGGGATCAATATCAAAACAAATTCAAATTTCAACATTTCACTCTCTTGGAGTTCTATTAATTAGAGAAAATTTTGAAAAATTAGGATATAAATCAAATTTTACAATACTTGATGGCGATGATTCACTTACAGTAATAAAAAAAATAATTAAAGAAATGAACTTAGATGTAAAACAGTATAATCCAAAAGTAATTAAAAATAAAATAAGTGGAGCAAAAAATGAATTGTTAGATGCTTCTAGCTATGAAAAATATGCCAGTACAGAATTTGAAGAAAAGGTAGTTCAAATATTTAGAAAATATGAATATCAATTATTTATAAATAATTCACTTGATTTTGATGATTTGTTAATATTACCTATCATTTTATTAAAAAATAATTCAGAAATATTAATGAAATATCAAGAAAGATTTAAATATATTCTCGTTGATGAATATCAAGATACAAATGAAGCACAATATGTATTAACAAAACTTTTAAGTGCAAGATATAGAAACATTTGTGTAGTAGGTGATAATGATCAAAGTATTTATAGTTTTAGAGGAGCTAATTATCGGAATATACTTAATTTTGAAAAAGACTATAAAGAAGTAAAAGCCATTTACTTAGAAGAAAATTATCGTTCTACTAAAAATATTTTAAATGCTGCTAATGATGTTATTAAAAATAATAAAAAAAGAAAAGAAAAAAAACTTTGGACACAAAATGATGTAGGATTAAAAATAAAATATAATGTCTGTGAAACTGAAAAAGATGAATCTTATTACATTACTAATGAAATAAAGAAATTAATTGAAACTGGTATTTTAAAACAAGATATAGCCATTTTATATAGAACAAACGCTCAATCTAGAGCAATCGAGGAAAATTTATTAAGAGAAAATATTCCATATAAAGTAGTTGGAAGTTTTTACTTTTATAAAAGAAAAGAAATAAAAGATTTGATTAGTTATTTAAAACTTATATATAATAGTTCAGATGATATTAGTTTACTTAGAGTAATTAATGTTCCAAAAAGAGGAATAGGATTAAAAACATTAGAAAAATTATCAACAATTGCTACAGATCAAAGGATTTCTATATATGATGCTATTACAAGTTCTAAAGAATGGGAATTTAAAAAAATAATAGAACAATTAAAAAATGATAGTCAAACAGTTTCACTAACAGAATTAATAGACTTGATTTTAGATAAAACAGGTATGAGACAAGAATTAATAGAACAAAAGTCAATAGAAGCTGATATTAGACTAGAAAATTTAGAAGAATTCAAAACAATAACCAAAAATTTTGAAGAAAGTATTGGATTAGTTTCATTAGAAGAATTTCTTGATGAAATTAGTTTAGTAGCTGACATTGAAGAACATAAGAATAATAATGAGGTAGTTACATTGATGACTGTTCATGCTGCTAAAGGATTAGAATTTGATAATGTTTTTATAGCAGGTGTTGAAGAAGGAATTTTTCCACATAAAAATTCATTATTGAATGAGGAGGCAATGGAAGAAGAACGAAGATTATGTTATGTTGCAATAACCAGAGCAAAAAAAAATCTTCATCTTGTAAGTGCAAGAAAAAGAACAATATTTGGGGATGTTGGATTTAACCCTCCAAGTAGATTTATAAGTGAAATAGATGAAGAATATCTAGAAATAAGTAATATTCAGCCAATAATTGAAAAAAATAAAAAACAAATACTAAGTATTGATAATAGTGTAGTATATCAATGTGGGGAACATATCATTCATGATACATATGGTGAAGGTGTTATAATAGTAATAAATAAAGATACATTGCAAATTGCATTTTCTGTAGAATATGGAATTAAAACACTAATTAAAGGACATAAATCAATTAAAAAGAAGTAAATTTCTTTACTAATTTTAAATTAAATGATATACTTACATTGAAAAAACACTTTAGTAAGGAGATATTTTATGGCATTAACAATTATAGAACAGTTAAATAATTGGACAGAAAGTATAAATGATTGGATAATAACAATTAGTAAAAATGACTATTTTTGGGTAGTAATGTTTTTTGCTATATTAATCATAATTTTGATAGCTTTTAATACTTTTCATAAAAATAAATAATACAAAATATGTATTATTTTTTATTTTTGTTAGTTTATTAAATATGCCTGTTATGGTATAATATGATAAATAGGAGGGATAAAATGCAAGATAGAATAGAAGAATTAACTACAATTTTAAACCAAGCTAATTATGATTATCATGTCTTAGATAATCCTAAAATATCAGATCAAGAGTATGATAAATATCTAAGAGAATTAATTAATCTTGAGATAAAATATCCTTCTTTAAAACTAAATAATTCTCCCACTTCTAAAATTGGTGGTGAAGTAATATCCGACTTTAAAAAAATTATTCATAATGTTCCGATGATGAGTTTATCAAATGTATTTAATGAAGATGAAATAATTAGATTTGATGAAAAAATAAGAAAAGAATTTTCTAATCCAGAATATATTGTAGAATTAAAAATTGATGGGTTATCAGTTTCATTATATTATGAAAATGGAGAATTTATTAAAGCATCTACTAGAGGAGATGGAATAGTAGGTGAAGATATTACTCATAATGTAAAAACAATAAAAAGTATTCCACTAGAATTAAAAGAAAAAATTGATATTGAAGTTCGCGGTGAAATTTATATGAGTAAAAACGTCTTTAATTCCTTAAATCAAATAAGACAACAAGAAGGAAAAGAACTTTTTGCAAACCCAAGAAATGCTGCTGCTGGAAGCATTAGACAATTAGATTCTAAAATTGCAGCAAGTAGAAAATTAGATTGTTTTTTATATCATCTCCCAGATGCAGAAAAATTTAATTTATCAACGCATAAAGAAGCTTTAGATTATATAAGTAAATTAGATTTTGTTGTTAATCCAAATATAAAATTAGTAAAAACCGTTGACGAATTATTAGAATATATTTACTTTTGGACTAATAATAGAGATGATTTACCATATGAAATAGATGGAATTGTAATAAAACTAAATAGTATCAAAGAACAAATTTTATTAGGCAATACTGCTAAATATCCTAAATGGGCAACTGCATATAAATTCCCATCTAAACTAGTTTTAACAAAATTAAAAGACATTAAATTTACAGTTGGTAGAACAGGTCAAGTAACTCCAAATGCAATTTTAGAACCAGTTATAGTAATGGGGTCAACAATATCAAAAACAACATTACATAACGAAGACTTCGTTAAAGAAAAAGATATAAGAATTGGGGATATAGTTGCAATAAAAAAAGCAGGTGATGTTATACCAGAAGTTGTACATGTTGAAATAAATAGAAGAAATGGTTCAGAAAAGCCATTTACTATGACTACGGTTTGTCCAATTTGTAATAATTATCTAACTAGAAAAAAAGAAGAAGTAGCATATTATTGCTTAAATCCAAAATGTGATGCTAAGAAAATTGAAAGTTTCATTCATTACACAAGTCGAGATACAATGCAAATAGAAGGATTTGGTGATAGAATAATTGAAGACTTTTATAATATGGGTTATTTAAAATCAATAGAAGATTTCTACTATTTAAAAGATCATAAAGATCAATTAATGGAGTTAGAAGGATTTGGTGAAAAAAGAATAAATAATTTACTAGAAAGTATTGAAAAAAGTAAGGAACAATCACTTGAAAGACTATTATTTGCTCTAGGAATTAGACATGTTGGTAAAAAAACCGCAAAAATATTAGCCCAAGAATTTAAAAATATTGATAAAATATTATTATCTAATGTAGAACAGCTAGCTAGTATAAATGATATAGGATTAACTATCGCTAAAAGTGTTTATGAATTTTTTCAAGACGAAAATAATGTCAACTTAATAATAAAATTAAAAGAATTAGGAATAAATACTAAATATCAGGGGAAAACATTAAATGCAACAGATATTTTTACAAACAAAATATTTGTACTTACTGGAACATTACCAACATTATCTAGAGAGCAAGCTTCAAAGTTAATTGAAGAAAATGGTGGAAAAATAACATCTTCTGTTACAAGCAAAACAGATTATTTATTACTTGGAAATGAACCTGGAAGTAAATATGAAAAAGCGATAAAATTAGAAATAAAAATATTAAATGAAGAACAATTAAAACAACTTTTAAACAATTCTATGATATAATTTAAATTGGAGGTAGTTATGGAAAAATGGAATAAATTTAAAGGACAAAAGTGGAAAGAAGAAATAAATGTACAAGACTTTATCCACAATAATTATAAAGAATATACTGGAAATGATGAATTTTTAGTTGGAACAACTTCTAAAACAAGTAAAATTTGGAATATATGTAAAAATTTAATAAAACAAGAACTAGAAAAAGGAATTCTAGATGCTGAAACAAATATTATTTCTGGAATTGACAATTTTGAACCAGGATATATTGATGTTGAAAATGAAGTAATTGTCGGTCTTCAAACTGATAAACCATTAAAAAGAATAGTAAACTTGTATGGTGGATTTAGATTAGCAATTAATTCATTAGAAGCATATGGATATAAATTAAATGAAGAAATAGAAAAAAAATTTCCAATGTATAGAAAAACTCATAATGATGGTGTGTTTGATGCCTATACTGATGACATCAAAAAAGCAAGACATACAGGATTATTAACTGGACTTCCAGATGCATATGGAAGAGGTAGAATAATAGGTGATTATCGTAGACTTGCACTTTATGGAATAGATTTCTTAATTTTAAAGAAAAAAGAAGATTTAAAAAACTTAGAAATAATTATAAATGAAGAAACAATTAGATTAAGAGAAGAAGTAAATGAACAAATTAAAGCTTTAAAACAAATTAAAAGTATGGCATCAAAATATGGATTTGATATTTCTCAACCAGCAACAAATGCAAAAGAAGCAATACAATGGACATACTTTGGTTATCTAGCAGCAATAAAAGAAAATAATGGTGCAGCAATGAGTTTAGGAAGAACTTCAACATTCTTAGATATTTATATTGAAAAAGATATTGAAGAAGGCATTTTATCTGAAGAAACTGCACAAGAACTTATAGATCAATTTATAATTAAATTACGTATTGCAAGACACTTACGTACACCAGAATATAATGAATTATTTGCTGGAGATCCAACTTGGGTAACAGAATCAATAGGTGGTATGAACAGTGATGGAAGAAGTTTAGTTACAAAAACATCATTTAGATACTTACATACTTTAATTAATTTGGAATCTGCACCAGAACCAAACTTAACTGTATTATGGTCAACTAATTTACCAAGTAATTTCAAAAAATATTGTTCCAAAATTTCAATATTGACAGATTCAATTCAATATGAAAATGATGATTTAATGAGGCCGCTTCAAGGAGATGATTATGGTATAGCATGCTGTGTTTCATCAATGACTTTAGGAAAACAAATGCAATTTTTTGGAGCTAGATGTAATTTAGCAAAAGCCTTATTATATTCCATTAATGGTGGAATGGATGAAATGAAAGAAGAATTAGTACTTGAAGATATAGAAATAATGAACGATGAAATTTTAGATTTTGATAAAGTTATTAAATCATATGATAAAGTATTAGATAAAGTGGCAAAAACATATGTTGATGCAATGAACATAATTCACTTTATGCATGATAAATATGCTTATGAAGCAAGTCAAATGGCTCTTCATGATACAAAAATTGATCATTTAATGGCATTTGGAGCAGCTGGATTATCAGTGGTAATTGATTCACTTTCTGCTATAAAATATGCTAAAGTAAAACCAATTCGAAATGAAAAAGGAATAGCAATAGATTTTACAATTGAAGGTGATTTTCCTAAATATGGAAATGATGATGATCGTGTAGATCAAATTGGAGTTGAATTAGTTGAAAAATTCTCCAATAAATTGAAGTCATTGCCATTATATAAAAATGCAATTCATTCACTTTCAATTTTAACAATTACATCTAATGTTGTTTATGGTAAAAAAACAGGAACAACCCCAGATGGAAGAAAAGCTGGAGTTGCATTCGCACCTGGTGCTAATCCAATGCATGGTAGAGATACTAGTGGTGCATTAGCCTCTTTAAATTCAGTTGCTAAAATACCATATTGTAATTGTTGTGAAGATGGAGTATCAAATACATTTTCAGTAATTCCAAATACTTTAGGTAATAATTTAGAAAATAGAATTGACAATTTAGTTCAAATAATGGATGGATACTTTAAACAAGGAGCGCAACATTTAAATGTTAATGTATTAAATAGAGAAATGTTAATGGATGCAATGGAAAATCCAGAAAAATATCCAATGCTTACAATTAGAGTATCTGGATATGCGGTTAGATTTAATCGCTTAAGTAAAGAACAACAACAAGAAGTAATTAGTAGAACTTTTCATGAAAATATATGATAGGTTACATTAATAAAATAGAAACTTTAGGCTTTTCTGATGGACCAGGACTTAGAGTTGTGGTATTCTTACAAGGATGCACTTTAAGATGTATCTACTGTCATAACCCTGAAACTTGGAAACAAAATGAAGGTTTAAAATTGACACCAGACCAATTAGTTGAACAAATATTAAAATACAAAAACTATTTTGATAAAACCGGTGGAGTAACATTCTCAGGTGGGGAGCCATTATTACAAAATGAATTTCTATTAGAAACACTTAAACTATGTAAGAAGAATAATATTCATACATGTTTAGATACGGCAGGTATAGGTGATAATTATCAAGAAATTATTAAATATACTGATTTGATTATGTTTGATATAAAAGGTATAAATAGTGAAGATTATAAATATATTACTGGAAGTAATATTGAAAGATCATTATTGTTTTTAAATGAATGTCAAAAACAAAATAAAAAATTATGGATTAGGTATGTAATAGTACCAGATTTTAATGATACAAAAGAATATATATTGAAATTTAAGGACTATATTTCAAAAATTCAATATTTAGAAAAAGTAGAATTTTTACCATATCACACATTAGGTTTATTTAAATATAAAGAATTAGGTATACCATATAGATTAAAAAATACTAAAAGTATGGACAAAGAAAAATGTAATGAATTTTTAAAAATATTAGAACTGTGAAAAATACCAGTTCTTTTTTATTTGATCATAAATTATATATATATTAATTAATTGCAAACATATAAAATTTATGATATAATTAACTCGTATAGTAGGAAGGAGTAAAACAATGGAAAATAATAAAAACAATAATTTAACAAGATTTTTATTAACATTTTTCTTAGGTTGGATTGGAAGTATTATTATCAATAGCACTTCACTTAAACCTGTTGGATTTAAATGTAGAACATTAGCATATATATTCTTATCATTAATTACTTGTGGTATTTATAGTTTAGTTGCTAGTTTATGTAATTTATCTTTTGATCCAAATGCTAGTAAAAATATTGGTTATATTAAAGAATAATAATAATTCTTTTAAAAATAGTCAAAAAACTTACACAAGAGAAGTACAATTTCTCTTTTTTTGATGTTTCAAAAATGTGATTTACCATAAATTAAAAGTTCTTTTAATATTTAAACCAAATTGTTAAAAAAATAACTAAACTAAAACAAAATAAATAAAATTATATTGGGTGAGATTATGTTATTAAGAATTTTTTTCTTCTTAATTGGCTTTGGTTTAACAGTAATAGGTTCAGTTTATATAATTAGTTATTTAAATTTACTAACAATTGGGTATAATTTTTCACAATTTGTTAATTTTATAATTAGAAGAATTGAATGTATATACACATTATTTGGAATAGTTATTATAGCATTAACTATTTATCTACCAAAAGGAGGAAAAAATGAATTACATATATGATATTTTATTAAATTTTCAAGAAAGACCTTATGAATTCTATGACTGGAATTTAGATGATAATGTACTACACATAAGAAAAATACCAATTATTAGAATAGGACCTAAAGAATTTCACGAAATAAAAAATAATAATATTATTTTTGATGAAGAATTTAAGATAAAAATAAAAAATAAAACAGAAATTTTTTCAAATAAATCAATAAAAAATTTAGAATATAGCTGCTTATTATCAAATGGTCTCGAAGTAATTGCTATTAATATGAAGGATAATAATAGTTACAGTAAATTATTAATAGATGAAGAAGAAGAAGTATTAGAAATTATTTTAAAAATGAAAGATCAAGAAATTAAATTCCAAAAACAAGGTAAAATAATAAATTCAAGTTTTTTAACTAGAAAAACTATAGAAAGTAATAATTATATAAGTAAACAACTCAATAACTTGTATAAAGAAAATAATGAAGAAAAGCTTAAATATATATATTTAGAAGTATTTAATAAAAAGGAATTAGATAAAAACAAAATAATTTCGAAACTAAATAGTGAAATAAAAAAAGAAAATAGTAAATTAAATAATAAACTATTTAATGTATTAAAATTATTTCAAACAATTAATTAACAGGACTAAACTAGTCCTTTTTTTCATATAATCTCATAGGTGGTAGAATGAATATTAAAAAACAAATTATAAAACTAATGATGATAATCTTAATGATACCAAGTAATTTAAAAGCTTTAAATATTAATGCTACATCTTCAATACTAATGGATCAAGATAGCAAAAGAATTTTATATGCTAACAACATAAATAATGTAAGAAATATTGCATCAATATCAAAGATAATGACCGCTATACTTGTTATTGAAAATATTAATATAAAAACTAAAATTACTGTTGGTAGCGAAATAGAAAAATCATATGGTTCTGGAATTTATATAAAACAAAATGAACAACTTACTATTGAGGACTTATTATTTGGATTGATGTTAAGAAGTGGAAATGATGCATCATATACTCTTGCTGTTGCTGTTTCTAAAACAGTTGAGAATTTTGTTAAACTAATGAATGATAAAGCGTTAGAACTGGGAATGAAAGATACTATATTTACTAATCCAAATGGATTAGAAGATACAGGAGGAAATAAATCCACCTCATATGATATGGCGATTTTAGCAAGTTATGCGAACGATAATCCAATTTATAGAAAAATTGTAAGTACTAAGAAATATATACTTCAAACAAACATGAATACCTACATTTGGTATAATAAAAATAAACTATTAAATATGTATGAATATACAACTGGTGGAAAAACAGGATATACTGAAATAGCTAAAAGAACACTAGTTACTACTGCAACAAAAAATGATTTGAACTTAGTAGTAGTAACGCTAAATGATGGTGATGATTTCAATGATCATATAGAACTATTTGAATATGGATTTAGTAATTATTATAATAAGAAAATATTAAGAAAAGGGACAATAAAAATAAATAATAATGATGATTTTAATAATTATACTTTATATTTAAAAAATGATTTAGTATATCCAATAACCAAAGAAGAAGAAAAAAATATTAATTTTAAATTTAACTTAAAAAAAGAAAATCAAATTATAAATAATCAAGAAATTGGCTCAATTGATGTTTATTTAGGTGATAAAATAATCCATAAAGAAAATATATATATCAAAAAAGAACAAATAAAACAGAGTAGTTTTATTCAAAAAATTATAGACTGGATAAAAAGTATATGATAAATAAAATATGGGGATTTTTTATAGTGATTGGAGTTGTATTTTGTTTATTTACTGATAATGTAGAAATAGTAAATAATGAAATATTAGAAGGAACAAAAGTTAGCTTTGAAATGATTATCAAAATATTTCCAGTAATGGCACTTTGGTTAGGAATTATGAATATTGCTAAGAAGTCTGGTTTATTAGATAAATTCTCAACACTTTGTAAACCATTATTAAGAAAAATATTTCCAGAAATACCAAAAAATCATGAATCTTTTGATTATTTATCATCTAATATAGTAGCAAATATTTTTGGTTTAGGTTCTGCAGCTACACCTTTTGGATTGAAAGCAATGAAACTATTACAAGATCTAAATGATAATAAACAAGTAGCATCAAGAAGTATGATTACTTTTTTAGTATTAAATACAAGTGGTCTTACACTAATTCCAACAACAGTGTTATCGTTAAGAACAATGCATAATAGTACAAATCCGTCATTTATAGTAATATTTTGTATTATTGCAACGACATTTTCAACTTTAGGTGGTTTAATAATGGATAGAATTGTAGCAAGGAGGAAGTAAATGTGATAACATACATATCAAATTTGATATTACCAATACTAGTACTATTAATAATTTGTTATGGGTTAAAAAAGAAAGTATCAATTTATGATGTTTTTATAGAAGGAGCTAAAGAAAGTTTTGAGCTTGTTCTAACGATGTTTCCTTGTTTTTTAGCTATGATATTTGGAATAAATATATTTTTAAAAAGTAATGTAATTGGTTTTATTTTAGATAATTTAGAACCACTATTTATGTATTTAAAAATACCTAAAGAAATATTTCCGATGATAATTATGCGTCCAATATCAGGGAGTTCTACATTAGTAATACTAAATACAATTTTTGAAAAATATGGACCAGACAGTCTAATTGGAAATATGGCCTCAATTATTCAAGGTTCCACAGATACAACATTTTACATTTTAACTCTATATTTTGGTAGTATTGGTATAAAGAAAATAAGATATGCATTATATGTAGGGTTATTCGCAGATTTAGTTGGGATATTAAGCGCAATAATAATAGCAAATTTAGTATGTTAATATTTGCTTTTTTATTGTCTTTCTAGTATAATGAACAAAGGTGATCGAAATGGAAAGACTACAAAAAGTAATATCAAATAGTGGGTATACTTCAAGAAGAAAAGCAGAAGAATTAATAGCAAAAGGATTAGTTACAGTAAACGGAGAAACTGTATTTGAACAAGGAACAAAAGTAAGTGATAAGGATATTGTTGAAGTAGAAGGTAATGTTTTAACAAATAAAGAAGCAAAAGTATATTTTTTATTATATAAGCCTCGTGGTGTAATAACATCAACTAAAGATGATAAAAATAGAAAAACAGTAGTAGACTTAATTCCAACTCAAACTAGAATTTATCCAGTAGGAAGACTTGACTATGATACAACTGGGGCATTAATTCTTACAAATGATGGAGATTTAGCAAATTTATTAATGCATCCTAGTTCAAAATTAGATAAAATGTATATCGCAAAAGTTAAAGGATTAATTGGTAAAAGAGAAATAAATATATTAGAACGTGGAGTAATTATTGATGGTAAAAAAACATCAAAAGCAAAAGTTAGAATAAAAAAATATGATAAAAAAACAGATTCATCAATTGTAGAATTAATAATACATGAAGGAAGAAATCATCAAGTAAAAAAGATGTTTGAAGCATTAGGATATTCAGTAGTAAAACTTAAAAGAGAAATGATTTCATTTTTAGACTTATCAGGATTAAATTCTGGAGAGTATCGTTCTTTAACTCCAAAAGAAATAAAAAAACTATACAATGAAGTTACAAAAAATGAGGCTTAAAATTATAAATTAAATTTTTAAAAAGATGATATGATACTATTATCATTCATCTTTTTTTAAAATAAAAGAAGCCTAAGCTTCTTCTTTTTGGATTGCACCTGTAGGACATCCTTCTATTGCATCTAATACATCACTTTGTAAACTATCTTCTAGTTTATCAAAATTATTATTTTCAACAATAACTTCTGCTAAACCTTCATCATTAATAAAAAAAACTTCAGATGCTATTCCAGCACATGCTCCACAACCAATACACAAATCTTGATTTACATTAACAATTTCCATTTAAATCCTCCCAAAATAATAAGTTTTACCTCAATTATTTAATAAATTATACTATAATAAAAAATTTTAATCAATTAATATTCAAAAAAAAATTAAAATATGATATTATTATAATAATGAGGTGAGACATATGTCAAGCAGAATGGAACGCTACTATGAACGTAATAGTGAACAACCAGGAAGACGAAGTAAAAAAAATGAAAATTTATACAAGGAAATTTATGAAATTGGTGAATATAGCAATATTGAAGGAATTGCGAAAATTGATAAAACTAATGAAGTAGATATAAATAAAATTCGTCAAATGTTAAAAAATAGGGAAAATATTAATTATTTAGAAAATAATAGATTTGAACCTCAAAAGGAAATAAAACAACTAAAAAAAATTGAAGAAGAAGACAAAAATTATGATATTAGAGATATATTAACAAAAGCAAAAATAAATAATCCAACCAAAAGTGAATATCATAATTTAAAAAATACCAACTTTGATATTTTAAAAGATCTAAGAGAAAAAAGAAAAAAAGAAACAGAAATTAATACTGAAGAAGACCTTAAAGGACTTATTAATACAATAACAAGTACAAGTATTTTAAATAAAATGGGAGATAGAGAGTTAGGTTTAGAACTTTTTGAAGAATTAAAATCAAATAATGATACTATAATAGAAAGTAGAGATTCTATTAAATCTATCTTAGACCAAGTAAAAGCAGAAGATAAAAGAAGAGACAAAAAAAATTCTGAAATGGATAAAAGTTTCTTTACTTCTTCTTCAACATTTGATGAAGAGGATTTTGAAGAATTAGCAAAACTAAATAAAACAATTAAAAAAAATAATGGATTAATTATTATTTTATCAGTAATAATATCACTTGTTTTAATAGTTGGAATATTATTTTTATAATTAAATAAAACTTGGTAAAAACCAAGTTTTTTGTTATAATTTAAATATGGAAAAAAATGAAATGAAAAATGTAAAAATAATAGCGCTAGATCATCAAGGAAGAGGAATTGCAAAAGAGGCAAAACCAATATTTATATCAAATGCTTTAATAGGAGAAACAGTAGATATTAAAATAACAAAGGAAAAGAAAAATTTTATGGAAGGACAAGTATTATCAACAATTATAAAAAGTAATGATAGAAGGGAATATAATTGTCCTTATTATAAAGAATGTGGTGGTTGTGATATAGGACACTTAAACTATAATGAACAATTAAAATATAAACAAAATAAAATAATTGAAATATTAAAAAAATTTGCTGATAAAGAAATAGATGAAAATATTGTAAAATCTATAATACCATCAAATGAACAAAGTTATCGAAATAAAATAACTCTTCAAGTTAATGAACAAATGGGATATTACAAGAAAAAAAGTTATAATATTATTCCAATTAATAATTGTTTAATAGCAAGTCCTAAAATAAATACAATAATAAATTTAATTCAAAATAAAATTGACTTGAAAAATATTTATCAAATAGTTATTAGAACCTCAGAAATTGATTCAATGATAATATTTAGGGTAAACGGAAAAGTAGATTTTGAAAAAATAGTTAAAATTTTACAAAATGAGGTAAAATCTATTGTAAAATATGAAAATAATGAATATAAAAATATATTAGGGAAGGGGTATATTTTAGAAAATATATGTGATTTAGAATTTAAAATTTCACCTGATTCATTTTTTCAAGTAAATACTAAACAAACTATTAATCTCTATAATAAAGTATTAGAATATGCTAATCCAAATCCAAATGAAAATATCCTTGATTTATATTGTGGTACAGGAACGATAGGATTATTTTTAAGTAAAAGAGTTAAACAAGTTTATGGAATAGAAATTAATCCGTATGCTATAAAAGATGCAAATGAAAATAAAATACTAAATAAAATACTAAATACGGAATTTATTTGTGATGATGCAACTAAATTAATTAATAAAGATGAAAAGAAATATGATACTATAATAGTTGATCCACCAAGAAGTGGATTAACTGAGGAATCAGTAAATCAAATGAAAAAAATTAATAGTAAAAAAATTATATATGTATCTTGTGATCCAATTACAATGTCAAGAGATATAAAACAATTAAGTGAAAAATATGATTTAGTAGAGGTAACTCCAGTAGATATGTTTCCAAATACATATCACGTGGAGACGGTAGTTCTGTTGTCCCAACAAAAACCGAGTGATAAGATTGAGGTCGACTTGGACTTGGATGAGTTGGATGCAACAAGTGCGGAGATGAAAGCTACCTATGCAGAGATTAAGGATTATGTGTTGAAAGAGCATGGGTTGAAAGTTTCTAGTCTTTATATTTCACAGGTAAAAAGAAAATGTGGATTGGAAGTTGGGGAGAATTACAATTTGGCGAAGTCAGAGGATGCTAAGCAACCGAATTGTCCGGAAGAGAAGGAAAAGGCGATTGTATATGCATTGAAGCATTTTGGAATGGTTAGCTAAGGCTGGAGGTGGAATGGATGGATTATAATTTGTATTATTATGATTCGATTCTGGATGCAGTAGTTATGAAAGATAAAGATGATAATAAATTTGTAATTGAATGTGCCAAAGCAAATGCACAGGTCGTATTTGATGAGCCAGAGGATGAAGGATATCTTGTGAGATTGGCAAGAGAAGAGCCTGCAAATTATGTGTCTTATGCGTTGAAGCCGGATGGGTTGCAGGGGTATGTTGATGCAATGAATGTGTTAAATTAACTCGAATGGATAAGGAGTCTGAATTAATTTTCAGGCTCCTTATTAAACTTTAAACCTTATGAATGACCAGTAATGTTATCTGGTGGTTGAGTCTAAAAAAATGTATCAGGGTTTTGGAACGTTGCATCAACGCTGCATCAAAAACTATGAGCAAGAGTAAATTCCAGATTTGGTATTTGGGGGTGCGGACGGAATTTACTTTTTCACTTTACGTTTTTCACTCCTTTGCGTTTCAGTCAGTTTTCAGTCAGTTTCCTCAGTCAGTTCCTCAGTCAGTTTCAGTCAGTACTCTAAATTATATGTCACAAGAAGTTGCGAAAAATATAGAATAAATCAGCAGAAATTATTTACAAAGTAGCAATAGAAGAGTATAATCAAATCGTAAAGTTGCGAAAAATATAGAATAAATCAGCAGAAAATATTTACAAAGTAGCAATAGAAGAGTATAATCAAATCGTAAAGTTGCGTATAGTGGATATTTCGTGAAGAGGATTGTATTTATGAAAATAAGTTATAAGAAATTATGGATTCTTCTTATTGAAAAGGAGTTATCCCCTGCAACGCTTAGAAAAGATTTGAACATTGCAACGGGGACAATGACTAAAATGCGAAAAAATGAAGAGGTTGCTTTGTCGGTGTTGATACGTATATGCGAATATTTGGACTGTAATATTGGCGATATTTGTGACGCTGTACGGCAAGAAGCAGAATAAGTTTTCATGCTGCTGCTTTATATTCAAGTAACGAAATCAGGAGGATGTAATTATGGTAAATGCAACTGACAGAGAAACTTCGTCAGCTACAAACGGAAAGGGAAACATTTGTTTTTGTTCCTATTGTGGGACAAAATTAGATATAGGTGCAAGATATTGTAAAGGTTGTGTTGAACCTGTTATCCAACAAGGGACAAGAGATTCTAAGGAAAAGACGGAAATACCGCCTGTTTATTCCAAATCAATTGATGAACCAATCACTGAACGAAAAACAGTTTATGAAGGATATATTCACAAGTGTCCAAACTGCGGCGAAGTTTTAGAATCCTTTGTAACAAATTGTCCGGCGTGCAGATATGAAATCCGAGATGCAAAACCTGTAAGTATTGTTCGTGAGTTGGCGTTAAAACTTGAGCGTATAGAAGCACAAAAAATGCCGATATTTGAAGAAGAAAAATCAGTAATGAAGATGGTGTTTGGAAAAGATTTCAAAGAAAGGGATGAAGCTGTAAAAGTAAGAAGTAATTTTGAAGAACAAAAAAAACAAGAAAAAGCAACAGTTATCATCAATTATTCAGTTCCAAACACAAAAGAAGATATTTTAGAATTTATGATATTGGCGTCTTCAAATATTGATACAAAACATGAACTGAATGATGTGGTAACAAAAGCCTGGATATCCAAATTAGACCAAGTATATCAAAAAGCTGAAATTTCTATGGGAAAAAATCCAGAATTTGTGCATATCAAAAATATATATGAAAAGAAGCAAGAACAAATCAAACTTAAGAAAGTGTTAAGTATGTTTGGCTGGGGCGGCCTCGTTGTTGCTCAACTTTTTCTTTTGGGACTGCTTTGGAATCCAGTAGCGACAATTGCAATTACTGTTGGAGTAGCAGTTCTTCTGCTAATTGGATTTATTATATTTAGAAAAAGATAACAAACAACAAGGGAGGAAGTTTTTATGGGATTATTTGGGAAACTAAAGGCTGGTGGCTTTATGGATGAAATACGTTGCGATGAGCCTTCGTATTTAATTTGGAAATGGCATCCCAATAGTAGTACATCTGGTAATAACAACAGAGAAAATGCTATCCGATGGGGTTCATCTTTAAGAGTAAAAGATGGGGAAGTGGCTGTATTTGTTTATAGCCAAAATAATGGAATGATACAGGATTTTATTGAGGGACCAGATGATTGTATTCTTGATACAAATAATCTTCCAGTTCTTGCAAGTATTGTTGGGTTAGCTTATGAGGGTGGGACACCTTTTCAGGCAGAAGTTTACTTTATAAATCTTGCTCGCATTATTCAGATAAAATTCGGTGTTCCTTATTTTGATGTTTATGATCCGAGATTTAATGATTATGGAGTTCCAGTAGCAGTTAGAGGAACTGTTAGCTTTAAAATCAATGAGTATCGTGAATTTATTAAGCTGCATAAACTTATTGGATTTAGTCTTGATGAATTTCAAATGCAAGTACGAGATGCAGTTGCTCGCTATGTAAAAGATGCTGTTACAAATGCTCCTGCCGCAAATGATATTCCTGTTATACAAATTGAAAGCAAGATTTCGCAGATAAATGATATCATTGAATATGATATTAGCGAGCGATTAAAAGAGAATTTCGGCATTGATGTGTCAGGTGTGGATATAGGTGCAATTGAGATTGATAAAGCAAGTAGTGGGTACGCTCAATTGATGTCAGTCACACAAAATGTTACCACAGCAACAGTGCAAGCACAGACAGAAGCAAATGTAAAGAATATACATGATAGACAGCGAATTGAGGTTGAAAATTATCAGGAAACTCTCCGAGTTCAGCGTGAAGAAGGGCAATACGCTCAACACAAACAAACACAGACATCTAATTTTGCAGCTTATCAAACTGAAGCACAGACACAGGTTGGAGTTGCGGGTGCAAATGCTTTAGGAAAAATGGGTGAAAATGGTGCTGGAGGAGTCAATTTTGGAGAGAATGGAACGGGGTTTAATCCAGCGGCAATGATGGCAAGCATGGCAGTAGGTGGAGCTATAGGTCAGAATATTGCTGGTACAATGAATAATATGATGCAAGGTTCAGGCATTCAATCTGTTTCTGGAGCTGTTACACCACCAATTCCAGCGTTTTCGTATCATGTTGCTATGAATGGACAGGCAACAGGACCATATAATATGTCAACACTTGCACAAATGGTGCAAACAGGGACGCTTAAAAAAGAAAGTCTTGTATGGAGACAAGGAATGAACGAATGGGCAAAAGCAGAGTCGGTTGATGAACTGAAGGAAGTGTTTAATAGTATTATCCCGCCGATTCCGCCAACAATACAATGAGGGGGATTAGAAAATGAAATGTCCAAAATGCGGTGCTGAATTAACGGAAGACACAAAATTCTGTTCATTCTGCGGGGAAAAAATCAAGCATCATTCAAATGAGGTTCATGAGCAGAATATAAGTAATAATAGCATTGGAAAAGGTAGCAAGACAAGTAAAGATGTGAAGATATCTAAATCAAATACACAAAGCGAAAAAAAATCCATTGCTGATAATCTTAAGGAAAAGGGAATTGAGTATTGGAATTGTTTGAGCATCTTCGGGAAAGTCGTAGCTGTTTCAATTACTGTCTTTGCAATACTCGCTTTAGCAGGATTTCTTTCGGGGAAAACAATTGCAGGTATCATTTCATTAGTACAGATTACACTTGTTGTTGTTGCTATACTGATGAACAAAGAAGTAATAAAATCTCCAAATAATTGGGCAAAATATGTGGTGTTAGCTGCAGCAATTTTATTTACAATATTGAATATTAAGAGTTATTCATGGGGGAATGTTATAAAAACAAATCCATCAACATCATTGAATAACACAACGGTTCAAACAGCACCAGGTGTTCCGTCAAAAAGCTAATCTGCTAGCAATGAAGGATCTGTAACTACCGAAACTAGTTTCACGATTGAAAAAGATTCTCAGTATGCATATATGAGTGATGAGTGGAATGTCTACATTGCTACAGCTATTTCGGATTCTCTTGTGAAAATTGAAAGTTGGCAAAAAACGTTATCTTCATCAAAATCTGTTAAATATGATCATGATATTGGCACATTCAAAATCAATGATATTGAAAATGGCTTTTCTTGGATTGATGAGGATCATACTGCTTTTTATATGACACTTCAAGATAAGGAAAATAGCAGATTAAATAAGTCAAAGACAGTCTTATTCACTATAAACATAAATGATAGCGACAAGAATAAAGGTTCCGATTATGATGAAAATATCATTTGTTACTCGTACAAGAATGATGATTGGCATCTATATCGTGCAATCCCATTAACAGAAAATCTTGTAAAAATAGAAGTGTGGACTAGATCTAGCTCGGCTGATAAGTTCTTATATGGATACGATATGTGTGTCATAAATCCAAATAATACTGATACTGATTTTGAATGGACAGATAACGAACATACTTCATTTACGATCACCACACAAGACCCTAATAATGGTTCTTACTGGAAAAACCCTACCTTCGTTGCTTTCACTGCTGAGAACGAAAATTGTGAATACAATGATGTTAAATCGTTCCTTGGAAGCAAAATTGTTGGTGAGGGTGAAATCGCAGTGCCTTCTTCAGCATCATCATATAAGTACAAAAATTACGAAGATGTAGAAAAAGAGCTTTCTTCTGTTGGATTCACTAATATTTCGACTAAAATCCAATATGATATTGTATTGGGTTGGACTGATGAAGGTGAAGTGGAAAACGTATCGATTGATGGCAAAAAAGATTATGAACAAGGTGCCATCTTTAAACAAGATGTCCCAATAGTCATTACTTATCACATGAAAGAAGATGATGACCCTTCTAAAAAGAGTGATGAAAGCACAGAAACACAAGGAATTACACAGGATTCAGAACAGTCAGAATCAATGATAGAAGATAATCTTACGGTTGATAATTGTCCAGAATTAGCAGCGATACTTTCCATGAAAGCAGAGTCAGATCCTAGTTATGTAGATTTCGCAAGTAAATATAATGGAAGAACAATTGAATTTGATGGAAGTATTGATTATTTGACAAATCACGAAAGCTATAAAACACGATATGAGATGCTAGTTAGTGCAGGTGATTATGATGAAAATCATCAAATTGGTCCTACGTTTAAATTTGAAGACATAGCAACGTATGAAATAGACTATGGTAATCAAGATCAGGTTACTGCTGGGACTAATGTTCATATCATTGCAGAAGTAGAATCTTTTAATACTAATAGCCAGTTATTTTTCTTAAAACCGGTATCAGTATCGGTACGGTAATTACAGTTGCAGAAAGCGACTAATCGACTAAGACTCTTTTTGAACTCATAATGACTATTTGGGGAAACAGAGTAAAATGTTCGCATTTCCTGATAACAATAATAAAGATAAAAAGCGGTGTTTGAAATCCACCCCTATTATTAGGCGCTTATTTAAAAGCATTCAAAAATCACTCAATTCACATTCAATGTGGGTAGGGTGATTTTTTTGTATCTTTTTATTTGTAAAACACAATAGCCAAAGGGCAGAAAGGAAGGTACAACATATGTACGAAACAAGTAATGCAGGGAAATATCAGCCAGTTGTTATCGGTATCGATCATGGTTTTAGCTTGATTAAGACCTACCATCACATAATTAGTAATGGAGTAGCGAGGATAAGTGGGAAACCACCAGTCTTAGAAAACAGCCTTTACTACGATGGTAACTATAATGTGATTGGTGGTAGCCGAATGACAGTAAATGAGGACAAAACAGAAAATGATAACTATTTTATCCTTACACTGGCTGCAATTGCAAAAGAACTGAAAACAAGAGGGATTGAGAAGTTTGCAAAAGTAGTGTTAGGTGTAGGAGTTCCATTCAAACGATTTGGGGAGGAGCAGGTAAATCTGGTTGATTACCTGACAAGATCAGGACTTATTGCATTCGAATTTGAAGGACAGGAATTTACGATTGTTATCCAAAAGGTCATCTGTTATCCCCAGTGTTTTGCGGCAATTGCAGATCGCATTTCAAACATGGAAGGGAGATATGTCGTTGCTGATATCGGTTCTTGGACAAAGGATATTGTCTGTATTGATAACAAGAGAATTAATGTAGAGCAGAGTGTAACCATTTCACATTCCATTATCACCTTATTTCAGGGAATGA
>JBKDZP010000006.1:0-20177 GCA_047971315.1 Bacilli bacterium
ACAGCTAATAACTCTATTAATGTAAAACCTTGTTGTTTAAAATTTGAATACTTCATTTTACTACTCCTATCTTTATAAGATAATAATCTATTTTCATCAATATTTCAATATTATTTCTTCAATTATTAGTGTTTTGTAATTTTACTCATTCAATTCTACTTTATATTAAAAATACTATTTATATTATTGTTTCTATTTAATAAAATATACTTACTATTTATTTTTAATAGACTATCATTTCCTATGAAAAATATTATTATTTTAGTTAAAAATGATTTAGATAAAACAAGAAGAAAATTATGCTATTAATCCAATTAAACAAATAAAGCTTACTTCCTGTTGTTATAAAAAATATACCCATTTAAAAATGAGAATAATGTTAATAAAGGGATTATTGAATCCTATAAAATTATAGAAAAAAAAGAGTTCAATATGAACTCCCCATATTTGTATTCATTTATCTAAGTTTGGAACTCACAAACACTATTTATCAAATAAAACATATTGTTAAATTATTTTATACAGTAATTATATCTTTATTAATTTTATTATTTAATAAAATTTGTTCTAATTCACTACCACCAATTTTAACATCATTTAAAGGATGTAATACAATTTCACCTTTTTCTAATGTTTTTTTTACATCAATAATTCTTTGATTAGAAGAACCTTTAAATGCTAATTTTGACGATACTAAATCAATATCAAATCTACCATCAACAACTACATCAACTAAACTAATCAATTCACTAATGTTAGTACTTTTATTGCTTAAATTATTAATAACTTCTTTATCAAATAAATACCCTGTATACATCCAAACTGTTTTATTAGGATAATTTTCTTTTACTTTTTTTACTAAAGATAAGAACCCTTTAGCATTAACCAGTTCTAAAGGTTCTCCACCTAGTAAACTAAGTCCATCGATATAACTATAATTCAAAGCTTCTATTACTTCTTTTATTTCTTTTTCTTCAAATTTTTCACCAGCATTAAAATCCCATGCTTCAAAGTTAAAGCAGCCCTTACATGCATGATGACAACCTGCTGCGAATACAGAAACTCTAACTCCGGGTCCATTAGCTATATCATACTTTTTTATAGTCATATATCTCATAGATGTACTACTCTTGATTTAATTTCCTTTGTTTTACCTTCATTCCAAAAATTTTCACCTAAATATCCACATGTTCTTCTAGTAACATTCATTTTATTTTTGTCTTTATTTCCACATTCTGGACATTCCCATTCTAAATTATCATTAATTTTAATTTCACCACTAAATTCACATATATGACAGTAATCAGATTTTGTATTAAATTCAGCATATTGTATATTTTCATATATAAACTCTACCATAGATTTTAAAGCTTTTAAATTATGTGACATATTAGGAATTTCAATATAGGAAATACATCCTCCAGATGAAACTTGTTGAAATTGATTTTCAAAACTTAACTTAGTAAAAGCATCAATTTTTTCTCTAACATCAACATGGTATGAATTTGTATAATATCCTTTATCGGTTACATCCTTAATATTTCCAAATTTTTCTTTATCTATTCTTGCAAATCTATAACATAAAGATTCAGCTGGAGTACCATATACTCCAAATCCAATTCCAGTTTCTTTTTTCCATTTTTCACAAGTATCTCTTAGTTTATTCATAATTTTTAGTGCGAATTTTTCACCTTCTTTGGAAGTATGAGTCACACCCTTAACCAATTTAGTAGTTTCATAAATACCAATATACCCTAATGAAATTGTAGAATAACCATCTTTAAAGTATTTATCTATTTTTTCTCCTGATTTTAAACGAGCTATTGCACCATATTGCCAATGTACAGGTGAAACATCTGATATTACACCAAGTAAAGCATGATGTCTGCACATTAAAGCTTCATAACATAAGTCTAATCTTTCATCTAAAATAGACCAAAATTTATCTTCATCATTATCAGATAGTATACCAATTTGTGGTAAATTTAAACTGACAACACCTTGATTAAATCTTCCTTCAAATTTATAATTTCCTTTTTCATCTTTCCAAGGAGATAAAAATGATCTACATCCCATTGGACTAAATACTTGTCCTTCATAATTTTCACGCATTTTTTTAGCTGAAATATAATCTGGATACAATCTTTTAGAAGAACATTTCACTGCTAATTCAGTTAAATAATCAAATTTTCCACCTTTAAATGCATTATGTTCATCAAGTACATAAACAAGTTTTGGAAATGCTGGTGTTATATATACACCCTTTTCATTTTTTATACCTTGAATTCGTTGTTTTAATATTTCTTCAATAATTAATGCTGTTTCATTAATATAAAGATCATCTTTATCTAAATTTAAAAATAAAGTTACAAAAGGAGATTGTCCATTAGTAGTCATTAAAGTATTAATTTGATATTGAATTGTTTGAACACCTGCTGCTAATTCTACTTTTATTCTTTGATTGATTATTTCATCAATTTGTTCATCGGTTAATCCTTGAATTTCTTTTGCTTGTTTTTTAAATTTTTCTCTGCTTTTATTTAAATATTTACCAAGATGTTTAATATCAACGGATTGCCCACCATACTGACTTGAAGCTACAGATGCAATTATTTGAGTAATTACTGTACAAGCAACTTGAAAACTTTTTGGTGATTCAATTAACTTATTGTTCATTACAGTTCCGTTATCAAGCATATCACCCATATTAATTAAACAACAATTAAATAATGGTTGTAGAAAATAATCCATGTCATGAAAATGTAAAAGGCCATCTTCATGAGCTTTAACTATTTTTTCTGGGAGTAAGATTCTTTTTGTTAAATCTTTTGATACTTCACCAGCTATTAAATCTCTTTGAGTAGATACAATAAAAGCATCTTTGTTTGAATTTTCTTCCATCAATTCTTTATTATCATATCTAATTAATTTAAGTATTGAATCATCAGTTGTATTAGCTTTTCTAATTAATGCTCTTGTATATCTGTAAATTATATATTTTTTTGATAACTCAACTTTACCTATTTCCATAAGTCTTTTTTCAACTATATCTTGAATTTCTTCAACTTTTAATTCTTTTTTATTTAGACCTTCTATATATTTTATAATATTAGTAATTTGAATTTTACTTGCTTTTTCATCATCGCTAACATCTAAATTAGCTTTTGTTATTGCCAGTTCAATTTTTGAACTATCATAGTCTACTTTTCTTCCATCACGTTTTACAATTTTCATTTTTCAATCCTCCATATCTTGATACAAGTATATAACTTTTTAAAAAATATATTTGTTGCATTTGCAACTATTTTGAAATATAATTAAATTAGTTAGAAAGTTGTGATAAGATGAAAAAAATAAATTTTTTTGATAACATTAGTGATTTAAATATTAGTAAGATAATCAAATCATATAATGGAAAATCTATTTCTTTTAGAAAAGATAGAACAGTTTTATCTAATATGTCTAAATTAAGTGAATTTGGATTAATTGTAAAAGGAAAGGCTAATTTGATTAAATATGATATAAATGGAAATCTTGAAATTGTCGAGTGTTTAGAAGAAAATGATTTATTTGGCAGTATTTTTTCTTCTATTGATGATGAGAATTTATCTTTAATAACTGTTGAAGATTCAGAGTTGATTTTTTTTAACTTAGATGAAATATTATCAATAATTATAAAACAAAACAATGATGCTTATAATGTTGTTTACAATATGTTATTTATTTTAGCTTTTAAAAAAAGTAAATTAAATAATAGATTAGATATTTTAACTCAAAGATCAATTAGAGATAAATTAATCAAATATTTTGAAATTGAGTGTTCAAAAAAAGGAAAAAATACTTTTAATTTGCAATTATCTTTAACTTCACTTGCTGATTTTATTGCAGTTGACAGAAGTTCAATGATGAGAGAACTAAAAAAATTAAAAAACGAAGGCTTTATAATAATTGAAAATAAAAAAGTCACTATTAATAGATATTAAAAAAAGCTCGTTTGAGCTTATTTTTTATCATTTAACATTTCTTTTAATGTTGAACCTAGCGTTGCTATATTTTGTAAATTTGAAGGAATTATTATTTTTGTTGCTTGACCATCAGCTAATTTAACTAGAGATTCCAAACTTTTCAATGTTAAAACACCTTCGTCTATTTTAGCATCTTTTAGTAATTTAATACCAGTTGCTTCTGCTTCTTTAATTTTAAGAATTGCTTCTGCTTCACCCTCTGCTATTCTAATTTGTGATTCTTTGCTTGCTTCAGCTCTTAATATTGCACTTTCTTTTTCACCTTCAGCTATTAGAACAGAAGATTTTTTTTCACCTTCAGCTTGAAGAATTTTTTCTCTTCTTTCGCGTTCAGCACGCATTTGTTTTTCCATTGCTTCTTGTATATCTTTTGGTGGAATTATATTTTTAACTTCCACTCTATTAACTTTTATTCCCCATGGATCTGTTGCTTCATCTAAAATTGCACGCATCGTAGTATTAATAGTATCTCTAGAAGTTAGAGTTTGATCTAATTCTAAATCTCCTATAATATTACGTAGTGTCGTTGCAGTTAAATTTTCAATTGCATTTATTGGATTTTCTACTCCATATGTATATAATTTTGCATCTGTTATTTGATAATAAACAACAGTATCTATTTGCATTGTTACATTGTCTTTCGTAATTACTGGTTGTGGTGGAAAATCTTTTACTATTTCTTTTAAAGTCACAATTGAAGATATTCTATCTAGAAATGGTATTTTAACATGTAACCCATTTCCCCATGTTCCATAATAAGATCCTAGTCTTTCTAGTACATAAGCTTTTGCTTGAGGTACTATTTTAATGTTCGGTATTACAATTAAGACTACTAATACCAATAAAATTATTAATATATCCATTTTAATCCTCCTTTACTACTATTACTTTAATTCCTTCAATAGATTTTATTATTACAATTTCTTCTTTTTCTATTGAATTCAATTCTGAAATAGCAGTCCATCTTTTTCCATCAACTTTTACTTCACCTGATGTTTCTCTAGTAATTTTTTCTGTAACTATTCCTTTCATACCAATAATTCTATCTAAATTAGTAGGTTGTTTAATTGGTTCTAGTAATTTAGTTAAAATTGGTCTGGTAGTAAATAATAATAAAGTTCCCAAAATAACAAATATTCCAAATTGAATTAAAAAACTATCTATAAAAAATGATGCGATAAGTACTAAAATACCACTTATAACATACCATATTGTAACAATATTAATAGTTGTTACTTCAATAACTGACAATATTATTATAATTGTCAGCCATATATAAAACATTTGACCACCCACTTACATAATACACTATTTTTATTTATTTACAATATTTTATGCTGCAATTTTAATTTGATTTTCATCTGAAATAATATTAATTCCATTTGTTTTAGTGTAAGTTTTATCTGTTTGTCCATTAGTTGTTACTTGTCCATCTGTTATTTTTGCGATTATATTACTTTGACTTTCGGTAAATTCTATTAGTTCTGCATTTTCTTTTCTTAATTTAGCATTTTCTTCAACTAATTTTAAATTTTCATTATGAATTTGAGCAAGAGTATTTTTTGTTGTTTCAGTAAACTTAGTTATCATCTGACTAGTTTTTTCTATATTTGCTTTTTCAAAATTATCAAATAATTCACTTATTTTTGACATAAATTCTTCTTTTACAACAGATGTATTTAATATAGGATTAATTTCTTCTTTATTATTAATTTCTTGTTCTGTTTTTAAACTATCCGTTTCTTTTATATTTTTTCTACTTGCTTTTATTTCATCCATTACTTCAACTACTTTATCAATTTTTATTTCTTGTTTTATTTTATTTTTATTATACCAAGATTCAAGAGTTTCTTTTATATTTGTTTTAACAATTAATACTTTAGGATTACCTATAACTTCAATTTGTTTAGTTAAATCTAGATTCCCAACTTTTACATTTTGATCATCTTCATGAGAAATATTTTTCATGACTTCTTTTAATTCAGTTTTTTCTTCTTCAGTTGGATATTTGTCTAATAAAATTTTTTCTTCTTCTTTTATTTTATACGAATATAATTTTATATAGTCATTTTCTTGTTCATTTTTCGTTGTAGTCATGTATTTACTATTGTTGCTTTCATATATAAAAACTATTGATGCATTTTCTTTTACTCCATTTATTGTATAATTAATCATAACTATTCCTCCTATTTTAGTCTTTCTATTATAATTCTAACATATTCTTTTTATTATATCAATTAAAAACATTAGTTATTTGTAAAGTATATTATAAAAAACAATCATTTTTGATTGTTTTACTTTTACTAAATTTTTAACATTTTGTTTTAAAATATATTTAAATTAATCTTTATAGGCAGTTTCATAGTTTCCTGATTTAATATCATTTATCCAATCTTGATTATTAACATACCAATCGATTGTTTCTTTGATACCATCTTCAAAAGTATAAGTTCTGTCCCAATTTAATTCAATTTCAGATTTTGATGAATCAATAGCATATCTTAAGTCATGACCTGGTCTATCAGTTACGTAAGTTATTAATTCATCTGATTTACCAAGTTGTTTTAAAATAGTTTTTACTATTTCTAAATTAGTTCTTTCACTTCTACCACCTAAATTATAAACTTCGCCAACTATTCCTTCATGAATTATTTTATCTACTCCAATATTATGGTCAATTACATGAATCCAATCTCTGATATTTTCACCATTACCATATACTGGAATTTGTTCATTGTTTAAAGCTTTACTAATAACTACTGGTATTAATTTTTCTGGAAATTGATATGGTCCATAGTTATTTGAACAACGAGAAATTGTAATTGGTAATCCATATGTTCTATAATACGATCCAACTAGAAGGTCTGCACCTGCTTTTGATGATGAGTAAGGGCTTGATGTATGTAGTGGTGTTTGTTCTGTAAATAATAGTTCTTTTTTTTCTAATGGTAGGTCACCATAAACTTCATCTGTTGATACTTGATGAAATCTTTTAATATTATATTTTCTTGATGCATCCATAAGTACTCCTGTACCAATAATATTTGTAGTTAAAAATATAATAGGATTTTTTATTGAATTATCAACATGACTTTCAGCTGCAAAATTAACTACAACTTCAAATTGTTCTTTTTTGAATAATTCATCTATAAATTCCTTATTTGTAATATCTCCTTTTACAAATTTAAAATTACTTTTGTTTTCTAGTATTTTTATATTATTATAGTTTCCTGCGTATGTAAGTGCATCTAAACATACAAAGTTATATGTTGGATATTTGTTTACCATATAATGCATAAAATTACTACCAATAAATCCCGCTCCACCTGTTACTAACATTTTCATAAATTTACCTCTTTTTCTAATTCTATTTGAAATCTTTCTACTGCATCTTTCCAAGATGGAAGTTGCTCAAAATTATTTTCTGTCAATGATTTTTTACTTAGTTTTGAGTTTAGTGGTCTAAATGCTTTTGTTGGATACTCACTTGTTTTAATCGAATTTACTTTTACATTTATATTATTAATTTCAAATATGTATTTAGCAAATTCTACCCAACTACAATATTCTTCATTTGTTGCATGGTATGTTCCATATTTTGTTGTTTGTGACATATCTACTAATAATCTAGCTAAATCCAGAGTGTATGTTGGACTTCCATGTTGATCTCCTACTATATTTAATTCTGTTGTTTTTTGTGAAAGTTTCAACATTGTTTTGATGAAATTAGAACCATTTATTCCAAATACCCATGAAATTCTTACAATAAAGTGTTTATCATACTTCATAACTTCTTGTTCACCTAAATATTTTGTTTTACCATAAACACTTATTGGATTTGGTATATCATCTATTTCATATAATCCATCTTTTGTTCCATCAAATATATAATCAGTACTTATATATATTATTTTAGCATTTATTCTTTCAGCTGCTTCTGTTATATATTTTGTACCACTAACATTAACATTATATACTAACTCTTCTAATTCTTCAGCTTTTTCGACATTTGTCCATGCTGCACAATGAAAAATTACATCTGGATTTTCTTTTAATATAACATCAAATACATTTTCCTTATTTGTAATATCCATTTCTTCTTTATCAAGTGCAATTATGTTATTAAAACCTCTTTTTATTAGTTCTCTTTTTATATCATATCCTAATTGACCTTTAAATCCTGTTATTAATGATTTCATTAATTGTCACCTCTTTTAAATGTTAAATTACTTTCTTTAAGAGGAAGATGATTTTGATCTTTTTCTGATAATATTGGATTTGTAATGTTATATTTTTCAAACTGCCAATCAATATTTAAATCAGGATCATTCCATAAAATCCCACCTTCTAGTTCTTTTGAATACTCATTATCAACTAAATATTGAAACAATGTATTATCTTTTAAACTTACAAAACCATGTGCGAATCCTTTTGGTACTAAAAGTTGATTCCCCTTTTCAGGAGTAAGTAATACACTTGTCCATTTTCCATATGTTTTTGAATCGTTTCTAATATCAACTACAACATCTAGTACTGCTCCTTGTAAACATTCTACTATTTTTGCTTGACATTTTGGATCTTTTTGAAAGTGTAGTCCTCTAACTATTCCTTTTGCACTTAAAGATCTATTTGTTTGAACTATATTTGAAAATATGTTTCCAAGTCCGTTTTTTTCAAGTTCTTCTTTAATATAAAAAGCTTCAAATTATCCTATTTCATCTCCAAATCTTTGTGGTTTTAAAATATAACAATCCAATAATTCTGTTTTTATTATTTCCATCTTTAAATCCTACTTTCTTAATATTTCGTTTAGATATTTACCATAAGTATTTTTTTTAAGTAATTCTGCTCTTTTACTTAGTGTTTCTTTAGTTAACCAATTATTATTATAGGCAATTACTTCTGGTGAACATATTACTCTATTTCCTTGTATTTGAGTTGATCTTACAAAATTTGATGCATCATTCATACTTTCAAATGTTCCAGTATCAAACCATATATATCCATCATTTAATAATTGTGCTTTTAGAATTCCTTGATTTAAATATATATTATTCAAATCAGTTATTTCTAATTCACCTCTAACTGATGGTTGAATTGTTTTAGCAATGTTACAAACTTGTTTAGGATAAAAATATAATCCAGTAATTTCATAATCACTTTTTTGATTTGTTGGTTTTTCTTCTACACCAATTACTTTATTATTGTAGTCAAGTTCCATTATTCCAAAACGTTGGGGATCTTTTACTTGATATCCAAATATTGTAGCAATTCCATTTTTTGCATCTTCTGCAGCTTGTTTTAGTTTATCAACTATTCCAGCACCATAAAAAATATTATCTCCTAATACCATAGCTACTGGTTCACTTCCAATAAATTCTTCTCCTAAAGTAAATGCTTGTACTAAACCATCTGGGGATGGTTGAATCATATATTCTATATTTATTCCAAATTCAGTACCATCTTTTAATAATCTTTTAAATCCTTCTTGATCTTCTTTTGTTGTTATTATAAGTATATCTCTTATTCCAGCACTCATTAATGTAGATAATGGATAAAAAATCATTGGTTTATCATAAATGGCTGTTAGTTGTTTACTTGTTGCTTCAGTAATAGGATACAGTCTTGTTCCACTACCTCCTGCTAAAATTATTCCTTTAATAAATCCTCCTTTTTTAACTTATTCTATAATGTCCAATAATATCATTTTTATTTTCTAATATATCTTCTTCGTATCTTATTTGATAAATTCCTAAATGATGGATGATAAATAGAACTCCATTTTTATTTCTTTTATCTAAGACTATTGCAATATGTCCTTTAAATATTACAATATCACCAGCTTGCCAATTTTCTATTTCATATATATTA
Organism: Bacilli bacterium; assembly: GCA_047971315.1. Classification (GTDB taxonomy): domain Bacteria; phylum Bacillota_I; class Bacilli_A; order RF39; family UBA660; genus JBKDZP01. Next base: position 9,897 of record JBKDZP010000006.1, read on the forward strand.
GTAGTAAGTGAAATAATCATTACTATATGATTTATGTTCAATTATATTTAATTTATAAAGAATAGTAATTAAACAAATTATTATAATTGAACTAATAAAAATTATTAGTTCAATTTTATTCTTATTTAATTTAATAAAATTATTTGATTTAATAAAAATTATTTAATTAAATACATTAATTTATAATTTTTTAATTGGATGTCTTACTACTGTTTTCAATTTTGATATTTCAGATTTTCTAGGATCACTAATATAAATTTCATGATGAAATCTTTTTTCACTAATATCTAATTTATATCCGTTTTCTAAAGCATAGTCATGCATTTTTTTTACTGTTACAGGTTCATCATCATAATGTCCAATATGCATACATTGAACACATAAACCTTCATCATAAGTAAAAAATTCTATTTTTGAGAAATCTTGATTTTTCTTTTTTGTTGATTCTTCTTTTGCCCATTCTAAGTCATTTTTTGTAATGAATTCTGGTAATCTAATCATAGATATAAATTCAAATTTATCTTTTTGACTGTAATCTACTCCTTTTATTCCTTCTTGCCACCAAAATCCTTCTAATGGTGGAACAACATATTCGAAAAAGTTTTTTATTTTATATGTACTTCTATAACTCATTTTTAATGTATAGGCTACTGTATATAAAAGTGGTATACTTTTTTTATATTCACCTATTTCATTATTTGGATCACCTTTTCCTCTAATTATCATATAATTCATTATTGGAATATCAACAATACTTGGTTTAATTTTTGGTATATAATGCTGCTTATATTCTTTTTTATAATCAAATGCCATATTTATTCTCCAATCCTCTTCAATTATACCATATTTTTATTTATTTAACTTTAATAATATGTTATAATAGACACATATTAGTTAGTGGGGATATTTATGAAAAAAAAAATATTTTTAGCACTACTTTGTTTTATTGCAGTTTTAGTTGTAATTATTAAAGTAAGTGGAAATAAATCGGATATTTATAATAGTGATAATTTACTTAAATTAATTCAAAATAATAATTTGGATGGTTTTAAGGACTATGAAAATAATGTTGGTGAAATTGATTATAATTATGTAATGAATTATACTATAATAAAAGATGCGGATAAAATATTATCTTATTTATTAAATAAAGATATTACAATTAAATTAATTGATGATATTAGTAATGATACAGCTATTGAAATAGCTATTAAAAATGATTCTAAAAAATGTTTTGATATTTTATATAACAAAGGTTATTTATATGGGAATAAGTTAATATATAATTCATTAAAAATTAGTAATAAATATTATTTAAAAAAATTACTTGATAAAAATGTGGAAATCGATTCATTTGCATTTGAACTAATCAAAAATAACAGTAGTTATAAAGATGAATTATATAAATATTTAAGTAATGATTCACAATCAATTTTAAATGAAAAATTAGGTATAAATGATTCTACTGATAACACTAATAATTCTAGTGAAAATTCAAATAACTCTACAAGTAACAATAATAATACAAGTGAAAATAATTCGACTAATACGGATAATAGTAGTGAATCTTCTAATAGTAATAATAATGTTTCAACTGAAGATGATACAAACAGTACTGATAATGATTCAACTGAAGATGATACAAACAGTACTGATAATGATTCAACTGAAGATGATACAAACAGTACTGATAACGATTCAACTGAAGATGATGCCAACAGTACTGATGATGATTTAACTGAACCTGAAGAAATACCTGATATTGTTTATTTTACAATTACTAACGAACCAAATACTTTAACTAAATCAAAGGAAATATATAGTTATATTCCAAATGCTGAAATTTTAGTTGAAGATACAGAAATTGAATATTATATTTCAAATAAACCAAATTTTTTAAATTTTAACTACTCTACTGGTAGATTATATGGAACACCTGATTATGATGATATAGGAAGTTATGAAAATATTATTATTACTGCTAAATCAAATGAACAAACTATACACATTTCATTTAATTTAAAAATTGATCAATCTAATATTGAAGATGCTATTGAAAATGAAGATGCATCAAATATTAGTTACACAGAAATAATTGATTTTACTAATTATTCTACTGCTAAAATTCAAAATAAATGTATAAGTACTTTAAATTCTGTTTATGGTGATAATTATAATGAAATAGCTTTAGATGAAAGTTCATACTGGGTTACTTATCTTTATTCAGTAAATGAAAATCATATTCCAGTACTTTCACGTGGAAATGTTTCATATGGATATTTTGGAGAATTTGAAAATTCATCATACTTTGTTAGTGGAGTAAATTTATTTGATGCTGCAATATATAATAGTACTGATTTTTATAATTCTTCTCTTTCAGAAGAAATAGTCTACACATTAACTGGTGATTTTAATTTCTTTATGAGTGGAAAAACTATTTACATTGATACTAAAAACGTTAGGAAATCAGATGTTATTGATTATCTGAATAAAAAAGGAATTACTTATAATATAAATTTCACTACTTCAAGTAGTGATTTAGAAAATGGAAATTTTGATTTGATTTTTTATACTGAACCTACTGAATATATAATAAATAAAGCTAAGGAATACAATAAACCTATCATTGCTCTATATAACAGAAATAGATATTGGAATTCTGGAACATATACAATGTTTGATATTGAAAGTGGATGGTACGGAACTTCTACAGTAAATCAATTTGATAGTATTGAAAGTCAATGTTCAACCTTCATTAATCAAAGTAGTGACATTAATAAAATGATAGATATTTTAATAAATAATAAATTAGAACTAACTAATATAAGTAGTGCGTGTACAACTAGCGTTAGTAAAACATCTTGTGATTTTGATAAATTATTAGATGTTAGTGGTGAAACATTAAGTTCTCTTCTTACTAATAAATTAGAAAACTATAGTGAAATTATAAATTTTAATGACAATAAAAATATAAATATATTTGATACTAATCAAACAGTTTTAAAAACTATGTTACTTTTAGCAGATAAATTTAGAAGTGAAGTTGTATTTCCTATGAATCACAAAACTACAAATAGTAGTACATTTTATAGAGCTTATTTTGCTGATAATTTAGTTAATTATGCAAGAGATACAAATGAAGCTCAAAATGATCTAGGAAATTTTGGTTCTAATCTAGATGTAATAAATACTTATGATTTAGAAACAGCTACTATTAAACTTACACCTTATAGTAATTCTGAAGTTCAAACAACTGGTTATTATGTAAAACCAGGGCAAAAGATTACAATTAAAAGAACTGATGATAGTAGTACAACAACAAGTATAAGATTTAATTTTCAAAGAAATGGTAGCAGTAGAATTTGGGATAGTGGTTCATCTTATTCTAGGCCATTTAATATAACTAGTTCATCATTTGAAATTAAAAGTGGTAGTGAATATGAGTTTTCTACTCCACATGGAGGTAACATTTATATCATTACTGGAGCTAAAGCAGACAATATTGAAATTGAAATTGAAATAAGTAATGTTTTATCATACCCTACTTTGACTGATTTTAGTGATGAAAGTATCGAGGAATATATAAATTCACTTAAGACAACACCATTTAATTTCACAGATATTGATACTCCATATGCATCAATTCATTCTCTAACAAAATATATGATTTCATCATTAGCTGAATATAATAATGATGCATCAGCTTATTTAAATGATATAAAAGAATATTTAATTTATGAAAATTATAGACAAGCTGGCTATGAGAATGAAGATTTAGGATTACTTAATGAAAATATTTCATCTTATTTTATAAGTAATAATTTGCTTGATTATAATAGTTCAACAATTAATACCCTACCTACTCGACAACATATTAATGCAGATGTCAAATCTGCTTGTGGTAATTTATGTAGTGGTAATCCTTTTGATACTGATAGTCCAATAATACCTACCGATTGGGGAGAAAATCATGAAATGGGACATAACCTACAAACTGGATTACTTAAAATTTATGATGGAAGAAGTAGTGAAGTATCAAATAACATATTCCCATATAATGTTTGGATAAAAGCTGCCATTAATAATAATCAAAAAATATTTAAATATGAAAGATTAAAGTATGATAAAACTTTATTTGAACAAGCACTTAGTGAATTCTTAGCTGGAACTAAAGCTTCAATAAATCACAGAATTTGGACAGAATCTGGAACTTATGATAATGAATCAAAAAGGCTACAAGTATATATTCAAATTGTTTATGCAACTGGTGATTATGATGTATTTACTAAAATGTACATTACTTCTAGATTATTTAATTATTATAAGGAAAATTCAAGTTTATGGAGTACTAACAAAGATAATTTAGGATTTTCATCTTACTCAACTGATGATGCAAAGAAAATATCAAGTAATGACTTTATGGCAATTACAGCTTCGAAAATAGCAGATCGTGATTTAAGTGCATTTTTTGAAGGATTTGGTGTATCTGTTAGTGACACAGCAAAAAATCAAATAAAACTTAATAATCCTACTAATGAGGCATTATTATCAGGTATGTTTTATACCGAATTTGTGAATAGTTCTACATATGCTGTATCCATTGATTTACCAACAATGGATGATTATATAGTATTTAGTGAAACTGCTGTTTGGGCAAAACCTTAAATATTTGATTAGAAGCATAAACTATGCTTCTTTTTTTTAATAATAGTTTTTTAAAATTATTAATTAGAAAATAAATTAATCTACACTACTTGCAATTAACTAAGCTAAATAATATTTCATAATTAAATTTTTTAGTTTATAATTCTTGTTTTATATTCACTACTAATTATTTCATTTATAGTTTGTGGAGTCTCAATGCATCCTTCTTTTAACCATTTTTTTATTATTGCATTTAATCCATTTTTGAAAAATTCTATATGATAATCAATATGTTGATTATCAAAATATAATTTAGCTTGATTTATATCATATTGAAATATATAATTTTCATTATCAAATCCTAATTTAAAATAAGTTCGATAAAATAATTGATTCTCTTTTATATGTTCAAATAGTTTCAAAAAATTATTACTGTTATATTGATTTTCTAGTTCATCTTTATATAAATTAGAAATATCTTGTTCTAATTTTATTTTAATTTTTTTAGCTAAATCATAAATATCTATATAATTTGCATAAAATGTAGATCTATTTAACTTTATTTTTTTGCAAATATCTGTAACTGATATTTCATTTATTTCTTTATATTGTATAAATTCTATAAAAACCTTTTCTATTAATTCTTCCGAATTTCTTTTTTTTAAAATTTTCATATAGAACCTCCTAAATGTATTAATATTATACTATAAATATAGTTATCTATCAAATTGATATATCCAACAAATTTGATAAAATTGATGGTTGAATTGTCCTTCAAGTAAGTTTTATAATATAAATGTATCAAGAAAATTATTATAAAAAAGGAGGTATAATTATAAAATCTAAATTAATAAAAGTTAAAAAGAAAATAGCAGATACAGTAGTTGGCGGATATAATAGTATTGAAAATAATATTACAAATGGATTTAAAAAAATAAGTGACTCTGTTGTTGATAAATATACACAAATTGAAGATTCATTTGTAGATAAGTATTTAACTAAAGATGGTGAAACTATTGAAGAAGCCAAAATTAGATTAAAAAATGTTGAAAATTTAAGGAGGATTTAGTTATGAAAAAAGAGACATTAATAGAAATTATTTTAGGTACAGTTGGAGGATTAATTTTTGCAATTGGTATGTGTATGGGTTTAATACCAAAATGGAATTTATTTACTCAAGGTATTGTTTTTTCAATAGTAGGTTTTATAATACTATTATTAATTATACCAGTTTATAAAAGTAGTCATCCAAAAAAAGAAATTAACTGGAAAATTATTTTTACTTGGATTATTGGAATAATTGGTTCATTAATTTTAGGATTTGGAATGAGTATGATTATGGTACATGATGCTAGTCAAAATGATTTAATAATTGGTATTATAATTGGTGTTATTGGGTTAATAATTTGTGTATTAAATTATCCAATATATGCTTATAAAAATAAATAATTAAAATTTTAAATTTTGAACAAAAAAAAGACTTTATAGTCTTTTTTTATTACCCGAAACCAATACTTATAAGTTCTCAGTTAAACTACATCGGTACTGAAGTAGTCTGTAAAAATATATATTGGGTAACAAATATATACATTAGTTATTATTAGTTATTTCTTCATTATTATTCATTTTTTCTAAATAACTTTTATATTTTCCGACGTTTATTGCAATTCCAATTACAAATATATAAGAAATTATATAAATCCAAATCATCAAAATAATTATATTTGATAAATTGCCGTAGAATAAATTATAATTTGCTATATTTGATGCATAGTATGAATATATAGCTGTAACAATAGACCAACAAATTGTAGTAAATAATGCTCCACTATTCACATACTTACTAGGTATCATTTTATCTGGTGCAAAAGTATACATTACTTTAACTAAAAATAATACAACTAAAAATGCTATTGGCCACTTAAATAAAATAAATAAATAATAAAGTTGTGAAGAAACATCACTAAAGATACTTAAATCTAAAATAAATTTAAAAATAATATTTCCAAAAGCAAGCAATATTAAAATTATAAAAAATGCTGTCATTAATATAATAGTCAAAAATAAAGCCTTTATTCTTCTTCTTATATATCCATTATTTTCTATATCATACAATGAATTAGAAACAACAATAATAGTACTTGCTCCATTTGCTGCTAAAAATATTCCAATTGCCATAAAAATAAATATGTTGGTTTCATTTGGAACATTTGACAAAAATGGTATTAATATTTCCTCAACTTCATTTGGAATTATTTCTCCTATAAAATTTGTTATATCAACTAAAGATATTGAGAACATTGAACATATAAAACCAATTACTGTAATTATTGGTACTATTGCTAAAATCAAGAAAAATGCAAGATGTCCTGGAAGAATTGCCATTTGTGGTGTATTAATTAATTCATATATTTTTTTTTAATAATATTTTATTTTTTCCATATAATCCCTCTATTTTATTTTATCAAATTGTATAAATAATGTCCAATATAAACTTTATTTTAAAAGAAAAAGATTAAATTTTTATTTAACCTTTTGTTAATTTTAAAAAGAAGAAACTAATGATTAGCTTCTTCTTTATTGCTTCGCATATCTAATGTTGCTTCATTTATAGCATCATCAACAGATTTAATAGGATCTGTAATCATACTATATCCAATAGCAGCGCCAAATCCATGTGCTAAATCTTTAAACTCTTTACTTAATTTTTTTATAAATGAAAGAACTTGTTTTTCATCATATTCAACTAAATAAATTAAGAATTCATTACCATTTGTACGCATTATTTCACTTTTTTCAATCTGTGACTTTATTAAAATATTTGCAGCTTCTGTAATAACATTATCCCCTTCTTCATGACCATAATTATCATTTATATACGCAACATTGTTTAAATCAATTACAACTATTGCTTGAGGATATATTTCACTTTCATCCCATTTTTCCATTGAATCATTTAAAAAATTACGATTTTTTAAACATGTTAACATATCAATATATTTAAGTTTATTTTCTTTATTTACGTTATTTAAATTTTTGTTAACCTTTTTTTCTTTTTTCTTTAATTTTGAGATTATCCAAATAACTAAAACTACAATTGCTAAAATACCTATATAAATTAAAATATTTTCCATGTTACTTTTATTACTTTTATCAAATGATTTATAATTTATTATATCATTATATTCTTGTTCATTTGAAAAACTTAAATAAAAATTAAAAAAATTACTAAATACTTTATTTGCTTCAATATCTCTAATTGTAAAATTATAATTTTGAGCTAAATCAAATAAATAATCAATACGATAATTTTTTAATGATGATCTACTATATATTTCATAACTACTATAATCTAAAGCTATAATGGAATTTTCTGTTAAATTAGATAATAAGGTATCTAAATTACTAAATTCCTTTAAATTAATATTGTTTTCAGTTAAATAATTCGATATTTTGCTATCCTTTATTACTAAAACTTTAGAATCAGTTAAAGAAGCAATAGAATTAACTATATTAGTTTGATTAATATTTGATAAAATTACTATCTTCTCATCAGAATTAGAAATTGTATCAACTACATCCATATCAAAGTTGCTAATGTTAGATGTATTATAAAATATATCAATTTTATTAGAATTAAAATCTTCTATTAAACTAGAAATTGATGAATACTCTTTATATTTTACTTGAACTCCAGTAATAGTAGAAAAATCACTAATTACTTCTTTATTTATACCTACAAAATCACCATTTATTAATTTATCAAATGGAGCATTACTTATAAAGCCATAATTATAAACCTTACTTTTAAATGTTGCCTTTGCATTATCTAATATTTCATTAAATTCATAATAACTTTGTGTAAAATAATTATTAAAACTTGTTGTGTAACTTGATTTAAACCATTTTTTATAATACTTAGTAATAATTGTATTTAATCTGTCAGTTGCACCTAAACGTAGGACTAAATTAACTTTTAAATCAGATATATTATAAGCAATATTTAAATCATTTCCTATAATATATTCTAAGTAAATTGTCTTAGGAAGTACTATACCATCGATATCCTTTTCTAATCCAGCAATCAATTCATTAACACTTTCATATGATTTATAATTTAAATTACTATTTGCCTTTAAATAATTATTTACATTTTCTAAATCACTAGAAAGAACTCCTATTGTCATATTTGGAATTTCAGCTAATTCATTATATTTAATACTTTCACTTGTTGCTATTACAAAATTATCTTGATAAATTAATATATCATTATCCTCTATATTATTAACTAAAGAAAATGAATAATCAGATTTTACTTCTTTACCAAGCTCGTATGATATTTTATTAAACTCAAGCCCTGTATCACTTTCAATTGAATTAATAAAATCAAATATTACACCTTCACCATTATAATTAAATATTGGTATATTGTTTACTATAGATAAATCAATAATATTATTTTTATTGTCCTCAATCCATTGTTTTTCAATAATATTTAGTGTTGAAACTTTATCTTCTTTAGTTAATATATAATAACAAATTGATGAAATTAAAGCTATTATAACAAAGATAATACTAATAATTAAAATTTTCTTTTTTTTCATGATATCTCCTTAATTAGTCCAAACAAGTTCTTGACTTGTTCTATGTTTATATCCAATTTTAGGATATATTGTATTTTCTAAATTTTCACTACAAGTTAAATAAATTTGTAAATCATAATAAGATTGTTGGTCTTCATCGAAATATTCTAAAACCATATTCCCAAATTCGCTTGCACGAGTAAATTCCACTCCATCTTTCACATCAATTATTATATTAATGATTTTACCTTCTAAATTATAGCTAACTTCACTAACTTCTTCTAAATTATTAATGTCACTTATTAAAGTTTTCACAACAGTTTCACTAATTGGGTAATCATCTATATTATTTAAACGTTTACCATATTCACTTATTGTTAAATCTGGCATAAATTGTTTAACAAATATAAATACACCAATACCGATGATTAATATAATTAAAATTGTTATAGTCAATAATTTATGTTTTTTTATAAATTTCATAACTCATCTCCACTCTTAATATAATATATTATACTATACTATATTGTTTTTTTCAATTATTAATATTTTTGTTTAAACCATTTGTTGTAATGTTACAATTGATGTGAGACATCAAACTATATACAAAAGCTATTTATTATTCTAAAATGTTAGTTGTAAGACAAACCAAATAGAAAGGAATAAATCGCTATGTAAATTATATCACATTCACAACGTTATTATCCACATGATTTAAATAAAAAATTTCATTCTGTTTCTTTATATAGAAATGGAAACTCTATATCTTTTGTTTGTAAAAGATATAAGTTTAGTAAAGCTTCTCTTATGAGATGGAATAAATTGTTTGATGGCACAAAGGAATCTCTGATGGATAAATCTCATAAACCTATTTCTACTCACCCTAAAGCTCATACTGAACTAGAAATTAAATGGAGCAAAGACTATATTAAAAGATGTCCTAATATATCTATGATTGAGCTTTATGGTAAGCTTAGAATCGATAAAGGTTATTCTAGACATGCTTGTTCATTATTTAGAGTATTAAGAAAATTAGGTTACTACAAACTAAGAC